>NZ_ANBF01000153.1 GCF_000341025.1 Nocardiopsis salina YIM 90010 | reverse complement strand
GCTGCCCGCTCTGTGTCCGGAGCGCACCCGGCTGGTGCGTGCACCGCAGAACGGCTGGGGTCCCGGCCACGCCTTCGCGGCAGGGGTGGCGGCCACGTCGGGCACGGTGGTCCTGCGCCTGGACGCGGACGTGGTGGCGGGGTACCGCCATGTCGAGGCGCACATGCGGTGGCACCATCGCACGCGCCTTGCGGCGGTCACCGGCCGGCTCGTGTACACCGGGGCCCTGCACGGTGTCGCTCCCGAGGAACTCCACCGGCAGGTGAGGGCGGAAGGCGTGGAGAACCTGGTCGGAGCGGACCGGGGGACCATGTCCTGGATCGAACGCATCCTCGCGCGGACGGACACCTTGCGCGAGGCAGGCCCCAGGGCTTGGGAGGTCTGCATCGGCGCCTCGCTCTCGGTCTCCCGGGCGTTGTTCGACGAGGCCGGCGGGGTCGACACCTCGATGGTCCTCGGTGAGGACAGCGAGCTCGCCCACCGCCTGGTCCAGCACGGGGCCGTCGTCGTTCCGGAGCTCGAAACCGTCGCTTGGCACCAGGGCCGTCCCCGCACGGAGGACAGGCAGGAAGAGGCCCAGAGGGCTGCCCGGCCCTTCATGGAGAACCGGGTCCCACGGCACTTCACGCGCCGCGCCGCACCGGTGCGCTCCTGGCAAGTGCCGTTCGTCGACGTGGTGGTCGAGACCGGCGGGGAGCCCTACGACGCAGTGGCGGGGAAGGTGGACCGCCTACTGGCGGAGGACCCCTGGGACATACGTGTCACCCTCGTCGGGTCGTGGGAGCGCGTCACGCCGGGCCGGAACGGCGGCGTGGACGACCCCGATGTCGATCTCAGGCTGCTCCACGAGCACTACCGCTGTGAGCCCAGGGTCAGGTGCGCGTCGCACGCCCCGGAGGTCGACCCTGACGTGCCGTTCGTCCTGTCGGTCCCGTCCGGGGTCGCTCCGCATCCCCGGATCGTGGCGAGGACGACCGGTGCGGCCGACGCGCAGCAGGCCGGCATCGTCCGGGCCCGGGGGTGTGTCGGCCCCGTCCTGGTCCGTGTCTCGGCGCTCGCACGTGCTCGCCGGCTCTGGGGAGACGGGGCCGATAGGGACGACGGTGTGGTCCAGGTCTGGGGTGAGCACACGATGGAGCCCGATCTGCTGCTGCAGGGGGAGGACACCGCGCCGGCCGACTGGCACGCACAGATGCGCCGGGCGGAGAAGGACCGGGACAAGGCGCGTCGCGAAGCGGTGCGGTGGGAACGCCGGATCAGCTCCTTGACCGGGGGCCGGTGGACGCGGCTGTTGCTGGGGCGGGGAGCGGTCCGGGGCTGACCGCTCGGCCCTCCCGAGGGTGGGGGCCACGATCGGCCGGCGGCACCGCACACCTCGTCTCGTATCGTGAGATGATCTGGCCACATAGTTGGACATCCGATAGTCTGGCGTCCAAGGAGTCAGCGGCGCCCGGCCCCACAGGCCGGCGCCGCCGCCCGGCGCCCCATGCGCCTCCGACCGGAGGCGCGGGGCGGGCCCGGCCGAACCGGCCCGGCTGCTGAGCTCCCCATGTTCCGCGCGGACAGTGTCGCCCGCGTTTCCACCGCGCCGCCCACGGATCGGGCCCCGCGGTCCTTCCAACCCGCCCACCGGCCGCACGCCGGTGACGTCGCGATCCTGGAGACTGCCATGTACGACAAGCTCGAGCACGCCGAGGACGAGGAACTGCAGCGCGCCCTGCAGGAGGCCCTCGACCGGCGGGGCTGAGGCAACGCATCGAGGACCCGCGCCCCGCGGTCGGGGTGCGGGTCCTCGCCTGTGCGGCCACCGCCCACAGGCCCGGGGGCCGCGCCGCGTCAGCCCTCCCGGTCGGGCAGGGCGAAACGCTCCGGCTCCGCGAGGCCGCGCGAACCCACCGGGGACATCTCCGGAACCCCTTCTGCCCGTGCCAGCTCGTCCAGTCCCAGCCGGGCCCGCCGTACCCGCTCGCGGGCCGAGGCCACGACCGCAGGCGCCAGGTGTTCGCCCGACGGGTACAGCCCGGGTGCGTTGCGCAACCCGAACTTGACGTGGACCGGCGCGCAGGCCTGCACGATCTCCGCGATCTCGTGGTGGCGCACGAACCCACCGGTGTCGTCGGGGGACTCCACGTAGACGTCGAGTGCGGCGGTTCCTGCCGCGCGCAGCTCCGATAGCCGGTGCACGGCCAGGTCGGGCGGGGCGTTGACGGTGTCGGCCCCGAGGAGCTCCTGGACCCGGAACGCCGCCGGGTTGGCCGGAGCTGCGGTCGCCGAGACCTTGAAGCGGATCCCGGAGGGAAGGTCACCCCGCACGCGCATCCGGTGCAGGAGCCACAGCAGTCCTTCGTCGGCGACGAGCAGGCTGTCCACCCCGAGGGCTGCGGCGCGCTCGGCCTGGGCCACGCCGGCGGCGAGTTGGCCCGCGCCCCTGCTCCGGCTCGCGGCGGAACCGGTGCCGGCCGTGCGGCCCGCGCCGGTGTCCCAGTCCGCGCCGGGACGTACGAACAGGCACAGTTCGGCGCCCTTCTCCCGGCACAGGCCGACCATCGCGGCGATCTCAGTGTCGGTCAGCATGCCGATCCCCGAACCTTGCGATATCCGGTGCACGGGAACACCGAGGTCTTCGGAGGCCTCGAACACGGCCTCCAGGGCGGCCGGCCCTTCGACGCTGGGAATCTCCACCCGCCAGCTGCCACTGTCGGGGAAGGCCTGTTCGGACGGGGGAGGGGGAGTCGGCGGGCCCGCCAGGCCGAACTCTTCCAGGGTGCTGTGTCCGGGTGGGCGGGGGTGTTCGCGCGCACGCATCGGGGGGTCCTCTCGGGCGACAGCGCGGTTTGTTCTGTATATCGAACAGCGTTTCTTATTTCGGATTCAGGCTAGAGCGTGCGGGGTCGGCGGTCAACGGCGATCGGGGGTGCACGCTCGTCGGCCCCGTCAGTGGCTCACATCACTTCATCCATTGACCTGGATCACACGAGTGGCAGAATGTCTTCGAAATCAGAGACAACGTGCGAAATATCGAACAAGCGGCTTGCAGTCACCCCTCCTCCCGACGGCGCAGTGCCCCGACGCGCGCCCAGGCCCGGACAGGCAGGTCCCCCATGCTCGACACCGCGACCCTTCCCGTCGGATGGCTCATGGCCATCGCCGTGCTCTCCGTCGCCACCCTGCTGTTCCTCATCATCAGGGTGCGCCTCAACCCGATCCTGGCCCTGATCCTGGTCAGCGCAGCGACTGCCCTCGCAACCGGCGTCCCCGTCGCCGACCTCGTGCCCACCCTCACCGAGGGTATGGGCGAGACCCTCGGCTCCGTCGTCCTGCTCATCGGCTTCGGCGCCATGCTCGGCCGGATGATCGAGGTGTCCGGCGGTGCCGAGGTCCTCGCCGGCGGCCTCCTACGCCTCTTCGGCGAACGCCGAGCCCCCCTCGCGCTGAGCGTGGCCTCCCTGCTCTTCGGGTTCCCGATCTTCCTCGACGCCGCGTTCGTCGTCATGCTGCCGGTGATCTTCTCCGTCGCCCGGCGCATGGGCGGCTCCGTGCTCGTCTACGCCCTGCCCGCCACCGGCGCCTTCGTCGTCATGCACGCACTGCTGCCTCCGCACCCGGGGCCGGTGGCAGCGACCGAGATCGTCGGGGCCGACATGGGGCTGGTCATCGTGTTCGGGCTCGTGGTCGGCATCCCCGCCTGGTACCTGGCCGGGTACCTGCTCGGACTCTGGCTCGGCCACCGCTTCCACCTGCCCGTGCCCGAGATCCTCGGCGGCGGGGGCCAGGACGACGACCGCCTCGGGCCCCCGCCCGGCCTCGGCGTCCTGCTCTTCCTGCTACTGCTGCCGTTGCTGCTCATCTTCATGGACACCGGTCTGTCCACCCTCGCCGCGACCGGGACCGTCGATGCCGACGCCGGATGGGTCCAGGCGCTCCAGGCCGTCGGGCAGACCCCCGCGGCGCTGTTCATCACCGTGTTCATGGCGATGTGGCTCCTGGGGTGGCGGCGCAGGCACAGCGGCAACGCCCTCGACCGGATCATCGACCGCGCGCTGGCGCCGGTGTGCAGCATCATCGTGCTGACCGGGGCAGGCGGGATGTTCGGCCACGTGCTCAGCCTCAGCGGGGTCGGCGACGCCATGACCCAGAGCCTGGACCGCATGGGGATCCCCGTGCTCCTGGCGGCGTTCCTGGTCTCGGTGGTCATGCGGGTCGCACAGGGTTCGGCGACGGTCGCCGTGACGACGGCGGCGGGGTTGGTCGGGCCGGTGGTGGCCGCAGGGGACTTCACAGGGGTCCAGCTCGTGCTGATCGTGCTGGCCATGGCGGCCGGTTCGATCGTGCTCTCACACGTCAACGACTCCGGGTTCTGGCTCGTGCGCGGGTTCCTGGAGATGGACACCGCGACGACGCTCAAGACGTGGACCCTCCAAGGGACTGTGGTCGGGCTGCTGTCCTTCGCTCTGGTCTGTCTGCTCTACCTGCTGACGTGACGAGAAGGGTTCTGTGGCGCGGAGAACAGGGGATCCCGGCTCCGGGGCAGTCCTTCCCTTGTCGGGGCGGGGCCTCCCGGCGCTGGGGTCAGGCCCCGCTCGCCCCGAGCCGGAGGGAGAACCGGCGCGCTCCGTCCCGCACCAACTCGCGCAGTCGGGCGCAGCGCTCGTCCGACCACCGGTACTGGGGTACGGAGATGCTCAGTGCTGCCACGACCTGGCCCGTGCGGTCGCGCACCGGGGCGCTGACACAGGACACGTCCGGGTTGGCCGCGCACACCTCCACCGCCGAGCCCGACTCCCGTACCCCGGCGAGCTCGTGCACGAGCTCGCCGGGGTCGGTGATGCTGTCGGCGCTCATCGGTTCCAGACGCTCCCGACCCAGGCGGCGTAGCACCTCCTCGTCGGGCAGGGCCGCCAGCAGCACCTTCCCGAGCGCGGTGCAGTGCGCGGGCAGGCGCCGGCCCAGGCTGGAGACCATCCGGACCGCGTGCGAGCTGTCGACCTTCGCCAGGTAGACGACGTGCGCGCCGTCGAGGACGGCCACGTGCGAGGTCTCGTTGCACTCCTCGACCATCTCCCGTGCGGCCTCGCGCCCCAGGGTGGGCAGGTCGAGGCCGTCGGTGTAGGCGCTGCCGAGACGGAAGAGCTGGAGGCCCGGGCGGTACCGCCCGGGGATCTCCGGGTGCCGCGTCAGGTAGTGGCGGGCGGACAGGGTGTGCAGCAGCTCGTGCACGGTGGTGCGCGGCAGGCCGAGTTCGGCCACCACCTCGGGCGCGCTGACCGACTCGCGGCCGTCGGTGAACAGCTCGAGGATGTCCAGACCCCTCTGCAGAGCCGGTGTGCGGCGTGCCACGGCCGACCTCCTCGTCGTCTCCCTGCCCGGTCGACCGCCAGAGTACCGGGGTGCCCGGCGCTGACGGGGTCAGTGCGATTCGCGCGGGACCTCGTGGCCGCTGCGGCCCACCAGGAAGTCCAGGTCGGCGCCGTGTTCGGCCTGCAGGACCGTGTCGCAGTACAGCTTGGTCCACCCGCGGGGGCTGTGCGGCTCCGGCGGTTTCCACGCGGCGGCGCGGCGCTCCAGTTCCGCGGGGTCGACCTCGAGGGCCAGCGAGCGGCCCGGAACGTCGAGGGAGACCGTGTCGCCGTCCTGCACGAGCGCGAGAGGGCCGCCGACCGCCGCCTCCGGCGAGGTGTGCAGCACGACGGTCCCGTAGGCGGTGCCGGACATGCGCCCGTCGCACACGCGCACCATGTCGGTGATGCCCGCGGCCAGGAGCTTGGACGGCAGAGCCACGTTGCTGACCTCGGGCATGCCCGGGTACCCGGCCGGTCCGCAGTTGCGCACGACGAGCACGGTGTCGGCGTCCACGTCGAGGTCGGGATCGTCGGCCACGGCGTAGTACTCCTCCGGGGAGTCGAAGACCTTGGCCCGACCCCGGTGCACCATCAGGTGCTCGCTCGCGGCCGACTGCTTGAGCACCGCCCCGCCGGGCGCGAGGTTGCCGCGCAGCACCGCCGTTCCGCTGCCCGCCTCCTGGAGGGGATCGTCCAGGGGCCGGATCACCTCGCGGTCGTGGCACTCGGCTGCCCCGGCGCGGGCGGGTGCGTCGACGGGATCGCCCGTGACGGTGACCGCGTCGGTGTGGAGCAGGTCGCCGAGCTCGGCGATCACGGCGGGGAGCCCGCCCGCGTAACAGAAGTCCTCCATGAGGAACCGGCCGCTGGGCATGAGGTCGAGCAGGGTCGGCACGTCGCGGACCAGTGTGTCGAAGTCGTCCAGGCCGAGGTCCACGCCCAGACGCCCGGCGATCGCGGTGAGGTGGATGACCGCGTTGGTGGAACCGCCGATGGCCGCGTTGACCCGGACGGCGTTCTCGAAGGCCTCGCGGGTCATGATCGAGGAGGGGCGCACGTCCTGGTGGACGAGGTCGACGATGCGGCGCCCCGATTTCTGCGCCATCGCGTACCGGCGGGCGTCGACCGCGGGCCACGTGGCGCCGTAGGCGGGCTGCATGCCGAGGGCCTCGGCCATGCACGCCATGGTCGAGGCGGTCCCCATGGTCATGCAGTGGCCGTTGGAGCGCGACATGCAGGCCTCCGCGAAACCGCACTCGGCCTCGGTCATGCGCCCGGCCCGTACCTCCTCCTCGAACTTCCACACGTGGGTGCCCGAGCCGACGTCCTCGCCCCGGAACTTGCCGTTGAGCATGGGCCCGCCGGTGAGCATGAGGGCGGGCAGATCGGCGCTGGCCGCGGCCATGAGGAGCCCGGGGGTGGTCTTGTCGCAGCCCGACAGCAGGACGACGCCGTCGAGGGGGTTGGCGCGGAAGAGCTCCTCGGCCTCCATCGCCAGGAGGTTGCGGTAGAGCATCGCGGTCGGGCGCAGCACGGTCTCGCCGAGCGCCATCACGGGGAACTCGAGCGGGAACCCGCCCGCCTCCCAGACGCCGCGCCCGACCGATTCCGCGAGTCGGGACAGGTGCGCGTTGCAGGGGGCGAGCTCGGAGCCCGAGACGGCGATCCCGATGACCGGGCGGCCGTCGAAGACGTCGTCGGCGAAACCCTGGTTGCGCATCCAGGAGCGGTAGAGCATGCCGGAGCGGCCTCCGGCGCCGAACCAGTGTCGGCTGCGCAGTTCGTCGGTTCGGCGGGGGCGGTCGCCTCCGGTCGTCGCGGGGTCCTGGTGCGGCATCGGGGGCTCCTTCGGGGGGTACGCGGAACGCGCGGGGCGGGTCACGAGCCGGGGGACGCGGGGGTGTTCGGTATTTTGAACAGTGATCAGGATCTCGAAAAACGGTAAGAATCCCCGGGGAGGGCGTCAACCCCCCGAATCGGCCCGGATCACGCGCTCTCCCCGGGCGTGCGGCCCCGTCCGCTCCCGCTCCCTGGTTCCCGTGCAGGGTCCGGACACGGGCATCCTGCTGAGACTGTAGAGTTGTCTCATCCAGTGTTCATTCGGATCTCATTAGATGAGATGAGATCGCGTCCGAGTTAGAGGCAGTCCGTATGGCAGCGCGCACCGTGAAACTGGCCGTCATCCCCGGCGACGGGATCGGACCCGAGGTCGTCGGCGAAGGCCTCAAGGTGCTGGACGCCGTCGCAGCCCAGCACGACCTGGCCTTCGAGACCACCGAGTACGAGCTCGGCGCCAAGCTCTGGCACCGCACCGGTGAGACCCTGCCCGAGTCGGTCGAGGCCGAGCTCGCCCAGCAGGAGGCCGTCTACCTCGGTGCTGTCGGCGACCCGTCGGTGCCCAGCGGTGTGCTGGAGCGCGGCCTGCTGCTCAAGCTCCGCTTTGACTTCGACCACTACGTGAACCTGCGCCCCGTGCGCCTCTACCCCGGCGTGACCACCCCCCTGGCGGGCGTGGCCCCCGAGGACATCGACATGCTCGTCGTGCGCGAAGGCACCGAGGGCCCCTACGCCGGCGCGGGCGGTGTGCTGCGCAAGGGAACCGCCCACGAGGTCGCCACCCAGGACAGCGTCAACACCCGCCTGGGCGTGGAGCGCCTCATTCGCTTCGCCTTCGCCAAGGCCGCCGAGCGCCCCCGCAAGAAGCTCACCCTGGTGCACAAGGACAACGTGCTCACCTTCGCCGGCGAGCTCTACCAGCGTGTGCTCAAGGAGGTCGGCGAGGAGTACCCGCAGGTGTCCGTGGACTACTGCCACGTCGACGCCGCCTCGATGTTCTTCGTCAACCAGCCCGGCCGCTTCGACGTGGTCGTCACCGACAACCTGTTCGGCGACATCATCACCGACATCGGTGCCGCCATCACCGGCGGCATCGGCCTGGCCGCCAGCGGGAACATCAACCCCGACCGCACCTTCCCGAGCATGTTCGAGCCGGTCCACGGATCGGCCCCCGACATCGCCGGCCAGGGCAAGGCCGACCCCACCGCCACCGTGCTCTCCGCCGCGACCATGCTCGAGCACCTGGGCGTCCCCGAGGCCGCCCGCAAGCTCGAGAACGCCGTCGCCGCCGACCTCAAGACCCGCGGAGGCGAGGAGCGTTCCACCTCCCGTATCGGCGACGACCTCGCCGCACGAGTGGTCGAGCAGGGCTAGGGCCTGTGTGGCGAACACCGTTCACCTGCTGCGCGGCGCGCCAGCGGCACTCTCGCTGCGTTCTCATCGGTCGACGGCACATCCGGGCCGACCCTTCTTCGGCCTTGCGGCAGCACCACTGGCTGCGCCCACCCGTCACCCGCCACCGCCCTCGACGGACGCCTGGCGGCGTGGTCCACCCTCAACGGACGCACGGCCGCGTGGCGTACTCCCGGACCATCACCCGGAGCGTGCCTGTCGACGCTTGTATGCATTCGAAGCCATTGGTGTGTGAAGCATCCACTCTGGCACCGGGTGCGCTCATCCGACAGACTGGATCTCAGGCCGGCGGCGTTGCCGGCCCGATGCACCCGAGAGGACCTACGACATGAACAACGACGCCACCACAAGCGGGTTGACGTTCGACATCCAGCTCTCCGACCACCGGAAGACCCCGGAGGAGCGGGAACAGCTGCTGGAGAATCCCGGGTTCGGCCAGGTGTTCACCGACCACATGGTCACCATCCGCTACACCGAGGGCCAGGGCTGGCACGACGCCAAACTGGAGCCGTACGGGCCGCTCACCCTCGACCCCGCCACCTCCGCGCTCCACTACGCGCAGGAGATCTTCGAGGGCCTCAAGGCCTACCGCCACCCCGACGGCAGCCTCACCTCCTTCCGCCCGGAGGCCAACGCCGCACGTCTCAACCGCAGTGCCGAGCGCATGGCCATGCCCGCCCTGCCCGAGGACCTCTTCCTGCGCTCCATCGAGCTGCTCCTGGAGCACGACGGCGACTGGGTCCCCGCCAAGGACGACTTCAGCCTCTACCTGCGCCCGTTCATGATCTCCACGGACGTCGGGCTCGGGGTCAACCACCCCTCCCGCACGTACCTCTACCTGCTCATCGCCTCGCCGGTCGGCTCCTACTTCTCGGGTGGGGTCAAGCCCGTCACCGTGTGGCTCTCGAAGGACTTCACGCGCGCGGCCCCCGGCGGCACCGGCGCGGCCAAGTTCGCCGGCAACTACGCCGCGAGCTTCCTCGCCCAGTCCCAGGCGGTCGAGCAGGGGTGCGACCAGGTCGTCTGGCTCGACGCGCACGAGCACCGCTGGGTCGAGGAGATGGGCGGCATGAACCTGTGGTTCGTGTTCGGCTCGGGTGAGAACGCGAAGCTGCGCACGCCGCCGCTGACGGGGACGCTCCTTCCGGGCATCACCCGCGACGCCCTGCTCACGCTCGCCCCCGACCTGGGCCTGCCGGTCGAGGAGGAGCCGCTGTCCATCGAGGAGTGGCGCCGGGCCGCCGAGTCCGGGGAGATGACCGAGGTCTTCGCGTGCGGCACCGCCGCGGTCGTCACCCCGGTCGGCCACGTCAAGAGCGACGACGGCGCCTTCACCATCGGTGACGGCGAGCCCGGCCCCATCACCATGCGCGTGCGCGAAGAGCTCGTCGGTCTGCAGACCGGCAAGCGCGCGGACAAGTACGGGTGGGTCACCAGGTTCTGACCATCGTGCCCTGCCCGGTCGGGCCCCATCCTTCGCCCGTCCCGCAGTGGGACGCAGCACCGCCCGGTGTCCGGAATGCCTGGACCCGGGCGGTTCTCGTTTCACCAGGTGAGACAGGTGGCCCCGGTGGGCGGGGAGCCCGCGACCGTGTGGCAGACTGAAACCATGCCGTCTCAGGTACTCATTATCGTGAGGCGCGCCGGCTGACGATTCGGACCCCGCCGGCGCGCAGACCTCTCGTGTCCACGAGGGGTCTTTTTTGTTGGCGGGGGTGGATCGGCCACACCACAGCATCCACCTTCGGGAGTATCCACCCATGAGGGACGACAGTTTCCACGTCTTCGACACCACGCTGCGCGACGGGGCCCAGCGCGAGGGCATCAACCTCCGTGTGTCCGACAAGCTGGCCATCGCGAAGCTGCTCGACGACTTCGGGGTCGCCTTCATCGAGGGAGGGTGGCCGGGGGCCAACCCCAAGGACACCGAGTTCTTCGAGCGCGCCGCACAAGAGCTGACGCTGAAGCACGCCCGCCTCACCGCGTTCGGCGCGACCCGCCGTGCCGGGGTCCGGGCCGCCGACGACCCCCAGGTGACCGCCCTGCGAGACAGCGGTGCCCCGGTCGTCACCCTCGTCGCCAAGAGCGACACCCGACACGTCGAGCGCGCCCTGCGCACGACCCCTGACGAGAACCTCGCCATGATCGCCGACACCGTCGCCCACCTGCGAGAGCACGGGCAGCGGGTGTTCGTGGACTGCGAGCACTTCTTCGACGGCTACCACCACGACCCCGGCCATGCGCTCGACGTGGTCCGCGCCGCCTCCGAGGCGGGCGCCGACGTCGTCGTCCTGTGCGACACCAACGGCGGGATGCTTCCCACCGACGTCACGCGTGTGGTCTCCGAGGTCGCCGAGGCCACCGGGGCCCGACTGGGCATCCATGCCCAGGACGACACCGGCTGCGCGGTCGCCAACACCCTCGCCGCCGTCGACGGCGGCGCCACCCACGTGCAGTGCACCGCCAACGGTTACGGCGAGCGCGTCGGGAACGCCAACCTCTTCTCCGTCGTCGGGGCCCTCGCCCTCAAGCAGGGGCGCGACGTACTGCCCGAGGGCTGCCTGGAGGAGATGACCCGCGTCTCCACCGCCATCGCGGACCTGGTCAACCTGGCCCCCGACACCCACCAGCCCTACGTCGGGGTGTCCGCCTTCGCCCACAAGGCCGGGCTCCACGCCTCGGCGATCAAGGTCGACCCGGACCTGTACCAGCACACCGAGCCCGAGCTGGTCGGCAACCGCATGCGCATGCTCGTCTCCGACATGGCCGGGCGCGCCTCCATCGAACTCAAGGCCCAGGAGCTCGGGCTCGACCTGTCCGAGGACCGCGCGGTCTCCGGCCGCATCGTCGAACGGGTCAAGGGTCTGGAACTGTCCGGATACAGTTTCGAATCAGCCGACGCCTCCCTGGAGCTGCTCGTGCTCGAGGAGATGGGGCGCCCCGTGCGCTACTTCGAGACCGAGTCCTGGCGTGTGATCACCGAACGCCGCCCCTCCGAGGGTGTGGGCCTGCTCGGCGGAGCCGACGAGAGCCTGACCGAGGCGACGGTGAAGCTCGGCGTCAAGGGCGAGCGCATCATCGCCACCGAGGAGGGCAACGGCCCGGTCAACGCCCTGGACCGCGCCCTGCGCAACTCCCTGGAGAACGTCTACACGGCGCTCGGCGGCCTGGAGCTGACCGACTACAAGGTCCGCATCCTCGAGGGAACCTCGGGCACCAACGCCATCACCCGCATCCTCATCACCTTCAGCGACGGCACGGGGGAGTGGACGACCGTGGGCGTGGGCCCCAACGTCGTCGACGCCTCCTGGGTGGCCTTGGAGCAGGCCGTCACCTACGGGCTCCTGCGCCAGGGGTACCCGCAGATCCGATGACCGGAACCGGCCCGGACGCACGGCGGCCCGCGTGTACCGGGCCGGGCCTCCGCGGCCCCAGGACCTGGGGCCGCGATCTTCCCTCGTGGTCAGGGATCCCTGCCCTCGGGGCCATAGCGACCGCGCTCCGCATCACTCGATACTGCGAACCGCTGCTGATCCCCCGAGCGCAAGTGGTGATGGATGCCGGAGCCGACCTCCACACGCCCAGGACCAGGGCCGTCGGAACGCGGTGGACCGCACGGACGCCCGCGCCACAGCCGGGAACGCAGCCGTGAGGCCCGCCTCGCCTGGGCCTTCCTCGCGCCGTCCGTACTGGTCTTCGCGGTCTTCCTCGTGTATCCGCTCGGACGCACCGTCTACCTGTCGATGCACGGCAACGACATCATCGGCGAACCCAACCGCTTCGTCGGGCTCTCCCACTTCGCCGAGATGGCCTCGCCCGCCTACATGCAGGTGCTGGTCACCACGCTGCTCTTCACCCTCGGGGTGGTCGTCCCCGGAGTCGTCGGCGCCCTGGCCGTCGTGCTCCTGCTCGAGGGCGTCATCCGCGGCCAGAAGTTCTTCCGGGGCGCCTTCGCCCTGCCCTTCGCGTTCTCGGTCGCGAGCGCCTCGGTCGTCTTCGTCGTCTTCTTCAGCCCCGGCAACAGCGTGCTCAACGGGGTCCTGTACCGGCTCGGCCTCGACCAGGTGCCGTGGCTGACCTCCCAGGAGATCGCGCTCTGGTCGGTGTGCATCACCACCGTGTGGATGAACCTCGGATACGGGGTGCTCGTGCTCGCCGCCGGCATCGGTTCGATCCAGCGGGAGATCAACGAGGCCGCCCGCATCGACGGGGCCACCGGGCCCAGGCTCGCCTGGAACGTCACCGTACCCCTGCTCGGTCCCCAGCTGTTCTTCCTCATCGTGATCTCCACGATCAACGCGCTGCAGAGCTTCGGACAGATCCACATCCTCACCATGGGCGGGCCGGTCGGCTCTACGACCACCCTCGTCTACTCCGTCTACCAGGACGCCTTCGCGTTCGGCACCAGCGACTTCGGCCGCGCCAGCGCCCAGGCCCTGGTACTGCTCGTGGTCGTGCTCGTGTGCACCGCGATCCAGTTCGGCGTCATCGAGCGGAAGGTGCACTACTCATGACCCGCGCACCCGCCCGCGACACCGCCGCCCAGGCCCCCGTGCGCCGCTACCGCCGCGGCCCCGGGTTCTGGGCCGGACGGGTCCTGCTCCACACGCTCCTGGCGCTGTTCCTGGTCCCGGTGCTCTTCCCCGTCTACTACGTCTTCGTCGGCGCGGTCATGGAACCCCGGGAGCTGTCCACCTTCCCCGCGCGGCTGCTGCCCACCGGGGTGACCACCGACAGCATCCGGGGCGCGCTCGACGCGGTCCCCCTCATACGCATGTACGGGAACTCGGTGGTCATGGCCGGTGTCATCACCGCCTGCCAGCTCGCCACCTCCGCGCTGGCCGCGTACGCGTTCGTGTTTCTGCGGTTCCGGTTCAGCGCGATCGTCTTCGCGCTGTTCCTGTCTACGCTCATGGTCCCGCAGGAGGCCACGTTCATCCCCAACTACCTCACCCTCACCCAGTGGGGGATGGGTGACAGCTACGCCGGGCTGGTGCTGCCGTTCCTGGCCTACGCGTTCGGCACGTTCCTGCTGCGCCAGAGCTTCAAGCAGTTCCCCGTGGAGCTCTTCGACGCCGCCCGCATCGACGGCATGGGACACCTCAGATTCCTCTGGACGATCCTCGTCCCGCTCAACAAACCGGCCCTGACCGCCGTCGGCATGTACGTCTTCATCACCAGCTGGAACATGTACTTCTGGCCGCTCATCATCACCCGCAGCACCGAGATGCAGACCCTCCAGATCGGCCTCAACAGCCTCAGGGTCGGCGAGGCCGCCAACCCCGGACTGCTCCTGGCCGGCGCCGCGCTGTCGGTCGTCCCCACCCTGGCCCTGGTCGTCCTCGGCCAGCGCTTCATCGTCCGCGGGCTCACCGCCGGGGCCGTCAAGTAGGCCGCCGGTCCCGACCCCGCCCCACCCCCACCCCGAGGAAAGCGAGACGGCATGCGACTCTCCCCCCAGGGGCGCGGCATCGGCGCCGCGGCCCTGTTCATGAGCCTGGGGCTGGTCCTCAGCGCGTGCGGTAACGGCGACACCGGCGGCGAGGGCGACCTCACCGCCCCGGGCCCCGAGGTGCTCGACGACCTCGACGAGGCCGTGCAGGTCGAGTTCTGGCACAGCATGGACGCCGCCAACGGGCAGGTCCTCGACCAGCTCATCGACGACTTCAACGCCGAGAACGAAGGACGGATCGAGGTCACCGGCTCCTTCCAGGGGGAGTACGACGACGCCCTCGCCAACCACCGCGCCGCCATCCAGCAGGGCGACACCGCCGAGCTCATCATGATCTTCGACCTGGGCACCCAGTTCATGATCGACTCCGGCCAGACCGTGCCCGCGCAGTCCTTCATCGACGAGGACGGGTACGACACGGGCGACATCGAGGACGCCCTCCTCAACTACTTCACCGTCGACGACGAGCTCCGGTCGTTCCCGTTCAACAACTCGACCCCGCTCATGTACATCAACCGGGACGCCTTCGAGGAGGCCGGGCTCGACCCCGACGATCCGCCCAGCGACCTCGCCTCGATCCGCGAGGCCGCCGAGGAGCTCACCGTCACCGACGACGACGGCGAGATCGTCCAGTACGGCTTCGGGGCTCCGCTGTACGGCTGGTACATCGAGCAGTTCATGGCCCGCGCCGCCGCTCCGTACTGCGACGGTGCGAACGGGCGCTCCGACCGCGCCACCGAGGTGCTCTTCGACGGCCCCGAGGGCGTCGAGCTCGTCGAGTGGTGGGAGGCGATGATCGAGGACGACCTCGCCCTGCAGATCGGCCGCAACGTCGACGACGGGATGGCCGCCTTCACCTCCGGCCGCGCCGCGATGACCCTGGAGTCCACCGGCGCGCTGAGCAACTACATCGAGGCTTCGGACTTCGAGGTCGGGGCCGGGTACTTCCCGCTCATCGGTGCCGACGACCCGGGCGGCTCGATCATCGGCGGCGCCTCCCTGTGGATCAACGGGGAGGGTCACACCGACGAGGAGGTGCGGGGCTCCTGGGAGTTCGTCCAGTACCTGCTCACCCCGGAGGCGCAGTCGACCTGGCACGCGGGGACGGGGTACTTGGCGGTCAACACCGAAGGGTACGGGGGCCCCGAGGCGGTCGAGCGGGCCGAGGAGTTCCCGCAGTTCGAGCTCGCCGCCGAGCAGCTCGCCGAGTCCGAGGTCAACGAGAACACCGCCGGCTGCATGATGGGCGTGATGTCGGAGGCCCGCGCCGCCGCGGAGGAGGGCTGGGAGGCCACGCTCACCAGCGACGCCACCCCCGAGGAGGCGATGTCGGAGGCGGCGGACCGGGTCGGCGGCACCATCGAGGAGTACAACGCCTCCGTGGACGAGTGACCCAGGGCTGAGGGGGCAGAAGGAAGAGCCCGGGGATCTTGCTACCAGCGCCGACTTCGGCGCCGAAACCGGCTCCAGTAGCAAGATCCCCGCAGTTGGGGTCAGGCGAACACGACGTCGTTCCCGTCCACGGTGACCTCGAACTCCTCCAGCGGGGACTGCGCCGGCCCGCTCTGGGGAGCACCGTCCGCCACCGAGAACCGGCTGTCGTGGCACGGGCACACGATATGGCCGTCCTCGACCGCGTCGACCGGGCAACCCTCGTGCGTGCACGCGGTGGAGAAGGCCCGGAACTGCCCTTCCTCCGGCTGGGTGACCACGACCTGGTGATCCTCCAGCACCGTCCCGCCTCCGACCGGTACGTCCTCGGCCGAGGTGAGTACCTCGCCGGTCTCGGGCGCCGGCGACGGCGTCCCGGGATCCTCCTCGGCGCCGTCGCCGCCGCTGGGCCCGCCGCACGCGGCCAGGCCCGTGGTCACGGCCCCGGCGCCCAGGGCACCGAAAGCGGTACGGCGGGACGGACTGCAGTTGCACATGCGCTCTCGCTCCTGTCGGCCTGCACTGACTCGGACAGTATTCGTCGCCGGTGGGCCCGCGGACGGGTCCCCGTTCGGACGGATCACGCGTCGGGGTCGACCCACCCGTTGGGCTCGCAGCCCTGCAGACCGAGGGTCTGCTGCTGCATGACCGGCGCGGGCTCGCCGTCCTCGGGGCAGTCCACGTGGCCGTGTCCGAAGGTGTGGCCCACTTCGTGATTGATGAGGTAGATGCGGTAGGTCTCCAGGTCGTCGTCGAAGTGGTCGACGCCGGACACCCACCGGTTCTGGTTGATGATGGCCCGATTGCCCTGGGCGCAGGAGACGTAGCCGTTGGTGCTGAGCGGGGCGCACAGGTCGTCGACGGTGTCGGGGGCCGCCAGCAGTACACGGATGTCCGCGTCGTCGGCGTCGTCGACCCGTTGCAGGGAACGGTCACCGCCCTCGCCCCAGCTTCGGGGGTCGCCGAGGATCAGCTCGACCGCCTCGGCGAAGTCCTCGTCCTCACCGGGAAGGCCCGCCTCCGTCTCCACGGCGAAGGTGGTCAGCGGACCGTCGCCCATGACCTCGCCCTCTCCGGGGACGGTCTCGATGTCGCCGTCGGCGGTGTCGACCTCGTCCTCGATGGAGCGCAGGAGGACGTTGTCCTCGTCCTCCTCGGGCACTGTCGGTGACGGGCTCGGGGTGGCTGCCCCGGTGGGGTCGCCGTCGGGGGCGTGGCGGCGTTCGTCGCTCTCCGGCACACCGTCGCCGGCGGGCGGGGCGGCCGAGTCCGCCGACGGAGGAGCGTCGGAATCCTCCGGAACGCTCACCATCAGCACGGTGGCGGCCCCGGACACCACGCACAGTCCGAGCGCGATCCCCATGGGGTAGCGGCGGCGTCGGCGGCGGTGCCTGGCACGCGATGTGGGCACGGGCGTGGACCTCTCGACGTAGGACGACGGCCCCCAGCATGCCAGAAATCCCCCGGACCACGGCCAGGACGCACCCACCCGGCGGGCCACCGCGGGCCGGGTGCCACCGCCCCGGTCCGCGCACCCGGATACCCTGCAACGGCAAGCGAACAACAGGGGAGGCAACGGGTGCGCATCGCACGCTTCGCGTCTGGGGACGACGTCGGATTCGGCCTGGTGGAGGCCGATTCGGACACGGGGGAGGACTACGTCTCCCGTCTGAGCGGTCACCCCCTGCTGGGTGAGGTCAAACTGGCGGGGGAGCGTGCCAAGCTCGACGACGTGCGTCTGCTCTCGCCGGTGCTGCCCACGAAGGTGGTCTGCATCGGCAAGAACTACGCCGAGCACGTCGAGGAGATGAAGGACGTCACCGGTGAGTCCACGGACGATCCGGTCGTCTTCCTCAAGCCCTCCACCGCCGTCACCGGCCCGCAGGACCCCATCTTCCATCCGACCGTCTCGGAGCAGGTCGACCACGAGGGCGAGCTCGCCATCGTCATCGCCCGGCCGTGCCGCGAGGTACCCAGGGAGCGGGTCAAGGACGTCATCTTCGGCTACACCGTCGCCAACGACGTCACCGCCCGCGACCTGCAGAAGAAGGACAAGCAGTGGACCCGCGCCAAGGGGTTCGACTCCTTCTGCCCGCTCGGGCCGTGGATCACCACCGGGCTGAGCATCGAGGAGGCCCAGGACCTCGCGTTGACCACCACGGTCGATGGCGAGGTCACGCAGGAGGGCCGGACCTCGCAGTTCATCCACGACATCCCGGCGATCGTCTCGTACGTGTCCTCGTTCATGACCCTGCTGCCCGGCGACGTGGTGCTCACCGGCACCCCCGCCGGTGTCGGCCCGGTCCGTGAGGGCCAGGAGGTCTCGGTCTCCATCGAGGGGCTGGGTTCCATCGACAACCGCGTCATCTCCCGCGAATGACGCACGTGTGCGGGGCGGCCACCCAGGCCGTCCCGCACCGCCTCCCCCGAGCCCGCGGGTCCAGCCGTGCGGTGCCTCCTCCGACCGGTGCACGTCCCCACCCCCGGGACGCGTCCCGTTCCCAGCGGACAACCGAGAAAGGAGACGGGTGCAGTTCCCCCGCTTCCCCACAGGCCGGCACCCCACCACCCGGATGAGCGGTCCCCAGCGCCGCCGCCCCGGTCCCCTCCTGGTCTGCGGAACCCTCGCCCTGGTTCTGCTGATCGTGGGCGCCGTCGGATACTGGGCTACGACCAGCGCCGATCCAGGCGACCCCCAGACCGAAGCGGAAGAGCGGCCCGTGAGCGATCCCCAGCGCATCATGCTCTCCGGCGACTCCATGACCCAGGGAGCCGACGGCGACCGGACGTGGCGGTACCACCTGTGGAACCACCTGTCCCCGCACGTGGAGGGGCTCGACTTCGTGGGCCCCTACAGCGAACCGGCGTCCTCGGACATGATCCTCCCGGTGCCGACGACCGAGGGTGAGGACCCCTCCGGCCCCGAACCCGGTTCCGGGCAGGATCCTTCTCCCACCGGCGGCGCGAGCCCTGACGAGGACGCCTCACCCGACGAGGGCGGGGCCGGGGAGGGCGACGGCGAGACCGGCGGGTCCCAATGGCCCGGCACCGCAGCGCCCGGCGAGGCCGCCTACGAGGACCCCGATTTCGACCACGCCCACAACGCTCTGTGGGGCCGCACCCTGCGCGACGCCTCCGCTTCCATCGGTGAGGAGGTGCGCACCCACGAGCCGGACGTGCTGCTGGCCATGATCGGGGTCAACGACCTGCTCTGGCCGGTCTCCATGGAGGAGATGGAGCAGCGCCTGCGCGGGTACGTCGAGGCCGCGCGTGCTGGCAACCCCAACCTGCGTGTGGTGCTGGCAGAGGTGGTACCGATCGCCCTGGCCGATTCCGACGACGGTTTCGCCCTACGGGTGTACGCCTACAACGAGATCGTGCGGGAGGTGGCGCAGGACATGTCCACCAAGGCCTCGCCCGTCATCAGCCTCGACGTGGCCAACGCCGAGAAGTGGGACGTGGAGAGCGACACCTACGACGGCACCCACCCCAACGCCGACGGTGAGCTCAAGATCGCCGCCGCCTTCGCCGACGCGCTCTCCCGCGGGTACGGCATCGGTCCGGGGTACCCGCGGCCGCTGCCCATCAGCCCCTAGCTGGTGTCCTGTCCCGGGAGGTTGGTGACACGGGTGGTCGGGGATCTTGCTACCAGAGCCAATATCGGCGCTGAACCCTGCTCTGGTAGCAAGATCCCGGAGGGGTCCGGAGCGGTGTGTGAGCGGGCCGGGGGCGGACTCGGGACACCCCGGGTGACCGGGCAGCACGGATACCCTGGGGCCGTGACTGAGACTTCGATTCGAACCCGCTTCGCTCCGTCCCCCACGGGCATGTTCCACGTCGGTGGAGCCCGGTCCGCGCTCTTCAACTGGGCCATGGCCCAGCAGAGTCCCGGCGGCCGGATGGTGCTGCGTGTGGAGGACACCGACGAGGCCCGCAACAAACCCGAGTGGACCGACGGCATCGTGCGCGCGATGTCCTGGTTGGGCATCCACACCGACGATCCGGCCTTCGAGGGGCCCTACTTCCAGTCGGACTACGCCGGCAAGCACCGGGAGACCGCCGAAGAGCTCCACGCCAAGGGCCGCGCCTACTACTGCGACTGCAGCGGCGAGCAGGTCCAGGCGCGGCGGGACAACCCGAACCTGGGCTACGACGGCTTCTGCCGCGACCGCGGTCTGGAGCCCGGCCCGGGCCGTGCGCTGCGCTTCCGCGTGCCCGAGGGCGGTCCCACCGTCGTGGAGGACCGTATCCGCGGCCGGGTGGAGTTCGACCACGCCTCCATCGAGGACTTCGTGATCGTGCGCTCCAACGGCAGCCCGCTGTTCGTGCTCGCCAACGTCGTCGACGACGTGGAGATGGACATCACGCACGTCGTCCGCGGCGAGGAGCACCTGTCCAACACCCCCAAGCAGCAGCTGCTGTGGGAGGCCCTCGGTCTGCGGGCGCCCGTGTGGGCGCACCTGCCCGTGATCGTCAACGAGCAGCGCAAGAAGCTGTCCAAGCGCCGGGACAAGGTCGCACTGGAGTCCTACCAGGAGGAGGGCTACCTTCCCGAGGCGATGGTCAACTACCTCATGCTGCTGGGCTGGGCCCCGGGTGACGACCGCGAGATCATGCCGTGGACGCAGATGGTCCCGCTCTTCGACATCGCCGACGTCAACAGCTCCAGCGCGTTCTTCGACGAGAAGAAGCTGCGTGCCTTCAACGGCGACTACATCCGTTCGCTGGAGCTCGCCGACTTCATCGAGCGCTGCGAGCCGTGGCTGACCGCGGGGGAGGCCCCCTGGCCGGCCGAGAACTTCGACCGCGAGGTCTTCGCCCGGGTCGCTCCGCTGGCGCAGAGCCGGGTGGCGGTGCTGGCCGACATCGTGCCCAACGTCGACTTCCTGTTCCTCGACGAGCCCGAGACCGACGACAAGAGCTGGAAGAAGGCCATGAAGCCCGGCATCGGCGTCCCGATGCTCGAGGCGGCCCTGGAGCGCTTCTCCGACGAGGGGCTGTCGTGGGACACCGACACCCTCAAGGCCGTCACCGAGGAGGCCGGAGCCGGACTGGGCCTCAAGCTCGGCAAGGCTCAGGCTCCTGTGCGCGTGGCCGTGACCGGGCGGACCGTCGGCCTGCCGCTGTTCGAGTCCCTGGAACTGCTGGGCCGGGAGCGCACCGTCGCCCGGGTCGTCGCGGCCCTGGAGAAGGCGCGTGCCGAAGAGGCTGCCGAAGCCGCCTCCGAGACGTGACGGGGCGGGGTGGTCGGGGCCACAGCCGGCCACCCCGGATTCAGTTCGCGAGCACTCGGAAAGTCCGCTAGAGTTGTGGACGTCGCCGAGGGGACAGGGAAGCGGAAGCGGCCCGGCCCCCCGAAAGCACTGGGGTATGGTGTAATCGGCAGCACGAGTGATTCTGGTTCACTTAGTCTAGGTTCGAGTCCTGGTACCCCAGCACGTTCCACCGAACGGCCTCCGGGCCTCGGGAGAGAACGAGGAACCCTCGGGTTCCGCAGAAGGCCCCCGTCGTCTAGTGGCCCAGGACGCCGCCCTCTCAAGGCGGTAACGGCGGTTCGAATCCGCTCGGGGGTACGGAAGTGCAGGGGTGGCTCCCACGCCGTGGGAGCCTTCTTGTCGGTCGGCACACGGTGCCGATGTCCGGTTCGGCCGGGTACGATGGCTTTCCAGCGCATCGCACACGGCAGACCACGGGCCCCCGTCGTCTAGTGGCCCAGGACGCCGCCCTCTCAAGGCGGTAACGGCGGTTCGAATCCGCTCGGGGGTACCAGAGAACAGGCTCCATCCTCGGATGGGGCCTTTTTCGTGCGCGCGGTGTGCGGTCGCGGGGTGAGGGCAGTCCGGTACCCCGCCCCGCTCACTCCACGCGTGCGATCAGGTGCTCCATCTCCTCCTGCGGTCCGCCCGCCGCGGCGACCATGGCCACGAGCTGGTCCAGGAGCCAGTCGGCGAGGGCGTCGCGCTCCATCACCGGCTCCGACAGCCACAGCATGACCGCCGTCTCCACCGACGCCACCCAGCACCGGATCGCCAGGGACAGCTGCGGAGAGGGCTTCTCGACACCGC
Source organism: Nocardiopsis salina YIM 90010 (assembly GCF_000341025.1). Taxonomy (GTDB): domain Bacteria; phylum Actinomycetota; class Actinomycetes; order Streptosporangiales; family Streptosporangiaceae; genus Nocardiopsis; species Nocardiopsis salina. Next base: position 17,999 of record NZ_ANBF01000153.1, on the reverse strand, counting down.
TGCGGTCCAGCAACAGGTCCCGCACACCCTCGCGCACCCGGTCGATCTCGGCCTCGGTCTCCTCCGTGGCGATGACCGAGCCCCCGCCCATCAGCGCCGGGTAGGCGGGGGCGTAGGAGTGCGCGAAGGAGATGAACGTGCGCAGCGCCACCCGCAACTGCTCCAGGGTCGGCAGGTCCTCGGGCGGTTCCAGTTCCGCCAGCAGCTCGCCCATCGCGTGTTGCAGGGTGGCACGGCGCAGCTCGGCCATGTTCGGGAAGTAGCGGTAGACCAGCGCACGGGAGACATCGGCCTCGGCCGCGATCTCCTCCGGGGTCACCTCAGCCGGGGGGCGGCGCGCGAAGACCCGCAGGGCCGACCGGATCAGGTCGTCCCTGCGCTCGTGCGGGGCCATCCTGCGCGGACGCCGGTTCCGGGCCCCACCGACGGGGGGTGGGCCCGGCCGCTGTGTCCTGCGCGCCTGGTGGTGGTCGGTGCTGTGGGACACCACCGTCGCATCGTCCTCCGGATCGCCGACCGTTGTCTCGTTTCGAACCTACACGTCGAGGACCAGGCGCTCGCCCGCCGCTGCTCGGGAGACACACGGTGCGAACTCCTCCCCCCGTGGTGAACCGCCCGTGGGCCGGTCGCGGTGGTTGGCCTCACCCGAGAGCAGGGTCAGCCTGCACGTGCCGCAGAAGCCCTGCCGGCACGAGTAGGCGGTCGCCGGGCGCACCCGGCGCATGACCTCCAGGGCGCTCTCGTCGGCCGGCACCGGCACGACGGGGCCGTCCTCGCCGAGCTGCACCTCGAAGGGCTCGCCGTCCACGACGGGCGCGGGTGCGAACCGTTCGGAGAAGAACGGGGCGTCCTCCGGGGTCCGGGACCACACCGCCTCGATGAGCGGGGACGGGCCGCACACGTACACGGCTGTGCCGGGAGTGAGGCCCTCCACGATCGCGGCCGGGTCGGGCGGCCCGTACTCGTCGTCGGGGCGCACGGAGACCTCGCCCGGGAGCAGGTCGGTGAAAGGCATCGTCGCCCGGGACCGTCCGGTGTGGACGGTGCGGGCGGGCACCCCCGCGCGGTGGGCGCTCAGCACCATCGGCAGGATCGGGGTGATGCCGATCCCGCCGGCCACGAACAGGTACCGCTCGGCCCGGGTGAACGGGAACGCGTTGCGGGGCCCGCGCAGCCCGACGGTGTCGCCCTCGCGGAGCCCGTGCACGAGCCCTGAGCCCACACCGTGGGGTATGCGGCGCACCGCGATCCGGTACGCCGACCGGTCGGAGGGGTCGCCGGTGAGGGAGTACTGGCGCAGGATCCCGCCGCCGAGCAGCACGTCCACGTGCTGGCCGGGCTGCCACGCGGGCAGGGGCTCACCCGGGCGCGCGGGCACGAGCGTCAGCTGGGCCACACCCTCGGCCGGGTGCTCGACCCGGTCCACCCGCACGGTGCGGTCGCCCGCTGGTGCCGGGACGGGGTGGCCGGGGCGCAGCTTGGCCGTCAACGGTTCGATACCGCGTGCGACCCGCTCCAGAGCCAGCATGAACCGGTCCGGGCCCCGCCCGCCCCGCAACGAGACAGGGGGCCGCGGTCGGGCGTAGTACTCGCTGCTGTGCTTGACTCCCTTCCTGGCCGTGCCGCTCACCGGTGCGCCCCCTGTTCTGCGGCCTCGGCGGCACGGGCCGCGGGGGAGGAGGCCAGGTAGGCCACGGCCTGACTGGTGGAGCCGTAGTGGGAGGGGTGGTACTTGCGGCGCAGGTACTCGGGGATCGCACCGGCCAGGCGGGCAAGGTGCGGGATCAGGCCGCGGCGGCCGTCGCGCAACGCCCAGCGGGCTCTGGGGCGCTCACCGCCGATGCGCCCGCGCAGGTAGGGATCGTTGGCGACGAGGAACCGGACCCCGCGCACCCACAGCACCGCCAGGGCGGTGGCTGCCACGCCCATGGCGAGGGCGCGGCGCGGGTACCCGCCGTCCAGGTGCATGAAGAGGTCGTAGGCCACCGCCCGGTGTTCGACCTCCTCGGCGCCGTGCCAGCGAAGCAGGTCCAGCATGGTCGGGTCGGCGCCGGCCTCGTCCAGTTTCCGGGCGTCGAGCACCCACTGGCCCAGCACGGCGGTGTAGTGCTCGATGCCGGCGACGACCGCGAGCCTGGTGCGCAACCACGCCCACTCGCGGCGGCCGTCGAGGTCGCGGTCGCCCAGCACGACCCGGAACATCCACGCGATCTGCTCGACGTAGGGCGTCGGGTCGAGGCCGTGGGCATCCATGTGGTCGAGTACGCCCGCGTGCGCTTCGGCGTGCACGGCCTCCTGGCCGATGAAACCGAGGACCTGTTGGCGCAGCTCCTCGTCGGTGATGTGCGGGACCGCCTGCTTGAAGACCTCGACGAACCAACGCTCGCCCTCGGGCAGCAGCAGGTGCAGGACGTTGATGACGTGCGTGGCGAAGGGTTCGCCGGGGATCCAGTGCAGGTCGAGGCTGCTCCAGTCGAACTCGACGTCGCGCGCGTGCAGGACGAGGCGGTCGGGTTCGTCGGGCAGCGGTGGGGTCTCTGCGCCGGTGCTCATGGCGTCTCCTGGAAGGGGCGGTGGGACAACGGTCGGGGCGTGGGGTGCGGCGGTCCGGCGGTGTTCCCTACAGGGGCGGGGAAACGCGGGCGCCTCGGCTCAGGGCCTTGGGCGCGAACCGGCTGAGCGCCAGGCCCAGGTGCGCCTCGGCCGTGACCGGGACGATCTCGGGGTCGTTCTCGACGGCGTTCACGATGCGCACGGCAGCCTTCTCCGGTGTGTACCCGCGCAGCCGGTAGAGACGGTTGATGCGCTTCTTGGCGGCGCTCTCCTTGCCCATGCCGGACAGATGGGCGTTGTCGATGATCCCGGTGTTGATCAGGCCTGGGCAGACGGCGGTCACGCTCACACCCCGGTCGGCGAGCTCGCCGCGCAGGGTGCGGCTGAGCATGAGCACGGCGGCCTTGGTGGTGGCGTAAGGGCCGAACACGCGCGAGGGGATGAACGCGGCGGCCGAGGCGGTGTTGACGATGCGGCCGCCTCCGCCGGCCTCGACGAGCATGGGCGCGAAGGCGCGGCAGCCGTTGATGACGCCCCAGAGGTTGACGCGCACGACCCGGTCCCAGTCCTTCTCGCCGGTCTCCAGGAACGGGCCGGCCACACCGATGCCGGCGTTGTTGACGACCAGGTCGGGGACCCCGTGTTCGGAGCGCACCCACGCGGCCAGCTTCTCCATGGTCTCGGAGTCGCCCACGTCGGCCTTGCGGAAGTCGGAACCGGGGGTCAGGTGACCGCACAGGTGGGCGGTGCGGCTCGCGGCGTCCTCGTCGATGTCCACTGCGATGACGCGGGTACCGCGTTCGGCGAGTTCGAAGCTGACGGCGCGGCCGATCCCGCTGCCCGCGCCGGTGACCACGGCGAGCTGCCCGGCGAACGCGCCCCCGTGGCGTCGGGCCTGTTGGGCGGTGAGTGCGCGCCGGGGCCGCGGTGCTCCGGACTCGATCTCGTCGACGAACGCGCGGATGCGGGCGGCGACGGGGCCCGGGCGTGAACGCACCGACCAGTGCCCGCCCTGGAACCGGTGGAAGCGGAAGTCCTCCACCCAGCGCCCGGCGTCGGACTGCACCTGGTCGATCATGAACGCGTCGTGGGTGGGTGCCAGCGCCTGCACCGGCACGCTCGTGCGGCGTTCGACCGGGCGGGTGAAGCGGTGCAGCATGTTGGCGCGGTACAGCTCGAGGCCGTTGAGGTGGTCGCGGGTGCTCCGGCGGGCGCGCTCGTGCGGTCCGCCGCCGATGCGCTCCAGGCCGGACAGGACGAGCCCGCCGATGCCGGACAGCCACGCCGCCTCGGGTACGCCGGGTGTGCTGAAGAAGCCGATGTAGCTGGAGCGCACGAACTGGCGCAGCACGTTGCGTACGCCGTCCGGGGCCTTCTGCAGCCAGTGGCCCGCATGGTCCAGGTTCGGGCCCGAGACCGCGGTGAAGGAGGCCAGGCGCTCGGCGTAGGCGGGTTCGGTGACCGCGTGCCAGCTCTGGATGGAGCCCCAGTCGTGGCCGACCACGTGCACGGGCCGGTCGGGGCTGACGGCGTCGGCGACGGTGATCAGGTCCTCGCCGAGCTGGTCGACCAGGTACCCGGAGCGCTGCTCGGGAGCGGTCGAACGCCCGGCGCCGCGCACGTCGTAGCGCACGATCCGGTACGTGTCGGAGAGCTCCTCGGCGAGGGCGTCCCACACGGTGGCGTTGTCGGGGTAACCGTGCACGAGCAGCAGCGTGGGGGCGTCGGTGCGGCCCTCGGTGTAGACGGCCAGGCGCTGGCCGTCGGTGGCGGTGACGTAGAGGGGGGTGGTGGTCATCGGGTCTCCTGGGTGGTTCCGGCGGCGGTGGGAGCGCGCCTCTCCCACCGGCGCACGTGGGGCAGGTCGTCGTCGAGCCAGAAGGCGTCGTCCTCGGTGACGACGAGGATCTCCTCGAACTTCACGCCCATGTCGCGGAAGCCCAGGTGGGGCTCGACCGCCCACATACCGGGGGTCGCGGGGTGGGCGGAGATCTCCCCGTCGGCCCACAGGGGCGAACGGTTGTGCAGGCGTTCGACGACCAGGTCGCCGAAGAGGGTCTGGAGGGAGCGGATCCCGAACCCGGCCACGATCGCGCGCGGCAGGCGCGAGCGGACCTTGCCGACCTGGTGGGCGATGACACGGCCGGGGTAGACCTGGTGCCGGTTGTCGTAGCCCTGCTCGCGCAGGAGCCCGTCGACGCCGCGGTAGACGTCCTGGAGGGTGTCCCCGGCGCGGACCTGATCCAGGATCAGCTGCCGATGGGCGTACAGGTCGTCCATCAGCTGGTCGTGGAGGGGGTTGTCGCCGAGGTAGCCGGAGTAGCCGATGTCGGCGACGAAACCGTCGCGCACGGGCGCGCAGTCGAGGATGAAGGGCATGTCCTCCTCGAGCCTGCGGTCGGTCGGGAAGAACTGCAGGGGTGTGCGGAAGCGGCGGAAGGCGGTGCGGTCGCCGAACCACGCGAAGGGCGTGTGGAACCAGTCCTGGACCCCGCGTTCGGTGAGGTGCTCGCGGATGCGGCGGGCCGCCTCCCGTTCGGTGACGCCGGGTTCGAGGCCTTCGGCGACGGTTTCGACGGCTTCGTGGGCGAGCTGTTGGAGTTCGCGGAAACCCGACAGGTCGCCCGGGGGGAGTGTGCCCGCAGTCACGTTCGTGTGAGACATGCCGTCATGTTAGACACCGTGTCAGTAAGTGTCCACAGTGGCCCCCGAACACGAGTCGGCGTGCACGAGAGCGTGGGCAGAGGCGGGTGAGCTGCGGCGACGAGGGGAGGGGTGCGGCCTCCGGGCGGGTTTCGGGACCTACGGCCCGAAGGCGGATCGTGGCCGATGGGGGCGCTGGGGGCGTTGCGCGTGTGGGTGGGCGGGGCGGAGGGGCAGGCTCGGCGCGTGCGGTGGCGCCGGGGTCGGGCGCCTGCGGGATCCGTTGTGGTGTCGGGCTTCCGGGCTTCCGGAGGGACAGGGAAGGTCTCGGGTCCGGGTGTCGGGGAGGGTCCGGAGAGGGTTCCGGGCGGGGCAAGAAGTTGATCGGTGTCAAATGTGCACTACGCGAGTTCTGTCCGAGAGGGAGAAGTGAAGGCACTCCGGAACGGAGTGAAAAACGAAAAGAAGATGCCTCCCTTCGCGTTCTTGATTTCTCCGGCAGCCTCCCCCGTATTCAAATGCGGTTTCCGTGTCACTGAGAGTGACGATCAGGGGAGGGCCTCCGGAACGACGACGGGGCGGCCCCGGCGTCGGGGCCGCCCCTGTGGCGGCGGTGGAGGGTTCAGGCGCCGTGGATCAGGGCGCACCCTCGTAGGTGTGCAGCGACTCGCTGATCTTCTCCGACGCCGACAGCACTGCTTGGGAGTGCACGCGGCCGGGGGAGCGGGTCAGGCGCTCGATGGGGCCCGAGACGGAGACGGCGGCGATGACCCGGCCGCCGGGGCCCGACACCGGGGCCGAGACCGAGGCCACGCCCTGCTCGCGCTCGGCGACGCTCTGGGCCCATCGGCGGCGGCGCACCTGGGCCAGGCTCGCCGCTGTGAAGCGTGCGCCCACGAGGGAACGCCGGATCCGGTCGGAGTCCTCCCAGGCCAGCAGGGCCTGGGCGGCCGAGCCCGCGTTCATCGGCAGTTCGCTGCCCACGGGGACGGTGTCGCGCAGGCCGCTGCTGCGCTCGGAGGCGGCCACGCAGACCCGCAGGTCACCCTGGCGGCGGTAGAGCTGGGCGCTCTCCCCGGTGAGGTCGCGCAGCTGCACCAGAACGGGGGCGGCGACCGCGAGCAGGCGGTCCTCGCCGGTGGCGACCGATAGCTCGCCCAGGCGTGGGCCCAGGACGAACCGTCCCTGGCTGTCGCGCGTGACCATGCGGTGGCGCTCCAGGGCCACGGCCAGGCGGTGGGCGGTCGGGCGGGCCAGCCCCGTGGTCTGCACCAGTTGGGCCAGGGATGCGGGCCCCGACTCCAGGGCATCGAGGACGGACATCGTCTTGTCCAGGACACCGACGCCGCTGGATGAGCTAGAGTTGTCCATGGCTTGATATTGCCGTCTCGAAATATGAAACGCAAGTCAGGTCGCGAAGACGAGGTGCCCCGCACGGAGCAGCACGACAGCAATCACGAGAGAGGCGATCGCCCATGGCACGCACGATGGCCGAGAAGGTCTGGGAGGAGCACGTCGTCCGACGTGCCGACGGTGAGCCCGACCTGCTCTACATCGACCTCCACCTCGTGCACGAGGTGACCAGCCCGCAGGCCTTCGAAGGGCTGCGCCTGGCCGGCCGCTCCGTGCGCCGCCCCGACCTCACCATCGCCACCGAGGACCACAACGTCCCCACGCAGAACCTGCTCGCGCCCATCTCCGACCCGGTCTCGCGCAAGCAGGTCGAGACGCTGCGCAAGAACTGCTCCGACTTCGGGGTGCGCCTGCACCCGATGGGCGACATCGACCAGGGCGTGGTGCACGTGGTCGGTCCCCAGCTCGGCCTGACCCAGCCCGGGATGACCGTGGTCTGCGGTGACAGCCACACCAGTACCCACGGTGCCTTCGGTGCACTGGCGTTCGGCATCGGCACCAGCCAGGTCGAGCACGTGCTCGCGACCCAGACCCTGCCCATGCAGCCCTTCAAGACCATGGCCGTGACCGTGGACGGGCAGCTCAAGCCGGGCGTGACCGCCAAGGACATCATCCTCGCCGTCATCGCCCGCATCGGCACCGGCGGCGGCCAGGGTTACGTGATCGAGTACCGCGGCGAGGCCATCGAATCGCTCTCGATGGAGGCCCGCATGACCGTGTGCAACATGTCCATCGAAGCGGGCGCCCGGGCGGGGATGATCGCGCCGGACCGGACCACGTTCGACTACGTCCAGGGCCGCCCGCACGCCCCGCAGGGCGCCGACTTCGACGCCGCGGTCGAGTACTGGAAGAGCCTGGCCACCGACGAGGGCGCCGAGTTCGACACCGAGGTCGTGCTGCACGCCGACGAGATCAGCCCGTTCGTCACCTGGGGCACCAACCCCGGCCAGGGCGTCTCGCTGGACTCGTCCGTGCCCGACCCCGCCTCCTTCGAGGACCCGTCCGCGCGGGCAGCAGCGGAGAAGGCCCTGTCCTACATGGACCTGGAGGCCGGTACCCCGATGCGCGAGGTCGCGGTGGACACCGTCTTCCTCGGTTCCTGCACCAACGGCCGGATCGAGGACCTGCGCGCGGCCGCCGAGATCGTACGCGGACGCAGGGTCGCCGACAATGTGCGCATGCTCGTCGTGCCCGGTTCCATGCGCGTCAAGGAGCAGGCCAACGAGGAGGGCCTGGGTGCCGTCTTCGAGGAGGCCGGGGCCGAGTGGCGCGAGGCCGGGTGCTCGATGTGCCTGGGCATGAACCCCGACCAGCTCGCCCCGGGCGAGCGCAGCGCCTCGACCTCCAACCGCAACTTCGAGGGCCGTCAGGGCCGCGGCGGTCGCACGCACCTGGTCTCGCCGCTGGTCGCCGCTGCCACGGCCGTGCGCGGCACGCTGTCCTCGCCCGCCGACCTGGTCGAATAACCGACCCACACGATGTTCACGGGCCGCACCGGTGCAGGTGAGGCCGCCGGCACGTCGCTGGAGGGCTCGGAGCGGGAGCGCGGGAAGCGAGCGCGACCGCGGAGGGGCCGGAGCACGTGCCCTCGGGGCGGCCGACCCCGGGCCGGAGCGGGGGCCGCCGAGCGGCGGCCCAGAAACGAGTAGGAGCTGCAGCTCATGGAGAAGTTCGACGTCCACACCGGTCGGGCCGTGCCGCTGCGCGCGAGCAACGTCGACACCGACCAGATCATCCCCGCCGTCTACCTCAAGCGGGTCAGCCGCACCGGGTTCGAGGACGGCCTGTTCGCCGAGTGGCGCAAGGAGGACGACTTCGTCCTCAACCGCCCCGAGCACGAGGGCGCCACGGTCCTGATCGCCGGCCCCGACTTCGGTACGGGTTCCTCGCGTGAGCACGCCGTCTGGGCGCTGCAGGACTACGGTTTCCGGGTCGTGCTCTCGTCCCGCTTCGCCGACATCTTCTACGGCAACTCGCTCAAGGGCGGCCTGCTCACCGTGCTGCTGCCGCAGGAGGTCATCGACCACCTGTGGAAGACCGTGGAGGACGACCCGGCCACGGAGATCACCGTGGACCTGGTCGAGCGCGAGGTGCGCGCCCCCGGCGTGCACGAGTCCTTCGAGCTGGACGACTACACGCGCTGGCGGCTCATGGAGGGGCTGGACGACATCGCCCTGACCCTGCGCCACACCGACGAGATCACCGAGTTCGAGTCGGGTCGGCGCTCCTGGGCCCCGGTCACCCTCTGACCGGGCCCTGAGGCCTGCGGGGCGTCGCCGGAGCACCGCTCCGGGGCGCCCCGTCGTCGTTACGGGAGCGATGGTCACACATGGTGAGGAACCGCCCGGGCGGACCGGTCATCGGATGCCTCACAGGTCGGTCGACCGGGCTGGGTTCCGGGTGCTGGATCACCTTCTGGTGGGGCGATCACGGCCTCTGTGAGCCAGAGCACGCCCTTCGTCGAAAGATTTTACCTTTACGCGGGGTGAGTATGTGCTCACCACCGCCAAGTCCCCGGGTTCGTCGCGCCTGGAGCCCGGAATCCGGTTATACGTAGGCATTTGAGGCCCCCAGAAGGGGATAAAAGGGGGTCCTCGGCCGGGGTGCGGGGTGTGCCGCACCGTCAACAGGGAGTGACCGTGCAGGTCGGGAAGGCCTCGACACGCCTTCTCCCGGGGCGTTTGTATTTGTGTAACGGGCTCTGCTTCCCCTAATTTCGTGCGAGCAAGGGGGAACCGGAGGAACCTTATGAACAAGCGTGACCTGATCGACGCAATCTCCGATCGACTCGGAGACAAGAAGACCGCGACCGAAGCGGTCAACGCTGTGCTCGAGACCATTCAGACCACCGTGGCCTCCGGCGACAAGGTCGCCATCACCGGCTTCGGTGTTTTCGAGAAGTCCGAGCGCGCGGCCCGTACGGCGCGGAACCCCGCCACCGGCGCCACGATCAACGTTCCGGCCAGCTTCGTGCCGAAGTTCCGTGCCGGTGCCGACTTCAAGGCTCTGGTCAACGGGGACAAGAAGTAGCCTCGTCGCCCGGCGGCGAAGGACTGCCACCGCCCGGGTCACCCCACGAGGGGACCCGGGCGGAGCTGTGTCCGGGCCCGAGCGGCAGGGCCGAAGCGGTGTCCTGCCCGCCCGCGCGTTCGAGCCACCCGGCGGTGCGCGGGCCCAGCCCGAGCTCTGCGGCGGCCCGCAGGTCCTGAGGGGTGTCGACGTCGCGCCGTACCGATCCCGCCCCGGACACCATCAGTTCGCGGGCGCCCGAGCGCACATGGCGTGCACGAGAGGCCCCCTCGAAGGCCGGGCGCAGGCGGGCGCCGCCGGTGGCCGCCAGCAGTGTGGTCCCGATTCCGGGGGCGTCGGCCAGGAACGCACGCCGGTGCCGGCCGGCCGCCCCCAGCACGAGCGCCAGTTCCGACGGCCGCAGCGCCGGGAGGTCGGCCGAGAGCGCGCACAGACCCCACACCTGGGCCCGTTCCCGGGCCTCCGCCTCCCCGTGCTCCAGTGCGGGGTTGAGGCCGGTTCCCGGCTCTCCGGGGACCACGAGCGCCCCCAACTCCTCCAGTGCCGTGCCCGCACGGGGGTCGTCGGTGACCGCCAGGACCCTCTCCACCGCCGGGCACTCCAGCGCCGCGGCCACGGTATCGCAGGCGATCGCCAGCGCCAGGTCCGCCCGGTGGGGCCCTGCGGCACGGGCCAGGCGCGACTTGGCCCGGCCGAGATGCTTGACTGGGACGATCAGGGACCAGCGCTCCCCGCGCGTCTGTTCGCCTCGTTCTGCAGGGCCGGTCACGTCTCTCCCCCGGGCGTCGGCGACGGCGGTGGACACGAGCGTAGGCGGTCGGGGTCGGCGCGGCGCGGGAGCCCTGGGTGTGTCGGCCGGGGCCCTTTTTCGACGGGCGGCCTCCGGTGCGGCGAGTGAGCAGGTCGGGCTGGTTCCGCCGGGCCCGACCCCGCCTAGAATGCGTAGGTTGTGCCTGCGGTCCGACCGGGCCGGGGTCGATGGATCAAGAGGAGTCCCGTGGCCAAGAAACGAGAATCAGCCTGGGTCAAGTGGGTCGTGTCGCGGATCGTCCGGTTCGCGCTGTGGCTGGTCACCAAACCCGAGTGGAAGGGCACCGAGCACGTGCCCGCCAAGGGCGGGACCATCGTCGCGTTCAACCACCTGTCCGTGCTGGACCCGCTGACCGTGGCGCACTTCCTCTACATCGGCGGGCGCCGCTGGCCGACCTTCACCATGAAGGACGCGGTCATGAACATCCCCGTGGTGCGCTCGGTCGCCAGTTCCACCGGCCAGATCCCCATCAAGCGCGGCAGCGCCGACGCCGTCAGGGCGCTGGAGGAGGTCGAGACGGCCCTCACCCGCGACGGTTCCTCGGTCATCTTCTACCCCGAGGGCACCTGCACCCGCGACCCGAACCTGTGGCCGATGACCGCCAAGACGGGTGTCGCCCGTATCGCGCTGTCCACCGGGGTCCCGGTCGTCCCCGTCGCGCACTGGGGTGAGCAGCAGCTGCTGCCCTACGGGGAGAAGAAGCCCCATCTGCTGCCCCCGCGCAAGAAGGTCCAGTTCAAGGCAGGCCCGCCCGTCGACCTGGACCGCTTCCGCGACAAGCCCCTGACCAACACGGTCCTGCAGGAGGCCACGGAGGCGATCATGGCCGACATCACCGCCCTGCAGGCCGAGATCCGCGGCGAGGAGCCCCCCGTCGAGCCGTTCGACATGAAGAAGGCGCGCAAGGCCGAGCGTGAGGCCGCCGAGCGCGCCGAGAACGACGAGGACACCGGCAACGGCGAGTCCCAGGGCAAGAACGACGCGGAGGCCTAGCACCACCATGGGAACCGACAACGTGCGGATCGCGGTCCTGGGCGCCGGCTCGTGGGGGACGGTGTTCGCGAACGTCATCGCCGACGCAGCCGACCTGGTGCGCGACGAGGACCCCGCGGCCCCGGCCGTCGACGTCGTGCTGTGGGGACGCCGCGCCTCCGTCGTCGACACGGTCAACGACGAGCACGAGAACCCGGACTACTTCCCGGGGATGAAGCTCAACCCGCGCCTGCGGGCCACCACCGACGCCGACGAGGCCGTCGCCCGGGCCGACGTGGTGGTCCTGGCCGTGCCCTCGCAGTCCTTGCGCGACAACCTCGCGGCGTGGAAGCCGCACCTGCGCGAGGACGCTGTCGTGGTCAGCCTCATGAAGGGGGTCGAGCTCGGCACGCGCATGCGGGTCAGCGAGATCATCTCCGAGGTCCTGGAGTGCTCCTCCGAGCGGGTGGCCGTGGTGTCGGGGCCCAACCTGGCGCGGGAGATCGCCGCGCGCCAGCCCGCGACGGCCGTGGTCGCCTGCCCGCACGAGGAGACCGCGGTCCGGCTGCAGAAGCTGTTCAAGTCCGCCTACTTCCGCCCCTACACCAGCACCGACCTGGTGGGCGTGGAGATCGGCGGCGCCATGAAGAACGTGATCGCGCTGGCCGTGGGCGTGGCCGAGGGCATGGGTTTCAAGGACAACACCAAGGCCTCTCTCATCACCCGCGGCCTGGCAGAGACCACCCGCCTGGCGGTGGCCCTCGGAGCCGATGAGCACACGCTGTCCGGCCTGGCCGGGATGGGCGACCTCGTGGCGACATGTTCTTCCCCGCTGTCGCGGAACCGGACCTTCGGTGAGAAACTGGGCGCCGGACTCACCCTCGACGAGGTCGTCGCGCAGACGAAACAGACCGCCGAGGGGGTCAAGTCCTCCGAGTCCGTTCTCGGCCTCGGATGGGCCCACGGGGTCGACATGCCGATCACCGAGTCCGTCGTCAGGATGATGCACCACGACCTGAGCCCGGCCGAGGCGCTGGTCGGCTTCATGTCCCGCAGCACCAAACCGGAACGCTACGGGGTCTGAGCCGGGCTCACGCAGGCTGAGAGCGAGCACCATGCCACACACACCAGGGTCCGGGCGCGTCGGGGAGAACACCAGGGCGCTGTCCCTGCCCGAGGCACCCGCCCCCGCCGAACGCCCCTTGCGGATGCCCGTGCACCGGGCCACCACGTACGCGTTCGACACCTCGCAGGACTTCGCGGACGTGCTCTCGGGGGCGCAGGGCGGGTACTCCTACGCGCGCATCGACAGCCCGACCGTCGACGCGTTCGCCGAGGCGGTCGCGGCCCTGGAGGGCGCGGGGCTGGACACCCAGGTTCGGGGGCAGTCCTTCTCCTCCGGCATGGGCGCGCTCAGTACCGTGTTCATGGCGCTCACCGAGGCCGGGGCGCACGTGGTCGCGTCCCGGTCCATCTACGGCAACACCTACTCGCTCCTGGACGGGTTGCTGCGCAGGTTCGGGGTGAGCACGGACTTCGTCGACATCACCGACCTGGACGCCGTGCGCGCGGCCGTGCGCCCCGAGACGCGGGTGGTCTTCACCGAGACGCTGTCCAACCCGACCATGACCGTCTCCGACCTGCCCGCGCTCGCCGGGATCGCACAGGGGGCCGGGGCCTCGCTCGTGGTCGACTCCACGTTCGCCTCGCCGGCGATCTGCCGACCGCTGGAGTTCGGCGCCGACGTCGTCGTGCACTCGGCCACCAAATACATCGGCGGACACAGCGACACCACCGGCGGCGTGGCCGTGGCCGCGCCCGCCCTCATCGACCGTGTGCGCGCAGCGCGTGTGGACCTCGGTCCATGCCTGGCCCCGGACGAGGCCTACATGCTCCACCGCGGCCTGGAGACCCTGCCGCTGCGGGTGGCGCGCCAGAGCGAGTCCGCCGCCGCCTTCGCCGCCGCGCTGGAGGGCCACCCCGCCGTCGAGCGGGTGGACCATCCGTCGCTGGCCTCCCACCCCCAGCACGATCTGGCCGGGAAGCTCTTCGACCACGGGCGCTGCGGCGGCGTGGTCACCATCCACCCCGAGGGCGGGTGGGACGCCGGGATGGCATTCGCCGACCGCCTGCGGGTCAGCACCATCGCCGCATCCCTCGGCGGCACCCACACCCTCGCCGGGCACGTGGCCACCACGACGCACCGCACCATGAACCAGGAAGAACTGGACGCAGCGGGCATCTCCTCCGGCGCGGTACGCTTCTCCATCGGCCTGGAGGATCCGGAGGACCTCGTCGAGGACGCGCTCCAGGCGCTCGACAACGGGTAGACCCCGTTTGCGGGGCGGTTTTCCATCCACAGGCGAGACACGAGGGCAGGCAGTATGTCGTCCGAGCAGCGCAAGACCAGGGTCGCCGTCGTCTTCGGCGGACGCAGTTCCGAACACGAGATCTCCTGTGTCACGGCGGGCAGCGTGATGTCCGTCATCGACCGCGACAAGTACGAGGTCGTTCCCGTCGGCATCACCCCGGACGGGAACTGGGTCCTGACCTCCGGCGACCCAGACGAACTGCGCATCGACGCGGACAGCAAGGCGCTGCCCAGCGTCGGTCAGGGCTCCGAGCTGGCGCTGCCCTTCGACACCGCCGGCCAACTCATGGTCGTCGAGCCCGGCCGGGCGCCCGCGCGGCTGGCCGAGGTCGACGTCGTCCTGCCGCTGCTGCACGGTCCGTTCGGCGAGGACGGCACCGTGCAGGGGCTGTTCGAGATGATGGGCGTGCGCTACGCGGGCGCCGGGGTCTTCTCCAGCGCCGCCGCCATGGACAAGGTCTTCATGAAGTCCATGCTCCTGGGCAACGGCATCCCCACCATCGAGTACGTGGCCGTCACCGGGCGCCAGTGGGAGCAGGAGCGCAAGCGGGTGCTCGACGACATCGCCGCGCTCGGCGGTGCGGTCTTCGTCAAGCCCGCGCGGGCAGGCAGCAGTGTCGGCATCAGCCGGGTTCCGGACTCCGCCGACACCGATGCCGTCGTCGCCGCTGTGGACGCCGCCCGCGAGCACGACCCGAAGGTGCTCGTGGAGGCCGAGGTGAGCGGGCGCGAGATCGAGTGCGGGGTGCTGGAGGCCGAGGACGGCGGGCTGCCGGACGTGTCCCAGCCCGCGGAGATCCACGTCGCGGACGGTTTCGACTTCTACGACTTCGAGGCCAAGTACCTGTCGACCAGCAGCCTGACCATCCCCGCGGAGATCCCCGAGGAGGCCATCGGGCGCCTGCGTGCCATGGCCGCCGACGTCTTCGAGGCGATGGGCTGCGAGGGGCTGGCCCGCGTCGACTTCTTCTACACCGACGACGGCCGGGTCCTCGTCAACGAGCTCAACACGATGCCCGGTTTCACGCCCTCCTCGGCGTTCCCGCAGATGTGGGCGGCCAGCGGCGTGGACTACGCGGCGCTCGTGGAACGCATGATCAGCACTGCGCTCAAGCGCTCGGCCGGCCTGCGCTGACGCGTACGTGGGACCCAGGCCGGGGGAGTTCCCCGGCCTGGCTCCCACGTCTGTGGAAAACCCTTCGCGGCGGCCCTCGAAGCGCTACCTTCGGCGTGTTCCGAACACCGAAGGGGGCACAGCATGGTGTGTGCAACTGACACGCGGATGGTGGAGACGGTGATGGATCTGCCGACGCTGGCCGAGAACCTCGCAATCCCCGATGGTTACCGCACGGAGATCATCGAGGGGAGCCTCGTCGTGTCGCCCACGCCCTCCTACCGGCACGCCCGCATCATCCGGTCGGTCGAACGCATACTCGACCAGAACGGCCCCGAAGGACTCGAGGCCTTGCAGTGGGTGACCGTCGAGATCCCGCAGGACGAGGACCGTTTCGTGCCCGACCTCTCTGTGCTGCCCACCGCTGTGGTGGACGGCGAAGGGTGGGACGGGCCGGACTGGCTGCGCTCCACCGAGGACCTCGAACTGGCCGTGGAGGTCGTCTCCCGCAGCAGCGTTCGGTACGACTGGGGGCCAAGACAGCGGGGAACGCTCGCGCAGCGGTCCCGTATTACCTGGTCGTCGATCCGCTCAAGTGCGAGATCGCTCTGTTCTCCGACCCCGGGGAGGGTGCGTCCCGCACGGTGGAGCGGGCCGTGCCCGGCGCAGCGGTGCGTCCGGGGGAACCGTTCGGGTTCGAGGTGGAGGCGGCCGCGCTCCTGAAGTAGGGCTCAGGAGGAGTCGGCTTCCGGGGGAGCGGCGGGCAGCAGGTCTCGTGCGAGCACGGTCGCACCCGCCGCCGCGGCCGGGAACACCACCACTGCCAGGAACGGCACCGCCAGCAGGAAGTACGTCGGGACCGCGAACCCCAGCACCCGCAGACGCCGGGTGGCCATGTACCGGCGGCGGTCCTTGACCCGGAACAGTCCGCGCCGGTCGAAGGCGTTGGCGACCAGCTCGATCCCCAGCAGCCACCCGCCGACCACGGCCGCGAGCACGGGGGCGACCATCCATCCGACGAACGGCACGAGCCCGAGCGCGAAGACCGTGACCGTCACCGTGAGCGAGACCAGCACGATCCCCGCGGTCTGGCGCACCGAGCGGGTCACCGATGCGAGCAGCGGGTCGTCGGCCTCCTCCGGGGCACCGCCCAGTTCGTTCTCCACGAGCTCGGCGATCTTGTCGTAGACCGGGGAGCCGACTGCCAGCGTCACCGTCGTGAACGAGACGACGAACAGCAGGAGCGCACCCAGGAGCACCGCCAGGGTGACAGCCCCGCGCACGACCGTCTGCCAGACCTCGTCCCAGTCCGACGCGAACGGGGTCGCCCACCCCACGAGCTCCTCGATGTTGACCAGCAGGGCGACGAAGATCCCGAGGAAGACCAGCCACACGAACACCGCGGGCAGGGCGCCCAGCACGAACAGCCGGGGCCTGCGCAGCAGGAGCCCGACGCCGCGGAGCAGGTATCCGAACCCGCCGAAGATCTCACGCACAGGATTGCTCACGGGGCGAACCCTAACCGGTCGGCGCGGGGCGTGTCCCCGGGCGGGGTGCGCGGGTCCGGACCGGACCCGCGCAGCCTGGGACAGCGGGGTCAGCCGGCCACGTCGCGGTACCACCCCTCCTGGGCGAGGAGCTCGGCGTGGGTACCGGACTGGAGCACACGCCCCTCGCGCACCACGTGGATGCGGTCGACCCGGTCGAGGCCGGTGAGGTCGTGCGTGATGAGCAGTGTCGAGTAGCCCTCCGCTGCGTCCAACAGGTCGGCGACCACCGCATCGCGGGTGTCGGCGTCCAGGTGGGCGGTGGGTTCGTCCAGGACGAGCACCCGCGGGGAGGCGAGCACCGCACGGGCCAGGGCCAGGCGCTGCACCATGCCGCCGCTGAGCCCCGTCCCGTGCGTGCCGACCTCGGTGTCCAGGCCCCGTGGCATGGTGCGGACCTCGTCGGCCAGGCTCACCCGGGTCAGGGCTTCCCACAGGTCGTCGTCGGTGGCGTCGGGGCGGGCCAGGCGCAGGTTCTCACGCACGGTCGAGGCGAAGACGTGCGGATCCTGGGGAACACCGGAGACCAGCGCGCGAACCTCGTCCGCGGGATGGTCGGTGATGTCGGCGCCACCGAGCTCCACGCGCCCCTCGGCCGGGTCCAGGAACCGCAGCAGCACGGACGCGAGCGTGCTCTTGCCGGCCCCGCTCGGACCGATCACTGCGACGGTCTCGCCCTCGGGCACGTCGAGATCGACCCCGTCGAGGGCCCACGGTTCCTCCGGCCCGTAACGCACGCGCAGGCCGCGTACGGAGACGGAGGAACCCTGGGAGGCGACCTTCCCGGACAGGTCCTCCTCCCGTGCGGGCGCGGTCTGGGCGGGGGTGTCCAGGCGGGGGTGTCCAGGCCCCCGAACAGGCGCTCGCCGCTCGCCCGGATGGCGCCCAGCTTGGCGGCCACCGCGGGCAGCGGCGCCACGATCTCGAACGCGGCCAGCGTTGTCAGGACCAGCACCGCCAGGGAGACGGCGCCGATGCTGCCGTCCTCAACCGCGAGCACGCCAAGGAACAGGACGCCCCACACGGTGAGCCCGGTGATGAGCGCGGTGGCCCCGGCGCCCAGCCCCAGGACCGCAGAATCGCGCTGTTCCACCCGCGTGAGCACGCCGTCGGCCTCGTGCACACGCGCGACCTGGCGGTCCATCGCCCCGTAGGCCACCAGGTCCGGTGCGCCGTGCAGGGTGTCGACGAGCGTCGTGGACAGGGCGCCGCGCGCTTCGGCCTGCCGCTTGCCCGGGCCCCGGCCGAGGAGCGCCATCGCGAGCGGAACCGCGAGCCCGGCCAACAGGAGTCCGGCCGCAAGCAGTGCTCCGCCGGGCACGTACACGGCCGTCAGAACGAGCACGGTCGCGCCGCCGGTCACCACCGACACCAGTGGAGGGGTGAGACCGCGGACGAGCAGGTCCAGGGTGGCCTCGGTGTCGTTGACCAGGCGCGAGACGAGGTCGCCGGTGCGGAACCGGCCGAACGGTTCCGTCGCTGCGAGCCGCTCGTAGACCCGGACCCGCACCTCGGCCAGTGTCCGGAACGCGGCGTCGTGCGTGA
>NZ_ANBF01000152.1 GCF_000341025.1 Nocardiopsis salina YIM 90010 | reverse complement strand
CCCCCCAGCCACACCCAGGAGGGCCACTCCGGAACCTGTGGCGGCCGCGCCCAGGAGCACCCCGAGCGCGAACCGGCCCGTCCTCGGGCGGGCCAACCCGATCATGCGCCGGAGCGGGTCGCGCCGTCGCACCCGTTCGGGTACCGGCGCACCCGGGTCCGCCGTCCCCAGGAACCCCGTCGCCGTCCCGGCGGATCCCGTCCCGGCCCCGGCCGGCTCCTCGTGCTTCGCTGTCATCGGCCCGCACCCCCGTCCGTGCTCGGCACCCGCAGTTCGATCACGCGCAACCCCGGCCCGGTCGGCGCGGTGTCCGGGTCTCCGATGTCCTCCCGGGGCGTTCCGCCCGGGGTCAGGGCCTGGGTCAGCCATCCGGGGTCGTGTGCGACGACCACGGCGGTCCGGCCGCGCGCCAGGCGCGCGACCGCGGTCCGCACCGCCGCCGCGTTCTCCGGGTCCAGGTGGGCGGTGGGCTCGTCCAACAGCACGAGCGGGGCGTCCCTGCACATAGCCCGNCGCCCCCGCCGACAGGCGGGCGCCGCGCTCGCCCAGCCGCGTGCCGTACCCGTGCGGAAGCTCGGACACGAACGTGTCGGCCTCCGCGGCCCGCGCCGCTGCGCGGACCTGCTCCATCGTCGCCTCGGGCGCGCCGAGCCGGATGTTGTCGGCCACCGAGACGTCGAACAGGTACGGATGCTGGGGCACCCACGCGATGCCCTGGCGCCAGTCCTCGGCCGGGATCCCGGACAACGGTTCCCAAGCATCCCCGGGCGCCCGCACGCTCACCCGGCCGGCGTCGGGCTCGTTCAGGCGCAGCAGCAACGACAACAGGGTCGTCTTCCCGGCCCCGCTCGGCCCGGTCAGCAGCACGTGTTCGCCCGCGCGCACGGTCAGGTCCAACCCGTCCAACGCGGGCCGGTCGCGCCCCGGATAGGTGAGCCCGACCCCCTCGAAACGCAGGTCGCCCGAGGCCGCCGGGGCGGGTTTCCCGGTGGGTGCGGGTGCTTCGTCCGCGGTGTCCGTACCGCGCTTGCGGTCCAGCTCCGCGAAGACCCCCTCGGCCGCCGCCACGCCCTCCATGCTCGCGTGGAACCTGGCGCCCACCTCCCGCAGCGGCAGGTAGGCCTCGGGCGCGAGGATCAGCACGAGCAGCGCGGTCTGGTAGTCCATGTGCCCGCCCAGCAGGCGCAACCCCACTTCGACCGCGACCAGCGCCACGGCCAGGGTCGACAGCAGTTCCAGTGCGAACGCCGACAGGAACGCCACCCGCAGTGTGCCCATGGTGGCCTTGCGGTGCTGTTCCCCGACCCGCCGGATGATCGCCGCCTGGGCCTTGGCCCGACGGAACACCGCGAGGGTGGGCAGCCCTTCCACGACGTCGAGAAAGTGCCCGCCGAGCCTGTTCAACAGCCGCCACTGCTTGTCGGTGCGCGCCTGCGTGTGCATCCCGATGAGCGCCATGAAGATCGGGATCAGCGGCAGCGTCACCAGGATCACCACACCCGAGATCCAGTCCGCCCAGAAGACCACCGCCAGCACCGTGAACGGAACGATGGCCGCGAGTGCGAGCTGGGGGATGTACCGCGCGAAGTAGTCGTCGAGCGCATCCAGCCCGCGGGTGGCGAGGGTGACCAGTTCGCCGGCCCTGGGTGCGGGATCGCCACCTGTGTCGTCCGAGCCCTCGCCGCCGTCGTCCCCGGCGGGGCCCGCGGTCCACACACGTCCCCGGCCCCCGGTCACGTGCGCGACCAGCCGGCGACGCAGCTGCGACTTCGTGAGGGCCGCGCTGTACAGGGCGGAGGCCTCGGAGACGTAGGACAGCACCGCTCGGCCCACGGCCACCACGGCGACCCCGGCGACCGCCCAGCCCAGGGTGTCGATGCTCTCGCCGTCCCAGGCACCGGTGATGGCGCGGGCGAGCAGCCAGGCCTGGACCAGGATCAGCCCGGTGGTCAGCACGCCTGCTGCCACGGAGACGCCCAGGTGCAGGCGGACCGCGCTCGCCGTGCGAACCAGGCGCGGGTCGAGAGGTTTCATCGGTGGGTGCACCCCGTCCGTGTGGTGGGTGGGTCGGGTTCCGCGGTGAAGCGGGAACGGTGCGCTGTGCAGGGGCGTTCCGGGGACGGCCACGCCGTGGGACCACGATCGCGCAGGCCCCTGCCCCTGAGCGCGGGGCACACTCCGGGGCGCCGCGGCGCCCCGGAGGCCTCGAGGGCTCAGTCGCGGGAAGGGGCCCGGTCAGGGGCCGGGGCAGCGGCGCCGTCCGTGGTCTCGCCGCCGTCGCCGGAGCTCTGGGGCTCCACGCTCTCCCCGGTGATCGTCTCCCCGCTGACCCGCTGACGGAACACCCAGTAGCTCCAGGCCTGGTACCCGAGCACCACCGGCAGCGCCACCAGAGCCAGCCACGACATGACCGTGAGCGTGTACTCGGCCGAGGAGGCGTTGGCGATCGTGAGTGAGTACGCGGGGTCGGTCGTCGACGGCAGGACGTTCGGGTGGAGCGCCCCGAACACCGTCACCGACAGACCGAGCACCGCGCCCGCCGTCGCCGTGAACGACCAGCCCTCACGTCCGCGCCAGGCCAGCGCGACCCCCAGGGCCAGCGCGGCCGTCGCGGCCGCAGCGGTCATCAGCGTCCAGCCCTGCCCGTGCGCGGCCTGCGTCCATCCCAGGAAGACCGTCGTTGCCGGAACGGCCACCACGGCGCTGCCCAACGCCGCCGTCCGGGAGCGAACCCTCACCGGCCCGCCGGTCTTCAGTGTCAGGAACACCGCGCCGTGCAGTGTGAACAGCGACAGCGTCGTCAGTCCGCCCAGAAGAGCGTACGGCGTGAACAGGTCGAACAGTCCGGCGGTGACGATGTGGTCGGCGTCCATGGCCACGCCCTGCACGAGGTTGGCGAAGAGCACGCCCCACAGGAAGGACGGGACCACACTGCCCCAGAAGATCGCGTGGTCCCACCACTCCCGCCACCGGTCGCTGTCCCGGTTGCTGCGGTACTTGAAGGCCACACCGCGGGCGATGAGTGCGATGAGGATGACGAAGACGGGCAGGTAGAAGCCGCTGAGCATCGACGCGTACCAGGCCGGGAACGCGGCGAACATCGCACCGACCGCGGTGATCAGCCACACCTCGTTGGCGCTCCACACCGGCCCGATGGAGTTGATGGCGACCCGACGGTCCACGGAGTTGCGCGCGCCGGTGAAGGGAAGCAGCACGCCGACTCCGAAGTCGAACCCTTCGAGGAAGAAGTAGCCGGTCCACAGGACGGCGATGGCGATGAACCAGAGGAGAGCGAGATCCATGTCCGGGCCTCCTAGTAGCTGAAGTGCGGGATCGTGGACTCGTCCTCGTCGTCCTCCAGATCGGGGACGAGGTGGGAGGGGCCCTTCTTGATGTACTTCCAGAGCAGCCCGACCTCGACGACGAACAGTGCCCCGTACACCGCGGTGAACATCGCAAGGCTCGTCGCGACGGTGCCGAGGTCTACCCCGGGCGAGACGCTCGCGGCGGTGAGGAGTTCGCCGTGGACCGTCCAGGGCTGGCGCCCCATCTCGGTGAGGATCCAGCCGAAGATGTTGGCCAGCAGCGCGGCGGGCAGGGCGGCCATCGCGGCGAAGTAGAACCACTTGCTGCTCGGTAGGCGTTCGCGGCCGCGGGTGAAGTACAGGCCGGCGGCGGCGATGCCGATACCGAACAGGCCGAGGCCCATCATGAGCCGGAACGACCAGTAGATGACGAAGACGTTCGGGATGTAGTCGCCGGGACCGTAGTAGTCCTCGTAGGCCTCCTGGAGGTCGTTCATCCCGTGGACCTCGCCGTCGAATTCGCCCGTGGCGAGGAAGCTGAGCACGTTCGGGATGGTCACGTCGACCGGGTTGTAACCCTCGTCGGTGTCGCCGACCGCGAACGTGGAGAAGGGCGCGCCCTCCTCGCTGTCCCAGTGCGCCTCGGCCGCGGCGAGTTTCATGGGTTCGAACTCCGCGGCGAGCTTGGCCTGGTTGTCGCCGGAGAGCACGGTGAACGCGCCGGCCACGAGAGTGACGATGAGGCCGACCTTCAGTGCGCCGCGGAACAGGGCGCGCTCGCGGCGGGGCGGCTCGACCCCCGGGTTCCCGGTGTCGTTGTGGTGGGTGTTGCGCCAGAGCTTGAACGCGCAGACGGCGACGACGAACAGGCCGGCGGTGACGAAGGAGGCGCCGACGGTGTGGATGTAGGTCGACCAGGCCTGGTCGTTGCTGAGCACGGCCCAGATGTCGGTGAGCTCGGCGCGGCCGGTCTCCTCGTTGATCTCGTAGCCGACCGGGTTCCGCATCCAGGCGTTGGCGGCGAGGATGAAGTACGCGGACAGGTTGGTGCCGATGGCCACGAGCCAGATGCAGCCCAGGTGCACGAGGCGGGGCAGCCTGTGCCAGCCGAAGATCCACAGCCCGATGAAGGTGGACTCCAGGAAGAAGGCGAGCAGCGCCTCCATGGCCAGGGGCGCCCCGAAGACGTCGCCGACGAAGCGTGAGTACTCGCTCCAGTTCATGCCGAACTGGAACTCCTGCACGATGCCGGTGACCACGCCCAGGGCGAAGTTGATGAGGAACAGCTTGCCGAAGAACTGGGTGGCCTGGAGGTACTCGTGCCGTCCCGTCCTGTACCAGAACGTCTGGAGGACGGCGACGATGAAGGACAGGCCGACCGTCAGGGGGACGAACAGGAAGTGGTAGATCGTGGTGATCCCGAACTGCCACCTCGCGAGATCAAGTGCTTCCATGCCCGCCTCTCAGGTACCGACCGAAAGTAGTACTACAAACTGTAGTGCTACTTCGTGTCGTAACGAGTGGGGGTCGTGGTCAATGGGCCCCGCGGGCAGGGTGCCGGGGCCTTCCGCGGGTGTTCCGGGGTGGTTCGGCGGGCCCGTGTGGGCGTCGTGGATCACCCCTGCCCGGGCGGCGTCCCCGGTGAGTGCCGCTGTGAGCTGGGAAAACCTCACGCCGGATCGGGTGGGGGAGTCGTGTGGAACAGTGTCCTGTGCCCTTGCGCACACGTAGTGGTAACGCGCTCGGCAGTCCTGCAGTAGACATCCGGGCACGAGGGCAGCTGAGCGGAGAAGGCGGGTCGATGGAGACGGGCGGTCCCGGCCGCGGGCACGATCAGGCATGCGACACGGTCTCCGTGCCAGGGGTCCGGGGTGAGCACGGGGCGGTTCGTGAACCCCTTCCCTCTGCGCTCCTCCGGAACCGAGCCTGCTCCGGGGTCTCACTCCTGGATGCGGCCGCACAGAACAGGGCCGCGGAGGTTGCCCTCCGCGGCCCCGCCGAGTGTCGTGCTCCGGTCACCGGTCGGCCCTCAGGCCCTGCTCGCCCCCGTGCCGGAAGCTCAGTCCTGCGGGTCCACCCCGCGTTCCTCGAGCATCCGCTCCATCAGGTCGATCTCGGACTGCTGGGCGTCGACCATGCCCTGCGCGAAGTCCACGACCATGTCCTCGCCGCCGAGCTCCACCTCGGCCTCGGCCATGTCGATGCCGCCCTCGTGGTGATCGATCATCAGGTCGAGGAAGATGATCTCGGCTTCCTCGCCCTCGGCCTCGTCCAGCTCCGCGAGTTCCTCGTCCGTGGCCAGGCCGGGCATGCGGTCGGGCACCTCGCCCTCACCACCGCCGTGGTCGTGGCCCGATTCGGCCATCCACGCCATGGGCTCCTCCGGCCCGCGGGAGGGCAGGTCCCACTCCATGAGCCAGCCCTGCATGATGCCGATCTGCGCCTGCTGGGTCCGGGCCATGTCCGTGGCGACGGTGTGCAGCCGGGCGTCGTCGGTCTTGTCCAGGACGACCATCGACATGTCCACGGCCTGTGCGTGGTGGGCGCTCATGTCCCGGAGGAAACCGGCGTCGGCGCCGGTGTCCAGCGGGTAGGAGGGGCGTCCTGCGAGATAGCCCACGAGGAGCGCCAGGACCACGAGGGTCGCCGCCATCCACGTCGGTGTGGAACGCCAGGAGCGCTCGGCCGCAGCCGTCCCCGGGTTCGGGTCCTCCGGTGCCGACTCCTCGGCGGTCTCCCCGGCCCGGTCGCTGTCCGCGGGGCCCTCCGCGCGCGGGTCGTTGTTTTCCATCGGTTACATCCTGGTCGTATCGCCCGACAGTGGTGACAAGGTAGAGGATAGGTAAGTACCCGTTGTCCCCACTCATCCCAGGAGACCCAGTGGCCAAGAAGAAGTCGGCCGAGGAGAGGCGGCGCAGGGCCGCAGAGCTCAAGGCCAAGCGCATCAAGGAAGAACGCCGCAAGCGCATGTGGAAGATCGCCGGGATCACCACAGCGGCCGTCCTGGTGGTGGGTCTTCTGGTCTTCGCGATCGCCATGGAGGTCCGGAGCCGCAACATCTCGGGTGTGCAGGAGTTCGAGGGTGTCACGAACGAGCACGTCCCGATGGGGGAACGGGTCGACTACGACCAGTATCCTCCCCCGGGCGGCGACCACTGGGCGAGCTGGCAGAACTGTGGCGTGTACCCCGAGCCGGTGACCACCGAGCTGGCCGTGCACTCCATGGAGCACGGCGCGGTCTGGATCAACTACGACCCCGAGCTCCCAGAGGACGAGGTCCAGGCGCTCAACGAGATGTACAACGACGGCGACTACCTGCTCGTCACCCCCGCGGCCGAGGAGATGGAGGCCCCGATCGTGGCCTCCAGCTGGGCCCGCCAGATCACCGCGGAGAGCGCGGACGACGAGGACCTGGAGCGTTACGTCCAGATGTACGAGCGCGGCCAGGACGTCCCGGAGCCGGGCGCCCCGTGCTCCGGCGAGATCTCCGAGACCGCCCCGGAGTTCGAGGAGCGGCTCGGGGGCGGCGGCGAACAGGGCGGCGAGAACGGCGCCGAGGGCGACGAGGACGCCGGCGACGACGAGGAGAACGAGTAACCGTCGCCCCGCAGCCGGGACATCCCCCTCGTCCTGGGAGAACACGAGAAGGGGTCGGTGGCCGGTTCGTGGCCACCGACCCCTTCTCGTCGGTCAGAGGGACCTCAGAGCGAACCGTCGGGCAACGGCGGGATGTGCTCGGAGATCAGGTCGCTCACCGTGGTCAGTGCCGGTGCCGGGGCCCCGTGACCGGAGGGCACCTGCAGCTCGACGTAGGCCTCGTGCCCGACCGCGGTGAACATCGTCGGGTCGTCCTCGGGCTGGGGCAGCCACGCGACCCCGTTGACCTCCTCCAGGAGCGAATCAGGCTGGAGGTCGTCGGGGCGGGGGACACCGCAGCGCAGGCTGATGGGCGGATCGCCCCAGGCGGCCATGGTCTCGCTGTCCGGCTGGACCTCGGCGCGCTCGGCGTCCAAGAGGGTGTCGGGGAGCTCGGCGACGAACTCCGAGCAGACCTCCGTGGTGGTCCCGTCGGTCTCCGGGGGGCTCATCTGCACGGTCTGCGGCCCGCAGCCCGTCGCGACCAGGACCGCACCGAGAGCCGTCACCGCGGTCGCCCCGAAACCTCGTCTGCGCACTGCCTTGCCACCCCGCTCTGTCGGACCCGGAAGGGGAATCTCTGGGTCCGTGCGGACCCGTTCAGATATTGACGATAGGACACGTCAGGGTACGGGCGATCCCGTCCAGGCGCTGAATGCGGGCCACGACCAGTGACCCGAGCGCATCGACGTCGTCCGCACGGGCCTGGACGATCACGTCGTAGGGGCCGGTGACGTCGTGGGCCTCGTCCACACCCGGGATGTCGCGGACCCGCCCTGCGACCTCCGAGGCATGACCGACCTCGGTCTGGATGAGGATGTAGGCCTGCACCATGTGTACTTCTCCTTCGGTCCGAGCCGGTGTGGAACGAGCGGGGCACCGGCCGACCGCGAGGGGCGCGGCAGGTGTCGAAAAAGGTGACGGCGCTGGACACAGCCCCTGCAGAGGTCTGGACCACGCGCCGGAGCGTCACCGTACCCTGATCTCTGTGCGGAACACCATCGGGGGTCTGGGCGAGTTCACTCTGATCACACGCGTGACGGCCCAATTCCCCACCACGGACGACGTAATCCTCGGCCCGGGCGACGACGCGGCGATCGTCGCGGCCCCCGACGGGCGGACGGTGGCCACCACCGACGTGCTCGTCGAGGGACGGCACTTCCGCCGTGACTGGTCGACCGCGCGCGACGTGGGACACCGGGCGGTGGCGCAGAACTTCTCCGACATCGCGGCGATGGGTGCGCGTCCCACCACTCTGCTCATCGGGTTCGCCGCACCCTCCGACCTGCCCGTGCAGTGGGCCGAGGACTTCACCGCGGGGGTGCGCGACGAGTGCGCGGTCGCAGGGGGGACGGTCGTGGGAGGCGACATGGTGGGATCCGACACCCTCACCATCGCTGTCACGGCGCTGGGTGACCTGGGCGGGGCCGATCCGGTGCTGCGCAGCGGCGCTCGGCCGGGGGACGTGGTTGCCTGCACCGGGCACCTCGGGCTCTCCGCCGCCGGGCTCGCCCTGCTGGAACGCGGTGTCGAAGGACCCGCCCTGTGCCTGTCCGAGCACCGCAGGCCCTCTCCCCCCTATGCCGCAGGGGCCGAGGCCGCGAGCCTGGGCGCCACCGCGATGCTCGACGTCAGCGACGGCCTCGTGCAGGACCTCGGCCACGTGGCCCGAGCGAGCGGGGTGTATATCGATCTGGACTCGATGTCCCTCGACCCCGACCCCGCGCTCCTCGAAGCGGTCCGGATGCTCGGGGCCGCCCCGGACCGGGCGCCGGAGGCCGCACGTGGCCTCATGTTGGCCGGTGGGGAGGACCACGCGCTCGCCGCGTGCTTCCCTCCCGGCGTCCGGCTTCCCGCGCACTGGCTCCCTGTGGGCCGCGTCGGGCCGGTGTCCGAAACCGCTGAGCCGGGCACGGACGGTGGTGTCACGGTCGACGGTTCCCCAGCTCCGGGTGGGGGATGGGACCATTTCGGCCCCGGGTGAGCGCACACGGATTTGTCCTGTTTGGCTCTCGCGCTAGGGTTTTCCGCGCGGCTCGTGTGATGTGAGGAAAGGTCTGCGACCGGGGAGCGGAACAGCGTCGAGAGGGCGGTTCTTTGAGCGGCATGGGTAAGCGGCGTGCGACGGCGCGCCGCGGCGCACACCGCAGCGAACCCGAGGAGGCCGGCGCCCTACGCCGCTTCAGCGGGTTCCTGGGCAGCACAGTGCCCAGGCGTGTGGAACCGCCGCGCCTGCTCAACGTCCTGGTCGTCTCCGGCGTGATCCTGGGGCTGGTGCTCTTCGGTTACAGCACGACCCAGATCTACCTGCAGTTCGGCGGCAACCCCGGCGTTCCCGGGACGCCCGGCGCCGCGGAGGACCTCGACCCCGAACCCTCGCCCGACCGCGGATCGGCCGGTCAGGAGGGCTCCGGCAGCGCCGACGGCCCCGAGACGCAGGCCGGGGCCGAACCCACTACCGTGGCCTACCGCGTCGTGGACCGCACCGACGCGGGTTTCACCGGGCACGTCACGCTCACGAACACCTCCGAGAGCCACCTCGACGCGTGGGAACTGGCCCTGGCCTTCGACCGCGCGGAGGTCACCGAGGTGCACGACGCCGACTGGGAACCCTTGGAGGACGGCGTCCTGGCCCGGCAGCCCGGGGGAGGGGACGGCCTCGACCCGGGGGAGTCGGTCACCGTTTCCTTCGACGCCATCGGCGACCCCGAGGACCCGCCGGCACGGTGCTCCCTCAACGGCCACGTCTGCGACCTGTGAAGGGCTGAGGGGCACGGACTCCCGCGGCCGGGCCTTCTCGGTGGGGCCGCCGGTCCCCGCGCCCCTGACTTCCGCGGCCGTAGGGCGGAACGTGGTCCGGGCTGCGCGTGCCCGAGTTTCCTGATCCGACAGGACCGTCAGCAAGGGGTCCGTGAACGACGAAGGCCCCCCGACGGTGTCGGAGGGCGCTTCGAAATGATCCTGCGGCCGGAACCCTAGCGGGTGACCTTGCCGGCCTTGATGCACGAGGTGCAGGCGTTCACGCGCTTGGGCGTGCCACCGACACGGGTGCGGACGGTCTGGATGTTGGGGTTCCAGCGGCGGCGGGTGCGACGGTGCGAGTGGGAAACACTGTTACCGAACCCTGGTCCCTTGCCGCAGACGTCGCAAACGGAAGCCACGGTAACTCCATTCAAGCGCTCGGGATCGCGCACGTCGCCGCACGCGAAGGGTCTGATCCGACCGGGAGAGGTCGAGGGCAGGTCGGCGACACGGTCGCCAACCGTCGAAGAGTACACGAAAAGCATGGTCGGACGCGGAATCGGGCCGCAGACCGAGGCTCTTCGTGTGCAGGTGGGCCGTGGTGGGAGCGAGAGCTCCATCACCCACCGGAGCATCGCACGCGCCGTGCGGGCACGGCGAAGACGCGATGAACTCCGTCGAGTATACCCCGCTTGCGAAGGGCTGGGTGCCGACGCGGGTCTCGCACCGCCACGGCGGGCGCCGAACCTCTACCGTAGCGGTCAGCAGGCGGTCATCACCGAATCCGGACGGGAACCACAGTGAGCACCTGGGACGAACCGCTGCGCACGGCCCTCGGCGGCTCGGCGCGCACCTTCAAGGACAAACTCGACCTGCACACGCTCGGGGACCTGCTGCGTTACTACCCCCGCAGGTACGACCGCAGGGGTGACCTCACCGACCTCGCGGTGCTCCAGGAGGGCGAGGACGTGACCGTGCAGGCGGAGGTGCTCGACGCCCGCCGCCGCACCATCCCCGCCCGGGGCAAGCGCCGCCGGATGGACATGCTCGAGGTGACGGTGACCGACGGCACAGGGCGCCTGCACCTGACCTTCTTCAACCGCGGCTCCTTCCACCAGGGCAAACTCGTTCCCGGCCGACTGGCGATGATCTCCGGCCGGGTCTCCACCTACCGGGGGCGCCGCCAGCTCGACCACCCCGAGTACCAGCTGCTGGAGGGCGAGGAGCTGTCGGAGGAGGAGGCGCGCGCCTACGCCGACCAGCTCATCCCCGTGTACCCGGCGGTCAAGGGATTGGACTCAGCGCGCATCGCCGTGGCCGTGGACATGGTTCTGGCCCGGGTGGACGAACTGCCCGACCCCCTGCCCCCGCAGGTGCGCGAACGGCGGCGGTTGGAGGGGATCGCCGAGGCGCTGCGCGGGGTCCACCGTCCGGAGACCGAACAGGACATCGGCCGTGCCCGGCGGCGCCTGAAGTGGGACGAGGCGTTCGTGCTGCAGCTGGCCCTGGCGATGCGGCGGCACAAGGCCGAGGAGCTGCCCGCGCGGCCCCGCCCGGGGGCCGACGACGGGATCCTGGCCGCCTTCGACGCTCAGCTGCCGTTCACCCTCACCGACGGGCAGACGCAGGTCGGACAGCGCCTGGCCGAGCTGCTCGCCGGTACGCACCCCATGCACAGCCTGCTGCAGGGCGACGTGGGCGCGGGCAAGACGCTGGTGGCGCTGAGGGCGATGCTGCGGGTCGTGGACTCCGGCGGGCAGGCCGTGATGCTGGCGCCCACCGAGGTCCTGGCGCAGCAGCACCACCGTTCCATCACCGAGATGCTCGGATCCCTGGCGCGGGCCGGACAGATCGACGGGGCCGAACACGCCACGAGGGTGAGTCTGCTCACCGGGTCGATGGGCGCAGCGACCCGACGCGAGGCGTTGCTGGAGGCCGCGTCGGGGCAGGCCGGGATCGTCGTGGGCACACACGCGCTGTTGCAGGAGCACGTTTCCTTCGCCGACCTGGGGTTCGTCGTGGTCGACGAGCAGCACCGGTTCGGCGTCGAGCAGCGCGACGCCCTGCGGGAGAAGGCCGCGGAGGGGCGTCCGCACGTGCTGGTCATGACCGCCACGCCCATCCCACGGACCGTCGCGATGACCGTCTACGGCGATCTCGACGTGGTCTCCCTCACGCAGCTGCCGTCCGGGCGTGCGGGGGTGTCCACACACGTGGTTCCGGCCCTGGAGAAGCCGCACTTCCTCGCACGCGCCTGGGAGCGGGTGCGCGAGGAGGTCGGCAAGGGACGCCAGGCGTTCGTGGTGTGCCCGCGCATCGGTGACAACGACGACGACTCCTCGGCGTCGGTCCTGGACGTGCAGACCCGACTGCAGAAGGAGGTCCTTCCCGACCTGCGGGTGGCGCCCCTGCACGGGCGGATGGCACCGGAGGAGAAGGACGAGGCGATGCGGGCCTTCACCGCGGGCGACATCGACGTGCTGGTCTCCACCACGGTCATCGAGGTCGGTGTGGACGTGCCCAACGCAACGACGATGGTGATCATGGACGCCGACCGCTTCGGGGTCTCCCAGCTGCACCAGTTGCGCGGGCGTGTCGGGCGCGGGGACCTTCCCGGCCTGTGCCTGCTCGTCACCGAGGCTCCGGAGGGCACATCGGCCCGCACCAGGCTCGACGCCGTGGCCTCGACCACCGACGGGTTCGAGCTCTCACGTGTGGACCTGGAGATGCGGCGGGAGGGCGACGTGCTCGGGGACGCCCAGTCCGGTGCCCGCTCGAGCCTGCGCATGCTGACGCTCGTGCGCGACGAGGAGCTCATCGGGGAGGCCCGGGAGGAGGCCTCCCGGCAGATGGCGGAGGATCCGGACCTGACCTACGCGCCACTGGCCGAGGCCCTGGACACCCTGCTGCCGGAGGAACGGGCGGAGTACCTCGACAAGGGCTGACCCGGGGCCGGTGCCAGGGTCGGGCACATCCCGCCGCCGCTACCGTGGTGCCATGACCCGCATCATCGCCGGAGCCGCGGGCGGTCGGCGCATCGACGCCCCCGACGGCCGCACCACGCGTCCCACCAGTGACCGCGCCCGGGAGGCGCTGTTCTCCTCCGCCCAGTCCGATCTGGGCTCCCTGAACGGTGTCCGGGTGCTGGACCTGTACGCGGGCTCGGGTGCGATCGGCCTGGAGGCGCTGTCCCGCGGAGCCGAGCACGCCCTGCTGGTCGAGGCCGATCGGAAGGCCGCCGCGACCATCAGGGCCAACACCAAGGCGCTGCGGCTGCCCGCGGCTCGGCTGGTCGTCGACCGCGTCGAGCGGGTCCTCGCCACTGCTCCGGAAGCCCCCTACGACCTGGTCGTGGCCGATCCGCCCTACACGGTCGGAGAGGAGGAGCTCGCCGGGGTGCTGCGCGCCCTCCTCGACCAGGGGTGGTTGTCCGACGACGCCGTCGTGGTGCTGGAACGCTCCAAGCGCAGCCCGGAGCCCACGTGGCCCGACGGTCTCGAGCGTGACCGCAGCCGCACCTACGGTGAGGCCGTGCTCTGGTACTCGCGTCCCGTCCCCTGATCCGGCCTCCTCGGCCCGGACGAGCGTGCCCTGGTGACGGAACGGGCGTTCCTCGACCGTGCAGGGGCCCGGTGCGGGGCGGCGCGTGTGAGGGGGATCCGGGTCGTGGGGGCAGGAAACGGATGCGGGAGGATGACGGGGGGTATGTGTCCGTCATGCACGCCCTGGACATGATCTGCCGGGATTGATCCGTATGTGATCCGTGTCCCACGTCCGCGGTATCGCGGGCGCCGGGCCCCGGCAGGTACGAGACAACCTTCGGAAAGGGGCGATCCACCGTGCGCCGTGCCGTCTGCCCGGGCTCGTTCGACCCGGTCACCTACGGTCACATCGACATCGTCGGCCGCGCCGCCAAGCAGTACGACGAGGTCGTCGTCGCCGTGTTGAACAACATCAGCAAGCGCGGACTCTTCAGTGTCGAGGAGAAGCTCGACATGCTCTCCGAGGGCACGGGGGACTTCGGCAACGTGAGCGTCGCCGAGTTCGACGGCCTGCTCGTGGACTTCTGCCGCGACAACGGCATCGACACCATCGTCCGCAGCCTGCGCTCGGTCAGCGACTTCGACTACGAGCTCCAGATCGCCCAGATGAACTACCGCCTCTCGGGTGTGGAGACGGTCTTCATGACCGCGAACCCGCAGTACTCCTTCCTCTCCTCCAGCCTGGTACGCGAGATCGCCCAGCACAGCGGCGACGTCTCCAGCCTGGTCACCCCCTACGTCCAGAAGCGCCTGCGGGAGAAGTACGCCGAGCGGTCCGCGGGGCAGTGAGGCCGGACGCAGGGCCCGTGTGCGGGGTTGATTTGGGTGGTCGCGGACATGGTAGGTAGAATCCTGGTCCGACCATGGGCGTCGTCCGTAGTACACGGCCCTCGCCCCGCCGATCCGGCGGAGGGACCGAGGTCCCGTTCACCGGAAGGGATCCCGGCCGGCACCACCGGTCCCGTTCCCGGCACCGGCCACGGTACGTGCGCGGTGTCCGGCAAGCTCCGAAACCCTTTCGTGAAAGCGCGATGACCCAGTCCCGTCTTGATCCCCGTGACCCGTTCGTGGTCGACACCCGCCCGCTGGGCCGCCAGCCGGGGTCGATGCGGACCGTCAACCGCATCGTGAACGTCCCCGAGGCGTTCGCGACGCCGATGGCGTCCATCCCCGAGGGCGCGGAGATCGAACTCGACCTCCGGCTGGAGGCCGTGATGGAGGGTGTCCTTGTCACCGGCACGGCCCGGGGGCGGATGACGGCTGAGTGCTCGCGTTGCCTCGACCCGCTCTCGGAGGACCTGGAGGCCGACTACCAGGAGCTCTTCCGCTACGCGTCCGACGACAGCGAGGGCACCGGCGGCGAGGGCACGGACGAGGGTGCCGACGATGAGGACTACTATCTTGAGGGCGACCTGCTCGGCCTCGAACCCGTGGTCCGAGACGCAGTCGTTCTCGCTCTCCCGCTCTCACCGTTGTGCGGTCCGGACTGTCCCGGCCTGTGCCCCGAGTGCGGGGTCAAGCTGGCCGAGGCCGGCCCCGACCACGGCCACGGTGAGCGCATCGACCCCCGCTGGGAGGCGCTCCGCAAGATCGCGGAGGACCCCGGCGAACGCTGAGAGCAGCGCCCCGTGCACGCGGGACGTCCCGGCTTCGGGCCGGGCGACCCGTGACGGAGCACACACCCCGCACAGCACGCGGGGCTGACCAGACGATCGACTCTCCCGCGACCGCGGGGGTGACCCAGGAGGATTGAAGTGGCCGTCCCGAAGCGGAAGATGTCGCGGAGCAACACCCGGACCCGTCGTTCCCAGTGGAAGGCGCAGCGCCCGGTGCTGGTCAACTGCCCGCGCTGCCGTGACCCGAAGCAGCCCCACACCGCGTGCCCGACCTGCGGCACCTACAACAACCGCCAGGTCACCAACCCGGCCTGACGACATGGTCCGCGGAGACCGGTCCGAGATGCCGCGCTGCCCATGGCGGGAGCGCGGCATCTCTGTGTCCGGTCCTTCGACACTGCGCCCGGTCCTGCCCGCCCCGGGACGCGCCTGACGCCCCCGAGTGCCAGGGACCGGGGTGGGCCGCTCACAGGGCTTTGTAGAGTGGTTGCGCAACCCACGGGTGCCGTCCGGGCCGGTCGCAGATCCGGCCGTGGTTCCCGAGTTCGTGGTGGCTGCCGGGGGAGTCGCACTCCCGCGACGGTCACCTCGTTTTCGAGCACCGCGGCCGTGACCGGGCCACGCGCACCCGATCCGCCCCAGCGCCGGGCAGGTGGGAGAGAAGGCGAGGACCGGGGCCGTTCGCGCCGCCCCGGATCCGCCCGGCGCACGACCAGGGAAGTGTTCAAGCGTGGCCAACCAGCAGCTCTCCGCCTCCGAGTCCCGGGCCTTCAACAAGGCCGTCGGTGTGGAGATCGACCCCGAGATCGTCCTGCGTGCCCTCACGCACCGCTCGTACGCCTACGAGAAGGGCGGCCTGCCCACCAACGAGCGCCTGGAGTTCCTCGGCGACTCCGTGCTCGGCCTGGTGGTGACCGACACCCTCTTCCGCAAGCACCCCGACCTGCCCGAGGGGCAGCTCGCCAAGTTGCGCGCCGCCGTGGTCAACATGCGTGCGCTGGCCGACGTCGCCCGCAGTCTGGGAATCGGCGAGTACATCCGGCTCGGCCGTGGTGAGGAGGGCACCGGGGGCCGCGACAAGTCCTCGATCCTCGCCGACACGCTGGAGGCGATCATCGGGGCCGTCTACCTCGACCGCGGCCTCGACACCGCATCGGCCTTCGTGCACCGGCTGTTCGACCCGCTCATCGCCACCGCCTCCGGGCTGGGCGCGGGCCTCGACTGGAAGACGTCCCTGCAGGAGCTCACCGCCTCCGAGATGCTCGGCGTTCCCGAGTACCAGGTGGACGAGTCCGGCCCCGACCACCAGAAGACCTTCCGCGCGACCGTGCGCGTGGCCGGCGAGAGCTACGGCCTCGGCGAGGGCCGTAGCAAGAAGGAGGCCGAGCAGCAGGCCGCGGAGTCGGCGTGGAAGGCGATCCGCGCCCGTTCCGAGCAGACCGCCGACGGGGGACAGGGGTAGAGCCGTGCCCGAACTGCCCGAGGTCGAGGTCGTTCGCCGGGGGCTGGAGTCCCACGCGCTGGGCCGCAAGATCGGAGCCGTGGAGGTCCTGCATCCGCGCTCGGTGCGCCGCCACGAGGCCGGCGCCGCCGACTTCTCCGCGCGTCTGTCCGGCGCGGTACCGGTGGCCGTGCGCCGCCGCGGCAAGTACATGTGGCTGGTGCTGGACACCGGCGACATGCTCCTGGCCCACCTGGGCATGAGCGGTCAGATGCTGGTGCAGCCGGACGAGCGCGATGACGAGAAGCACCTGCGGGTGCGCCTGCCGTTGTCGGACGGCCGGGAACTGCGGTTCGTGGACCAGCGCACTTTCGGGCACCTCATGGTCGTGTCCGGGGGTGAGCACCCGGACGTTCCCTCCGTGGTCGACCACATCGCGCTCGACCCGCTCGACCCCGCCTTCGTGCCCGGCGACCTCGTCAAGGCCCTGCGTGCCAAACGCACCGAGGTCAAGCGGGCGCTGCTCGACCAGTCCGTGGTCAGCGGGGTCGGCAACATCTACGCCGACGAGGCCCTGTGGCGGTCGGGCCTGCACTGGGGCCGGTCCACACGCGGGCTCTCCGACGTTCAGGCTCTCGGGCTCATCGCGCACGTGCAGGACGTGATGAAGGAGGCCCTGGAGGTCGGCGGCACGACCTTCGACGGACTCTACGTGGACGTCAACGGTGAGAGCGGGTACTTCGAGCGGGGCCTGAACGCCTATGGCCGCCGCGACGAGCCTTGCGGCCGCTGTGGCGCCCTGATCGTGCGCGAGGCCTTCATGAACCGTTCCTCCTTCTCCTGCCCGCGTTGCCAGCCGGCCCCGCGCGCACGCCGCTGAGCCGCTCCGATACCGCGCTGCACCCGCCCAGTGTTCGCCACTGTTGATGCTGTGACGCACGGGGCGCACGTGGTGCGGCATCGTGGTGAGGAAAGTTTGTCGCGAAGGTAAGGAAGGCGCGTGCCGTGAACGAGAACCAGGGCGGAAGACCGCAAGGCACCGAGTATCCGGACGCGGACGTCAGGCTGACCGCGTGGGTGCGTGGACACGTCCAAGGTGTGGGTTTCCGCTGGTGGGTGCGGGCCCGCGCGCTCGAGGAAGGGCTCGTCGGCGCCGCGACCAACCTCCGCGACGGCCGTGTGGAGGTCGTGGCCGAAGGGCACCGGCACGCGTGTGAGCGGCTCCTGGGGCACTTGCGAGACGGTCGGACGCCCGGCCGTGTCGATTCCGTCGTGGAACGCTGGGCCCGACCCGGGGGTACCTTCACCGAATTCGTCGAACGGTGAGTATGCTGGAGGGGTGACGCGATGCGAATCGCTCCGAGCGGCCGAGTCCGTAGGCCCCGCGCCCACGGCCTCAGGCAACGAACCCGGAGACGGGGGTGGCCGCTCATTCGTGTCGCGCGGTGCCACGTGCCCAGGACGTTTCTGTCCGGATACTGGCCGTCACCGACTGTCGTAATCCAACCTTGACCAGTGGCGCGCACGGTGAGATTCTGGAAAGTACACCGCGCAATATTTCCGACCCGCTCGTGGTGGTCACGCCACGAAATCCGCGGGACACCGCATGCGCACGTCACCACTGGTCACTCAGTGTGGAGGACCCACATCATGGCGAAGGCTCTGTTTGGCCACGTCGGCGGCTCCGACCCTCGTATGGTCCAGGAGATGCGCCGGTTGCAGAACCGGGTACGCGACCTCGAGGCCGAGGTCAGCCGACTTCAGGCCCGTAACGACCAGCTCAGCATGGCCGTCACCGAGGTCTCCGGTTCGTCCGACCGGGAGCCCGCGCTCGCCTGAGCGCACCGCCGCGGTGACGGCTCCGATCCGTCACCCACCGCCGGCGTGAGGATCCTTTGACGGGGACGCCGAAGGCACGACCCAGGCGTCCCTGGGGATCACACCGAACCGCCACGCGGCCGACCCTTTTCCACCGCCCGCACGATCCTTTCCTTTCCGTTGCGGCTCTATTGACGTTGTACCCGGCGGCCCGAGCGACAACCCTCCGTGTCCGCCGGACATCCCCCCTCCTCACACCCCTACCGGGACGAGCTGACAGCGGGTCACCGTGACAGCGCCGTACCGCCCCGGGGCGGGCGGCAGCACCGGGCACGGATCCCGTGTCATCAGCCACCTCGGCCGTTCCCATCCCCGCCGGTCACCGCTTCGTGGCACCCTTGTGTGGTCGCCCGTGTGCAAAAGCGGTGACCGTTCCGGAGGTGTGGGTGTATCTCAAGAAAATGACGGTGCGCGGCTTCAAGTCGTTCGCGTCGGCCACCACCCTGCGTTTCGAACCCGGGATCACCTGTGTCGTGGGCCCCAACGGCTCCGGCAAGTCCAACGTCGTGGACGCGCTCTCGTGGGTCATGGGTGAACAGGGGGCAAAGTCCCTGCGCGGCGGCAAGATGGAGGACGTCATCTTCGCGGGCACCTCCACCCGCCAGGCGCTCGGCCGCGCCGAAGTCAGCCTCACCATCGACAACAGCGACGGCGCCCTGCCCATCGACTACACCGAGGTCACCATCAAGCGGACCATGTTTCGCAACGGCGGCTCGGAGTACGCGATCAACGGCGACACCTGCCGGCTGCTCGACATCCAGGACCTCCTCAGCGACTCCGGCATCGGCCGCGAGATGCACGTCATCGTTGGCCAGGGCCAGCTCGACACCGTCCTGCACGCCGGTCCCGAGGAACGCCGCGGGCTCATCGAGGAGGCCGCGGGCATCCTCAAGCACCGCAAGCGCAAAGAGAAGGCGATCCGCAAGCTCAACGCGATGCAGGGCAACCTGGACCGCGTCACGGACCTGACCTCGGAGCTGCGCCGCCAGCTCAAACCTCTGGGCCGCCAGGCCGAGCTCGCACGTAAGGCCGCCGTGATCCAGGCCGACCTGCGCGCCGCCCGCCTGCGCCTGATCGCCGACGACATCGTCACCCTCACCGACCAGCTCGCCAAGGAGGAGGCCGACGAGAAGGAGGTCCTGGCCAAGCGCACGGCCGCCGAGACCTCTCTCAAGCGCGCCCAGGAACGCGAGGCCGAGCTCGAGTCCCAGGCCACCGCTGCCGCTCCCGCTCTGGCCACGGCCACCGAGACCTACCACGCGCTCTCCCGCCTCACCGAACGCCTCGACGCCGTGCGCGGGCTGGCCGACGAACGCCACCGCCACCTCGCCTCCGACTCCGGTGAACCGGTCCACCGGCGCGACCCCGAGGAACTGGAGACGGAGGCGGAGGAGGCCGCCGCCCAGGAGGAGGAACTGGCCGAACGCCTGGAGGAGGCCCGCGAGCAGCTCGAGGCCGCGGTGGCCGAGCGCGGCACCGCCGAGGACTCCCTCCACCGGGAGGAGAAGCGCCTGGAGGCCGCCAACCGCGCCGCCGCCGAGCGCCGCGAGGGCATCGTGCGCATGGGGACCCGGGTGGAGAGCCTGCGTTCGCGTCTGGCCTCGGCCGACGAGGAGATCGCCCGTTCCGAGGAGGCCGCGCAGGAGGCTGCCCGCCGTTCCGAGGAGGCCCAGGCCGAGTACGAGGCCGCCGCCGAGGAGTCCACCGGGCTCGACGAGGGCGACGCCGAGATGGACACCGCCCAGGAGGAGGCCGCCGCCCGCCTCGCAGAGGTGGAGGAGCGCCTCAACCGGCTCCGCGACGAGGAACGCAACGCCGAGAACGAACGCTCTGCGCTGTCTGCCCGTAAGGAGGCCCTGGAGCTCGGCCTGGCCAGCAAGGACGGTGCCGACACCCTGCTCGGCGCCGACCTGGCCGGGACCCTGGGCAGCCTGCCGACGATGGTGCAGGTCGAGGGAGGACACGAGACCGCGGTCGCCTCCGCCTTCGGGCAGGCAGCCGGGGCCGTGGCGGTCGCCGACCCCGACGCCGCCGCGGCCGCCCTCGACCTGCTGCGTTCTGAGGACGCCGGGCGTGCGGGCATCGTCGTGGCCCGTGCCGCCACCGAGGGCGGCCTCGGAGGCGTGCCCCGCGACGAGTGGCCGTCCCTGCCCGACGGGGTCAGCTGGGCACTGGACGCGGTCGTGGCCCCCGAACACCTGGCCGGGACCGTGGCCGCGCTCCTGGACCGCACCGCCCTCGTGGACAGCGCCGCCCGTGCCCGCGACCTGGTGGACAAGCTTCCGCAGCTGCGCGCGGTGACACCCGAGGGCGACGTGTTCACCCCGGTCATGGTGCACGGGGGTTCGGCCGGGGCGCCCAGTCTCCTGGAAGTGCAGGCCGCGGTCGACGAGGCGGCGGAGGCCCTGGAAGCGGCCACCGAGACCGCTCGCGCTGCCGGTGAGGCCCTCGCCGAGGCCAAGAGCGAACGCCGCGGCTGCTCGGAGCGGGTCGAGGAGCTGGCGGCCCGGCGCAAGCAGAGCGACCGCAAGCGCAACGAGAGCGCGCAGAAGCTCGGCAAGCTCGGCGGTCAGGCCCGCTCGGCCGAGGCGGAGGCCGAGCGCTACGCGAAGGCCGCCGAGAAGGCCCGCACCGCCCGCGAGGAGGACGCCGACAAGCTCGAACGCCTCGAGAAGGAGTACGCCGAGGCCGAGGAGATGGCCGCCTCCGTCGAGGAGGAGGCCCCCGACCCCGAGGTCCGCGACGAGCTCGCCGCCCACGCCTCACGCGCCCGCGCCACCGAGATGGAACGCCGTCTGGCCGTGCGCACCGCCGAGGAGCGCGTGCGCTCGGTCTCCGGACGGGCCGACGCCCTGCTCGCCGAGGCCGCCGAGGAGCGCCGCGCCGTCGAACGCGCCGCCGAGCGCCACCGCACCCGCATCGCTCAGGCCGAGGTCGCCGAGGCGGTGGCCGANCCATACGGCAGCCGAGACCGAACGCGCCTCCGCCGAGGCCGCGAAGGAGGAACGCGACGCCGAGTTGCGCACGGTACGAGCCCGGGTCCGCGAACTCTCCGTGGAGCTGGAGAAGCTCACCAGCTCCGCGCACAGCGGTGAGGTCGCCCGTGCCGAACGCCGCATGCGGCTGGAACAGCTGGAGACCAAGGCCGTCGAGGAACTGGGTGTGGACGTGCCCACGCTCGTACGCGAGTACGGCCCGAAGGTTCCGGTGCCCCCACCGGCGGACGCGGGCGAGGACGCCGCCCCGGTCCCGTACGTGCGCGAGGTCCAGGAGAAGCGGTACAAGGCGGCCGAGCGCAAGCTCAACCAGCTCGGCAAGATCAACCCGCTGGCGCTGGAGGAGTTCGCGGCGCTGGAGGAACGCCACGCCTTCCTCAACGCCCAGCTCGAGGACCTGAAGAAGACCCGCCGCGACCTCATGGACATCGTCGCCGAGGTCGACGCGCGCGTGCAGGAGGTCTTCTCCGCTGCCTTCTTCGACGTCGAGCGCGAGTTCGCCGAGATCTTCGGCCGCCTCTTCCCCGGTGGGGAGGGCAAGCTCGTACTGACCGACCCCGACGACATGCTCACGACGGGGATCGAGGTGGAGGCCCGCCCGCCCGGCAAGAAGGTCAAGCGCCTGTCGCTGCTGTCCGGCGGTGAGCGTTCGTTGACCGCGGTGGCCTTCCTCGCGGCGATCTTCAAGGCGCGCCCGTCGCCCTTCTACGTGATGGACGAGGTCGAGGCGGCTCTGGACGACACCAACCTGCAGCGGTTGCTGGTCATCCTCGAGGAGCTGCGGTCGGCCTCGCAGCTCATCGTCATCACCCACCAGAAGCGCACGATGGAGGCGGCCGACGCCCTGTACGGCGTCACGATGAAGGGGGACGGGATTTCCCAGGTCATCAGCCAGAAGCTGGAGCGCACCACCCCGGGCCCGTGAACCCCTGGCCGTTCACCGGGGCGCCTGCGCCGATGGCACCCGAGCCGACGCGCCCCTCCTGTGGGCCCGGGGCCTAACGCCGCGGGTCGGAGTCGGGGGAAGGGCGCAGCTGTTCGTCGACCTCGTGAAGGTTCTCCGCAACCGCGTCGAGGTCCTCGCCACTGAGGTCCGCAGAAGCCAGGAACCTGCTGTATTCGTCCCACACACGCCGGAGGACCTCCTCCGCTGTGGGGGTGATGTGAATCTGCACGGAACGCGGGTCGTGCGGGGATTTCGTTCGGGTGATCAGCCCCTGCGACTCCAGGGACCGCAGGGCCGAACTGGTGTTGCTGCTGCGCAGGCCGAGCTCTTCCCCCAATTCTGAGGGCGTCACCCCGGGAAAGCGATACACGTTGCTGAGTATCAAGCCTTCCAGAGGGCTGAACCGGTTGAGGCCCTCGTCCCGGAACCTGAGGTTCTGGAGCTTGCGGGCCAGGCTCATGAGGGTGAACGCGAGGTCGGCCCTGGGGTCTTCGACCCTCCGCGCCGACTGTGACGGGCGTCTCGCTGAAGGCATGTTGGCACACTATCATAGCTATGAAAATATAGCTTCGATTGTATAGGTTCATGCATGGAGGGATAGTGGTGTCACAGTCACGAACGCGAGAACCCGTGCAGGTCGGGACGGCAAGAGGCGCGGGGCTCAGCACGGCCGTTCTCATCACCCTGGGTGCGGTGTCGGCGGTCGCGCCGTTCGCCACCGATCTCTACCTGCCGGCGTTCCCGAACATGGCCTCCGACCTGTCGACGAGTGCAGCGGGTGTGCAACTCTCACTGACGACGTTCTTGATCGGTGCGGGTGTGGGCCAGCTCGTCTTCGGACCGCTGTCCGACCGCCTGGGGCGCCGAGGGCCGTTGCTGGTGGGCCTCGCGATCTTCGTGGCCGCCTCGTTGGTGGTCACGTTCGCTCCGACCATCGAGGTCCTGGTCGCCGCCCGGCTGGTGCAGGGCCTCACCGGTTCCGCAGGGATGGTCATCAGCCGTGCGATGATCTCCGACGCGTCCTCGGGCCGGCAGGCCGCGCAGGCGATGACCTACATGATGGCCGTGGTCAGCGTGGCCCCGATCCTGGCGCCGATCGCCGGCAGCGTGCTGGTGGGCGCGGTCGGATGGCGCGGACTGCTGGGTGTCGTCACTGTGCTGGGCGTCCTCGTTCTGGTGGCCGCGGCCTTCGTGCTGCAGGAGACCCGGGGCGCGGACGAACGCGCCGATGGCCGCGGGCGCTCGGGCAGGAACGCCCTCGAGGGCGTGCTCCGGCGTGAGTACCTCGGCTACACCGTCGCCAACGCCCTCGCCTTCGCCAGCATGATGGCCTACGTCTCGGCGTCCCCGTTCATCTACCAGGAGTTGATGGGCATGAGCGGCGGAGCGTACGCCGTGGCCTTCGCTCTCAACGCGCTGGGGCTCTCCATCGTCTCGCTGATTTCTTCGAGGCTGACCCGACGGTTCTCGACCACCGGTCTGGTCGGTCTCGGGATGACGATCCAGCTGGTCGCCGTGGTGATCATGCTGGGCATGTCGCTGGCGGGAACGCCCCCGATCTCCCTGGTCGTCCCCTTGTTCTTCGCCGTGGCACCGCTGGGCCTCGTGCTCGGCAACGTCAGTGCCATGGCGATGGAGCAAGGCGGCTCCAACATGGGCAGCGCCTCCGCGTTCCTCGGGTTCCTCCAGTTCGGTGCGGGTGGGCTGATCGCCCCGGTGGTCGGAATGACCGGAAGCGGAAGCACAGCACTGGCCGGGACGATGCTGGCCACATCGGCACTGACCGTTGTCGCCTTCCTCGTGGCGAAGTCCTCGCGCAACAGCGGGTCGACCGGTCCTCGGAACCCGGGTTGAGCCCCCTGTCTCCCGCGGTGTCCGGGGCCTTCTGCAGTGGATCCCGGACCCACGGGAGCCGGAGGGAAGGGGCCGCCCCGTCCCGTGTGCGGGCAGAGCGGCCCCGGCGGCACGTCGGTCAGCCGATGAAGCCCTCCTGCCGCAGGAAGTACAGGGCGGCCTCGTCCTCGCTCAGGCCGTCGACACCCACCTGTGCGCCGGCCGCGCCGTACAGGCTCGCTGTGTCCTCGGCGCAGCCCGTCGGTGCCGCGACAGTACAGTGGCAGAGCTGGGCCGGCGGTGTGTGACACCCCGTCCCGAACGGCACCGAACGAGCGAAGTCCGGTCGCTGGGCCACCCCGCACACGGCCCCGAACCCGGCGCTGCCCCGCAACTGTGAGGCCCCTCCGCGGGAGGGGACGAGCCAGGTCGCCTCGCCGGTGCCGGCGTCCCCGTCCTCGTGGGAAGGACAGGCCGTCTCGTGCACCGGGCCGCGCTCCTTCCCCCGGTATGCAAGGAGCATCGTGCGCACAGCACGCAGTCTGCCCGCAGCCCTGCTCGGCGCCGCCCTGGTCCTGACCGCCTGCGGTACCGACGATCCCGCCACCGACGACGAAGCCCAGGACGGCGCGGCCGCCGAGTGCGCGCCGCCGGAGGCCGATCCGGACCGCCCCGGGGTCGGTGACGGCACTTTCCCGGCCACGATCGACGACGACGCCGACGGGGTCGAGTTGGAGGACGAGCCGGAGCGCATCGTCTCCCTCTCGCCCACCCATACGGAGATGCTGTTCGCCATCGACGCCGGAGACCAGGTCGAGGCGGTCGACGAGTACTCCTATTACCCCGACGAGGCCCCCGTCACCGACCTGAGCGGTTACGAGCCCAACGTCGAGGCGGTCACCGAGTACGACCCCGACCTCGTGGTGGTCGGCAGCGACAACGCCGATCTTGCCGACCAGCTCGACCCGGTGGGGGTTCCGACGCTGGTGCTGGACGCCGCCCAGGACCTCGAGGGCACCTACGCCCAGCTGCGCCTGCTCGGCGACGCCACCGGTCGGACCGAGGCCGCCGACACCGAGGCCGACCGTGTCGAGACCGATATCGCCACGACCGTCGAGGAGGTGTGCGCCGAGGTCGGAGACACCGAACCGCTGAGCGTCTACCACGAGCTCGACGACAGCATGTTCTCGGCGACCTCCGAGACCTTCATGGGGCAGATCTACTCCATGTTCGGTCTGGTCAACATCGCCGACGGGGCCGACGACGGCAGCGCGGACGGGTATCCGCAGGTCTCCGCCGAGTACGTGGTCGAGGAGGACCCCGACCTGATCTTCCTGGCCTACGGCGACGAGGGGGCCGTCGACGAGGTCGCCGAGCGCCCTGCCTTCGAGACCGTCACCGCTGTGGCCGAGGACTCCGTCGAGCTGCTCGACCCGGACATCTCCTCCCGCTGGAGTCCGCGTGTGGTCGAGCTGACCGAGGCCGTCGGCGACGCCATCCGCGAGCAGGCGGGGGCCTGAGGTGCGGGGCGGTGCCGGTTTCCCCACGGGGTGGGTCCTGGGCGGACTCGTCCTACTCGTGGCCGCGGCCCTGCTCGGCGTCAGTGCCGGGGCGGCCTCGGTCTCGGCGGCCGACATCGTCCGACACGTGTTCGGCCTCCTCCCGTTCGGCACGGAGTCCCCGCTGACCGAGCGTGAGGAGGCCCTGCTCGTCGAACTGCGCCTGCCGCGCGTGGTCATGGGCGTGCTCGTGGGTGCCCTCCTGGCCACCGCGGGCGGTGCCTACCAGGGGGTGTTCCGGAACCCGCTCGCCGACCCGTTCCTGCTCGGTGCGGCCGCCGGCGCGGGGCTGGGTGCGACCCTTGTCATGGTCTTCGGTGCCGACTGGTTCGACGCGCCGCGGGCCATGGTGCCCGTTGCCGCCTTCGTGGGTGCGCTCGTGGGAGTCTTCACCGCCTACCTGCTCGGCACGACCGCCGGGGGAGGCGGAACCGCGTCGCTGTTGCTGGCCGGGGTGGCGGTCTCCTCGTTCCTGTCCGCCGCCCAGACCCTCGTGCAGCAGATGGGCATCGACCAGCTTCAGCAGATCTACTCCTGGCTGCTCGGAGGGTTGGGCCGCGGCGGCTGGGACGACGTGCACCTCGTCCTGCCCTACGCACTGGTCGCCCTCGTGGTTCTCCTGGCCTGCGGATACCTGCTCGACATGCTCGCGCTCGGCGACGACAAGGCGGTGAGCCTGGGCATGAACCCGACCGTGGTGCGCATTCTCGTGATCTCCGCGGCGTCCCTGGCCACCGCTGCCGCGGTCTCGGTCAGCGGCCTCATCGGGTTCGTCGGGATCGTCGTGCCCCACATCGTGCGCCGCCTCGTGGGTTCGAACTACCGCAGAATCCTGCCGGTCACCGTGATCGTGGGCGGTGCGTTCATGGTGCTCGTCGACATCGCGGCCCGCACTCTCGTCGCCCCGGCCGAACTACCCATCGGCGTGGTCACTGCTTTCCTGGGCGCGCCCTTCTTCGTTCTCATCCTGCGGACCACTCGCCATCGGTCCACCTGAGGGCTGTTCGTGCCTGTGGGCGTCTTGACGGGGAGCAGGCTCCAGCGGCAGGACCCCCGGGCGCCGTGGACCGCCCGCGAGCCTGTGTGGTGCGAAGGTGTGCGGCACTCTGAAAGACTGTCCGCGCTATGGACATCACCTTGCTCGCAGCCGTTGCCATCGTCGTCGTGCTCCTCGCCGTCGGCGGATTCTTCCTGGTCAGGACCCGACGCTCGGTCGCTCCGGGCAAGGACGAGGCCGGGACCGAGATCACCGGGAAGCCCACCGCGGCACCCCCCGAGGAGGATCGGGAACGCGACGAGGGGACCGTCGTCACCCCGCCCTCGCAGGCTCCTCCCGCGGCCGAGGAGACCGTCGCCGAGCCCGAGCCCGCGCCTGCCCCCGAGATCGAGACCCCGCCGCCGTCGGCCGGGCGCATGGTGCGCCTGCGGGCCCGGCTGGCGCGTTCCCAGAGCTCCCTCGGCCAGGGGCTGCTCAG
Source organism: Nocardiopsis salina YIM 90010 (assembly GCF_000341025.1). Lineage (GTDB taxonomy): Bacteria > Actinomycetota > Actinomycetes > Streptosporangiales > Streptosporangiaceae > Nocardiopsis > Nocardiopsis salina. The sequence continues at coordinate 11,828 of NZ_ANBF01000152.1, read as the reverse complement.
CCTGCTCTCCTCCGACTCCCTCGACGAGGACACCTGGGAGGAGATCGAGGACACCCTCATCACCGCTGACATCGGTGTCACCTCGGCCACCCAGATCGTGGAGAACCTGCGTACCCGCGTGAAGGTCCTGGGCACCCGCGGAACCGACGAGGTGCGCGGGCTGCTGCGCGAGGAGCTGCTCGCCCACATCGGAGCCGACACCGACCGCACCGTGCGCACCGAACCGCACGGCGAGCGCCCGGCCGTGATCATGGTCGTCGGTGTCAACGGCACCGGCAAGACCACCACCACAGGCAAGCTCGCCCGGGTCCTGGTCGGCGACGGCCGCAGCGTCGTGCTCGGGGCCGCCGACACCTTCCGTGCCGCAGCCACCGAACAGCTCCAGACCTGGGGCGGCCGCGTGGGCGCCCCCGTCGTGAGCAAGGAGGAGGGATCGGACCCCGCCAGTGTCGCCTTCGACACGGTCGCGCGCGGCACCGACGAGGGCGCCGACACCGTCATCATCGACACCGCCGGGCGCCTGCACACCAAGACCGGGCTGATGGACGAGCTCGGCAAGGTCAAGCGGGTCGTGGAGAAGAAGTCCCAGGTGGACGAGGTCCTGCTGGTTCTGGACGCCACGACCGGCCAGAACGGTCTGCGCCAGGCGCGGGTCTTCGCCGAGGTCGTCAACATCACCGGCATCGCGCTGACCAAGCTGGACGGCACCGCCAAGGGCGGCATCATCGTCCAGGTCCAGCGGGAGCTCGGGGTGCCGGTCAAACTCGTGGGCCTGGGCGAGGGCCCCGACGACCTCGCCCCGTTCGACCCCGAGGTCTTCGTCGACGCCCTTCTGGAGGGCTGAGCACACCTCGTCCCGGGGACCGGGGAACACCCGGACCCCTGCAGCCCCAGGGGTTCCCTGCCCCCGAGAGGACACCGCTTCGCGCGGCCCCGAGCGAGCCGCGTCATGGAGACGACACGTTCGTGTCACACGGGCCGCCGTCCGAGCGACGGCGGCCCTTACGCGTGTCCGGGGCCTGTTCCGCATCTCGATCGGAACCCGGTTCCGACCAGCGGTTCCGTGAAGGCCCTTCCGCCCGCACGTGCGTTCGCACGGGCCGACGCATGTGTTCACGGCTGCTTAACGACGCCGCCTGTCCTTTTACGCCTGCGCAACACGTCGGGTGCGGCCGGGAAACACCTCGGGCGGACAGTGGCGTCCGTGGTGATCTCGTCGGGCCCGATGACGCGCCTGCTGACCGCCGCCCATCGACCACACTCCGACTGTCCGTCCCCCAGGAGGCGACGAGATGATTGACACCGGCAACACCGCGTGGCTCCTGATGAGCGCCGCGCTGGTGATGCTCATGACCCCGGGCCTGGCATTCTTCTACGGAGGCATGTCCCGGGCCAAGAGCGTGCTGAACATGATGCTCATGAGCTTCGGCTCCATCGCCGTGATCAGCGTGCTCTGGGTGGCCGTGGGCCATTCCCTGACCTACGCACCCGGCTACGGGCCCCTCGAACTGTTCATCGGCGGGTTCGACTACGTCGGGCTCAGCAACATCATCACCGAGGTCGACGAGGAGGGCGGCTTCCCGCTCCTGGTCGACGCCGGCTTCCAGATGATGTTCGCGGTGATCACCGTCGCCCTCATCAGCGGCGCGATCGCCGACCGCGCCAAGTTCGGCGCCTGGCTGCTCTTCGCCCCCGTGTGGGCCCTCCTGGTCTACTTCCCCGTGGCCCACTGGGTCTGGGGCGACGGCTGGGTCGCTCGCCTGCACGAGTTCACCGGCCTGCCCGAGGTCATCGACTTCGCCGGCGGCACCGCGGTGCACATCAACGCCGGTGCTGCCGCACTGGCTCTGGTCATCGTGCTCGGCCGCCGCAAGGGCTTCGGCTCCGAGTCGATGCGCCCGCACAACCTGCCGTTCGTGCTCCTGGGCGCAGCCCTCCTGTGGTTCGGCTGGTTCGGCTTCAACGGCGGCTCGGCCTACGCGGCCAACGAGGAGGCCGCCCTGGCCCTGGTCAACACCCAGGCCGCCACCGCGGCAGCCACCGCCGCATGGATGCTCGTCGAGCGCCTGCGCTACGGGAAGGTCAGTGCGCTCGGCTTCGCCTCCGGCGCCATCGCCGGTCTGGTCGCCATCACCCCCGCGGCGGCCAACGTCACCCCCATGGGCGCCGTCGCCGTCGGTGCGATCTCCGGTGCGGTCTGCGCCTACGCCATCAGCTGGAAGTTCAAGTTCAAGTACGACGACGCCCTCGACGTGGTCGGCATCCACATGGTCGGCGGCATCGTCGGCTGCCTCGCCCTGGGCTTCCTGGCCAGCTCCGCGGTGCCGGGCGAGGGCGCTGCCGGCCTGATCTACGGCGGCGGCGTCGGCCTGCTCGTCGCCCAGGCCATCTCGGTCATCGGCGTGATGGCCTACACCTTCGTGGTCACCTGGGTCATCGCCAAGATCATCGACCTGGTCATCGGCTTCCGGATCGCCGAGGAGGTCGAGACCAACGGCCTCGACCACGAGCTGCACGCCGAGTCCGCCTACGCCTTCGACGAGCTCGACGAACTCGAGGAAGAAGCGGTCTCCTCGTCGACGCCTCCGGGCGGGGAGACGGTCTCGCCGCGGTCCGGGGGCTGAACCTCGACGAGGAGGAACGGGACCCGGCCCACACAGAGCGGTGGGACGAGCCAGGGGCCGGTGGGAGCAATGCCTCCCGCCGGCCCCTCGGCCTGTGCGGCGGGGACCTCCTCCCGGGCACGCCCCGCCCTTGCAGCACCGGCGTTTGCGTGCCGACGCCCCCCGCCTTCTTGCACGGGGTGGCCGGATCCGGCAACCGGGGTTCCCGGTACCGTTCGTTCGGTACCCTTTCAGGTCGGTGAGGCGGCAGCCCTCACGCAGGCCACCACCACACGCGGCCCCGGCGGCGCACGCCCCCGGCCACGGACGCGACGGTGGAACGGATTCTTCCGAGGCACAACCTCGGGGGCCGCGTCGGCATCAGACGTCATGGACGGGGCGAGAACACACGTTCGGCCGAGCCGCCGTCCACCCCACACTCACGCTCATTCGTACAGTGCCCCAGGCAAGCGGGGACAGGAGGCAAGATGGCGCCGGTTAGTCACAGCAGGGGTCGCAGTCGCGGGCGGTGGCTGCTCGCAGCGACGAGCGCTGTCGCCGCGCTCGGTTTGGCCGGGTGCTCGATCGACCTGAGCCACCTGCGCCCGGGCGGCGAGGACGACGGGTCAGCCGCCGAGGAGAACGAGCCGGTCGCCGCGGCACCGCTCCTGGAGAGCGCGCTGGCTGAACTGGCGGAGTACCCGGCGCTGGTGGCGGACGGCCAGATCGCGGAGAGTGTCGGCGCCGACGTGCAGGACGCCACCCTCACCGTCGCCGACGGCGGCGCGGCCAACGGCACCCTGCGGATCAACGAAGAAGAGGCGGAGGTCCTGCAGGCCGACGACAAGCTCTACGTCAACGCCGCCGAGAGCTTCTGGCTCGACAAGGGTGTCTTCGGTCCGGACTTCGACGACTTCGACCAGAACTGGGTGCGCTCCAACGCCACCCAGGTCGGCCTGAATCCGGGCGCCTCCCTCACGCCCGCGGCCCTGGCCCAGATCATCGAGGACATCGGTGTCGAGGGTGAGGAGGCCGAGGAGGAGAACCTCGACGGCGAGCTCACCCACAAGGTCGACCTGGCCGGCGAGCGCAACCAGCTCTGGATCGACGCCGAGACCGAGCAGATCAAGCGCATCGAGATCGAGGAGCTCGCCGAGGCCGGCGACGAGGACGGCCCGCAGGTGCGCCTCGACCTCGCCGAGGCCGACGGCACCGCCGTCAACGAGCTCTACGACGGCCTGACCACCCCCGCCGAGGACGAACTCACCGGCTCCCGCGACGCCCGCGTGGAGATCGGCTGGTCCGGCTCCCCGGAGATGGACTGCGAGGAAGGCCCCGCCTGCACCTGGACCGGGACCGTGCACGACGCGGGCGGCGACGGTGTCGGCACGGTCAACGTCCGCATGGACGTGACCTTCACCAACGACGACATCGGCGACGAGGAGTGCGACGACAGCGGTAGCCTCGAGGCCGGTGACACCCTCGAGCTGTCCTGCGGTGTCGACTACAACATCGTCAGCGAGACCCAGCAGTCCTACGAGATCGGCGGCGAGGCCGAGCTGGTCACCCGCGGTCTGACCGGCGGCCAGCAGGAAGACATGCTCGCCGCGCTCGAGGAGCAGCAGGAGGCCACCCTTGCCGACGGTGAGGAGACCGACGGCGCCGGCGACGAGGACGCCGCCGAGGAGGACTGACCTCCGCCGCGGCACGCCCGCGTGGGATGACACCGGCGGCCCCGTGCACGGACACGGGGCCGCCGACGTGTGGAAGGGGTCGCCCCGCCCGCCGTCTCCGCATGCCGGAGGGTGGTTCCGGGCGGGTAGGCTGGGAGATCAATTCCGAGACGAAGGACTGGCCAAACTCGTGTTCGAGACGCTTTCCGACCGGCTGACATCGGTCTTCTCCTCGCTGCGCGGCAAGGGGCGGCTGTCCGAGGAGGACATCAACGCGACCTCGCGCGAGATCCGCCTCGCGCTGCTGGAGGCGGACGTCGCGCTGCCGGTGGTCCGCGAGTTCATCTCGCGGATCAAGGAGCGTGCCCGCGGCGAAGAGGTGTCCAAGGCCCTCAACCCTGCCCAGCAGGTCATCAAGATCGTCAACGAGGAACTGGTCGAGATCCTCGGTGGCGAGACCCGGCAGATCCGGTTCGCCAAGAACCCGCCGACGGTGATCATGCTCGCGGGCCTGCAGGGCGCCGGTAAGACCACACTGGCGGGCAAGCTCGCCAGGTGGCTGTCGGCCGACCGCAACACCCCGCTCCTTGTCGCCGCCGACCTCCAGCGCCCCAATGCCGTCACGCAGCTCCAGGTGGTCGGCGAGCGCGCGAGCACGCCCGTGTTCGCTCCCGAACCCGGCAATGGTCAGGGCGACCCCGTCGAGGTCGCGCGGGCCTCCATCGAGCACGCGCGCCACAACAACCACAACGTGGTCATCATCGACACCGCCGGCCGCCTCGGCGTCGATTCCGAGATGATGCAGCAGGCCGCCGACATCCGCGACGCGGTCTCGCCCGACGAGATCCTCTTCGTCGTCGACGCGATGATCGGTCAGGACGCGGTCAACACTGCGCAGGCCTTCCTCGACGGCGTCGGCTACGACGCGGTGGCGCTCACCAAGCTCGACGGCGACGCCCGCGGCGGTGCGGCGCTCTCGATCCGCCACATCACCGGTCGCCCGATCATGTTCGCCTCCACCGGCGAGAAGCTCGAGGACTTCGACCTCTTCCACCCTGACCGGATGGCCTCGCGCATCCTGGACATGGGCGACGTGCTCACGCTCATCGAGCAGGCGCAGCGCACGTTCGACGAGTCCGAGGTCGAGAAGATGGCCTCGACCATGTCCTCGGACGACGACTTCACGCTGGACGACTTCCTCCAGCAGATGCAGATGGTCCGCAAGCTCGGCCCCATCGGCAACCTGCTCGGCATGATGCCGGGCATGGGGCAGATGAAGGAGCAGATCGAGGGCATCGACGACAAGGACGTCGACCGCATCCAGGCGGTCATCCAGTCGATGACCGATGACCCCGGCCGAGCGCGCCAACCCCAAGATGATCAACGGCTCGCGCCGCCTGCGGATCGCCAACGGTTCCGGTACCGAGGTCAGCGACGTGAACGGCCTGGTCACCCGCTTCTTCGAGGCGCAGAAGATGATGCGCAAGATGAAGAAGGGCGGCGGCATGAACGGTATGCCCGGTATGCCGGGGATGCCCGGCGCCGGCGGCGGTGGTGGCGGCGGCAAGAAGAAGCAGAAGAAGAAGGACAAGAAGGGCAAGCAGCGCAGCGGCAACCCCCTGAAGGCCCGCCAGCAGGAGGCCGAACGCGAGGCCGAGCGCAAGCGGCGCCAGGAGGAGGGCGGTCAGCAGATGCCCGACCTTCCCCCGGGCCTCGGCGGCGGTGGCCAGCCCACGCTGCCCCCGGGTCTGGGCGGGCAGAACATGCCCGACCTGTCGAACTTCAAGCTTCCCAAGAACAAGTAGTCGACGCGGGCCGGCCGGGATCCCCCGGTCGGCCCTTCGTGTGTGCGCAGGTGTGACCCTGACGCGCCGCTGTCCTGGCGAAGGAAGTCGCGGACGTCTGGCACAATGAGGAGTCGACTAAAGGTGGACGGGCCGGCCCTCTAACTTGCCCGCCGCCCACGTCATGCCCGGTCGGGTGCCGTGCCCCACGCGGCCTCCCGTCGGGCGCCCAACACCGTATTCGGGAGAAGACCACTCCAGTGGCTGTCAAACTGAAGCTCAAGCGTATGGGCAAGATCCGTACGCCCCAGTACCGTGTCATCGTCGCCTCCGCCCGCAACAAGCGCGACGGCAAGGCGATCGAGGAGATCGGCACGTACCACCCGAAGGAGCACCCGAGCTTCATCCAGATCGACTCGGAGCGTGCTCAGTACTGGCTGTCCGTGGGCGCTCAGCCCACCGACCCGGTCAAGGCTCTCCTGCGCAAGACGGGCGACTGGCAGAAGTTCAAGGGCCTGACCGCTCCGTCCCCGCTCCAGGCGCCCGAGAAGGCCGACCCGGAGGCCAAGGAGGCCGAGTTCCAGGCCGCGCTGAAGGAGCTCGTGCTCCCGGGCCAGGAGAAGTCCACCAAGGCCAAGAAGACGGAGAAGAAGGCTGACAAGGCGGAGAAGCCCGCCGAGGAAGCCGCCGAGGCCAAGAAGTCCGAGGGCGAGGCCTGACGTGCTTGAAGAGGCGCTTGAGCACCTCGTGAAGGGGATCGTTGCGAACACCGACGACGTCCAGGTGAGAACCAAGAGGCTCCGCAAGGGCAAGGTTCTGGAGGTCCGGGTTCACCCTGACGACCTGGGCAAGGTCATCGGCCGCAACGGCCGGACCGCCAGGGCGCTGCGTACCGTGATCGGCTCTCTCGCCGGGGGCCGCCACGTCCGCGTCGACCTGCTGGACCTGCACGAAGTGCGCTGAACCGCCTCACGGGGCGTCGACCGTTCGGTCGGCGCCCCACAGTCGTGCCCGGGGACCCCGCCGAGACGGGCCCCGGGCGCTGTCATCCCGTGCCCCGTCCGGGTGCGGGCCCACGGAAGGAAAGAACCCATGCGTCTCGTCGTCGGCCGGATCGGACGTGCCCACGGCATCCGCGGTGACGTAGCCGTCGAGGTGCGCACCGACGACCCCGGCGCGCGTTTCGCGGACGGAGCGGTGCTGCTGACCGACCCCGCCTCGGCGGGACCGCTCACCGTCTCCACCACCCACAACCACAGCGGCCGTCTGCTCGTGCGCTTCGAGGGCGTACGCGACCGCAACGCCGCCGAGGCCCTGCGCGGGACCGTCCTGCAGGTCGAGTCCGCCGACGTCGAACCCCTCGACGACCCGGACGAGTTCCACGACCACGAGCTGATCGGCCTGGCCGTGCGGACCACCGACGGAGAACGGGTGGGCGAGGTCACCGACGTGCTGCACCATGCCCAGGACGTGCTGGTCGTGGAGCGGCCCGGCGGCGAGGAGACCCTCGTACCGTTCGTGGGGCCGCTCGTGCCCGAGGTCGACGTGGACGCCGGGCGCCTGGTCATCGATCCGCCCCCCGGGCTGCTCGATCCAGAACAGGCCGAGTGACGGTACTCCGCAGCCGAACGACCGCGCGCGGACCGGGGTCCGACCGTGACCCGGGCCGAGTGACCCGCCCGCGTGGCCGGTTCGGGCGGCCCGCCGCGACCAACCCATCCGAGCGATCGAGTACGCCGTGCGCATCGACATCATCAGCATCTTCCCCGACTACTTCGCCCCCCTCGAGCTGTCCCTGATCGGCAAGGCCCGCTCAGCCGGCCTGCTCGAGATGCAGGTGCACGACCTGCGTTCGTGGACCCACGACCGGCACAGCACCGTGGACGACACCCCCTACGGCGGGGGGCCCGGCATGGTCATGAAACCCGGCCCCTGGGGCGAGGCCCTGGACGAGGTCGTGGGGGAGCGCCCCGCCCGCCTGATCGTGCCCAGCCCCAGCGGACGCCCCTTCCGCCAGGCCGACGCCGAACGCCTGGCCGGGGAGGAACACCTCGTCTTCGGGTGCGGGCGCTACGAGGGCATCGACTCGCGCGTGGCCGAGGAGGCCGCCCGCCACATGCCCGTCGAGGAGATCAGCATCGGCGACTACGTGCTCAACGGCGGGGAGTCGGCCACCCTCGTCATGGTCGAGGCCATCACCCGCCTGCTTCCGGGTGTGCTCGGCAACCGCGAGTCCCACGTGCAGGACTCCTTCGCCTCGGGAGGCATGGAACACCTCGTCGAGGGGCCCGTCTACACCAAGCCCGCCGAATGGCGCGGGCACGAGGTGCCACCCGTGTTGCTGTCGGGCAACCACGGCCACGTCGACCGCTGGCGCCGGGACCAGGCGCTGCGGAAGACCGCCCGAAACCGCCCCGACCTGCTGGAGTCCGCCCCCGAGGGCATCTTCGACCGCCGTGACCTCGAAGTGCTCGCAGAACGCCCCGTTCCGGGCGATGGAGAACATGTGGCAAACTAGTTGGGTTCCCCCCTGGTGACCAGTGGCATCCGCATGCCGGCGGCATGACGTCGGCCTCTGTGTCGGTCATCCGGGGTCCCGACAGTTCAGCCCCGAGCCAGGGACTGGCCCGCGCACCCCTTCCCGCTCACCGCGGGGACAGGACGCGGCGCGCTATCAACGAGGATTATCAGATGCACACCGCCATTCAGGAGCTGGAGAAGGCCCAGCTGCGCACCGACGTCCCGGACTTCCGTCCCGGTGACACCCTCGCCGTTCACGTCCGCGTGACCGAGGGCACCCGCACCCGTACCCAGGTCTTCAAGGGCGCCGTCATCGCCCGCCAGGGTTCCCGCAACCGCGAGACCTTCACGATCCGCAAGGTCAGCTACGGCGTGGGCGTGGAGCGGGTCTTCCCGATCCACACCCCGGCGGTCGAGAAGTACGAGGTCGTCGCCCGCGGCCGCGTGCGCCGCGCCAAGCTGTACTACCTGCGCGACCTGCGCGGGAAGGCGGCCCGTATCCGCGAGCGCCGCGAGCCCGCCAAGAAGTAGGTGCTGTTCCGCGCGGCCCACGAGCCCGCCGGGCGGTGACCCGTCGCCCTCATCGGTGATGAAGCCCACCACCTCCGTCGAAGAACGGATAGGCTCTTGCACTGATGACCAACGACGACAGGGACCTCGGTTCGGACGGAGTTCCCGACGAGAACCCCGACCGAACAGGACCCGAGGAGCACGGCTCCGACTCTGGCTCCCGTGTGCCCGAAGAGCACACGGGAGCCAGTGGTGTCTCCGGGGTCGGTGGCACGCGGGATCCGGAGCCGGAGGAGAGGGCGGAGGAGACGGTGAGCAAGTCCGAGAACGCAACGAAGAAGAAGGGGTCGGGTTCCTTCTGGAAGGAACTGCCGATCCTGATCGCGATCGCCCTGGTCCTGGCGTTCGTCATTCGCACCTTTGTGATGCAGGCGTTCTACATCCCGTCCACGTCCATGGAGAACACCCTCCTCGTGGGTGACCGGGTGCTGGTCAACAAGGTCGTCTACCAGATCCGCGACATCGAGCGCGGCGAGGTGGTGGTCTTCGACGGCGACGGCTCATGGGACGACCCCAACACCGTCGAGGTCGCCGAGCCCGCCAACCCGGTGGCGCGCGGCTTCCAGTGGGTGCAGCAGCAGCTGGGCGCGGCCCCCACGGGCAAGGAGTACATCAAGCGGGTCATCGGACTGCCCGGCGACACCGTCGAGTGCTGCGACGACCAGAACCGCATCATGGTCAACGGTGTCCCCCTCGACGAGGACGACTACCTCTACCCCGGCAGCACCGAGAGCCACACCGAGTTCGGCCCCGTCGAGCTGGGCCCCGACGAGCTCTGGCTCATGGGCGACCACCGCTCGATCTCCTACGACTCCCGCATGAACCAGAACAACCCGGGCGGCGGTGCCGTGCCGGTCGACCACGTCGTCGGCCGCGCCTTCGTCATCATCTGGCCGTTCGACCAGATGGGCGGACTGGGCATCCCGCCGGCGTTTGAGGAGGTCGAGGCAGCCGGTCGGTGACGGCGATCTCCGGGGCTCCACGCCCGGGGGATTCTCGGGTACGGTGACCGACTCCGGCCGACAAAATCTTCGCTCCGGGGGACGCGGGTCCCATCCGTGACGCATGATGGAGCCCGGAGGAACCGAGCACACCACGACCGGAGAGTGCTGACGAAAGCGAGCGCGCACATGAGTTCTGAGGACCTGGAGAAGTACGAGGCCGAGATGGAGCTCCAGCTCTATCGCGAGTACCGGGACGTCGTCGGACTGTTCAGCTACGTCGTCGAGACCGAGCGCCGGTTCTACCTCACCAACCACGTGGACCTCCAGCCGCGTTCGACCGAGAACGGGGAGATGTACTTCGAGGTCGCGATGGAGGACGCCTGGGTCTGGGACATGTACCGGCCCGCCCGGTTCGTCCGCAACGTGCGTGTGGTGACGTTCAAGGACGTCAACGTCGAGGAGATCACCAAGTCCGATCTCGAGCTGCCGCCCACGGATCCGGGCGGACCCGCCTCCGGTTCCTGACCGAAGGATCCCCGGGACCGGCCTCTCAACGGTCCTGACACGACGGGTGGCGGTCCCGGGAGACCACCGCTGTCCACAGGAGAGAATTAGCCCTGGCGGGGCCGCCTCCGATCACCCACCGTGGTGATCGGAGGTGGTCACCGATGGATCCCAGGGCGGTGCACCGGCGCGAAGTGGGCGACCGGGGAGAGGACCTGGCCGCGCAGCACCTGCGCCGGGTGGGTATGCGGGTGCTGGCACGCAACCGGTGGAATCGGGAGGGCGAGGTCGACCTGCTCGCCCGCGACGGGCCGGTGCTCGTGGTCGCCGAGGTCAAGACCCGCACCTCGTTGGTGCGCGGACACCCTTCACGCGCAGTCACAGAGGAGAAGCGCCGCCGCCTGTTCCGGCTGGCGCGCCACTGGGCCCGGCACTACGGCGTTCCGACCTCCCGGACGCGGGTGGACACCGTCTCCGTCCTGATGGTGGGCGGACGGGTCTTCGTCTCCCACGAGCGGGGGACGCGCCGATGAGCTTCGCCCGTACCCACTGCCTCGCGCTGGTCGGGGTCCGGGGCCACGTCGTGGAGGTCGAGGTCGACCTCGGCGGCGGAGGAGAGAACTCCGTGACCCTCGTCGGGCTGCCGGATGCCGCTCTGCGGGAGGCCCGCGACCGCATCCGGGCCGCGCTGGTCAACTGCGGGGAACGCTGGCCCACCGGGCCGGTCGTGGTCAGCTTGTCCCCGGCGAGCCTGCCCAAGTCCGGGAGCCTGTTCGACCTGGCCATCGCCGGGGCGCTGCTGGCCGCCCTGGGCGACGTTCCCCTGGACCGGCTCATCGACACCGTGCTCATCGGCGAACTCGGCCTCGACGGGCGCGCCCGGCCCGTGCGCGGGGTGCTGCCCGCCGTCGTCGCCGCGGCGGAGCAGGGGTTCAAGCGCTTCGTGGTCCCACCCGGGAACCTCGCCGAGGCGGCGCTCGTGCCCGACGTGGACGTCGTGGGCGTAACCGACCTCGCCGACCTGTGCCACTGGCTGCGCGGGGGAGAGCCCTCCTGTCCCGCGCCCGACCTGAGCGAACCCCCGGCCGGTGAACACGGTCCCGACCTGTCCGACGTGCTCGGCCAGCCCGTCGCCCGCCGTGCCGTGGAGATCGCCGCCGCCGGGGGCCACAACCTGCTGATGCTGGGTCCTCCCGGAACAGGTAAATCGCTCCTTGCCGAACGGCTGCC
>NZ_ANBF01000151.1 GCF_000341025.1 Nocardiopsis salina YIM 90010 | reverse complement strand
CCCCCCCCCCCCCCGCCGTTCGCCGCGCCCCACCACACCTCCACGCGCGCCGCGATCATCGGCGGGGGAAGCGGTCACGCGGTGCCCGGTTGGGTGTCCAAGGCCCACCACGGGGTGCTGTTCGTCGACGAGGCGCCGCAGTTCGGGCGCGGGGTTCTGGACTCCCTGCGCGAACCCCTCGAACGCGGGGAGGTCGTGCTGGCCCGCGCGGCCTCGACGGTGACGTTCCCCGCCCGGTTCCAGCTCGTGATGGCCGCAAACCCGTGCCCGTGCGCCAAACCCGGCATGCTGTGCACCTGTGCCGCGGGTGAGCGGCGACGGTACTTCTCGCGCGTCTCCGGGCCGCTGCTGGACCGCATCGACCTCAAGGTGGAGCTGCAACCGGTCTCGCGCGCCGAGCTGCTCGCCGACAGCGCCTTCGCGGAGTCCTCCGCCGTCGTCGCCGAGCGGGTGCAGGCCGCCCGCGTGCGGGCGGGGGAGCGCCTGGCCGGGACGCCGTGGCGGACCAACGCCGGCGTCCCCGGCACTCGCCTGCGGCGGGAGTTCCCCGTGCGGCCCGAGGCGTTGCGGGTGCTGGGGAGGGCGATGGACCTGGGGCAGATCAGCGCACGCGGCGTGGACCGTGCTCTCCGTGTGGCCTGGACCCTGGCCGACCTCGCCGGCCGTGACCGGCCCGGCGAGGAGGAGGCGGCGTACGCGTTCGCGCTCTGGTCCGGACGTGCAGGGTGATCCGGTGCGCAGGGGAAGACCACAGGCAGGGGAAAGAAGAGGAGCAGCGGGTGGGTGAGAGGGACGACGAGGTCTGTGCGCGGGCCTGTCTGACGGCAGTGTCCGGACCGGGCAACACGTGGCTTGCGGACCTGCTGGCCGAGCACGGGGCCGCGCGGGTGTGGGCAGCACTGGCGTCCGGGCAGGGGCCTCCTGAGACCGACAGCGTGGACACCGAGGCCGACCCCGAAGCGCGTCCGGCCATGGAGCGCACCTGGAATCGCTGGCGCACCCGGGCCGAGCGTGTGGACCCCGACGGGCTCCTTGGCGACTCCGCCGAGTTGGGGGTGCGGTTCGTCGCACCGGGCGACGCCGAATGGCCCGGGCGCCTGGACGGCCTCGACCCCGGCCCGTACGGCCTGTGGGTGCGCGGCGGCGGCGACCTGCGTAACCTCTGCCTTCGTTCCGTCGCGCTCGTGGGCGCCAGGGCCGCGACGGCCTACGGCGAGCACGTGGCCTCCGAGATGGCCTACACGCTGGGAGAGCATTCCGTCATCACCGTCTCCGGCGGCGCCTACGGCATCGACGGTGCCGCACACCGCGCGGCCCACGCGATCGGAGCCACGGTCGCGGTGCTGGCCTGCGGACTCGACGTGGACTACCCGCGCGGGCACGCCGCGCTCTTCGCCGACGTGGCCCGCCGCGGTGCGCTGGTGAGCGAACGGCCCCTCGGTGCCACCCCCCGCGCCCCGGACTTCCTCGTCCGCAACAGGCTCATCGCAGGCCTCACACCCGGCACCGTCGTCGTCGAGGCCGGCCGGCGCAGCGGGGCGCTCAACACCGCGACGCACGCCGCCTCCATGGACCGCGCGGTGATGGCGGTTCCGGGGCCGGTGACCTCCGCGCTGTCCGTCGGGTGCCACACGCTCCTGCGCGGGCACGGCGCGTTGTGTGTGACCAGCGCCGAGGACGTCCTCGAACACCTCGGGGACGGCGCCGCCCCCGAGAGCTCCGGCCCGGTGCGTGTGGAGGCCGACCTGTCCCCGGAGACCGAACGTGTGCTGTCAGCCGTGCCCCGCGCAGGTGCCGGCACCGCCTCCATCGCACTGGAGTGCGGGGGAGACCTCGAGGGCACCATGCGCGCCCTCGGTGTGCTCGCCGCCGCAGGGCTCGTGGAACGCTGCACGGCGGGCTGGCGCACACCCCGCGTGTGAGCGTGCCGTACGCGGGCACGGCGCCGGGGCGGAGAAGAGCTGGCTCCGTAGGAGAATTGGGGCCATGACCACCGTGGCCGGGGACTTCACGCTGACCATGGGCGAACTGCGCGCCGTCGCCCGCTACGTGGCCGAGAGCGCGCAGGAACTCCTCCCCGTGTTCGAGGAAGCCCACCCCGACGACCTCCGACCGCGCGCGGCCCTCGACGCGGCGTGGACGTTCATCGGCGGCGAGCGGCGCACCAAGCTCCAGCGCACCACTGCCCTGGACGCGCACCGGGCCGCCAAAGAGGCCCGCACCGAGCCCGCGCGCCTGGCCGCGCAGGCTGCGGGCGACGCCGCCTCCGCCGCGTACCTGCACCCCATATCCCGGGCCACGCAGGTCGCCCACATCCTCCGCGCCGCCGCGTGTGCGGCCCGCGTGGCCGAGCTGGACGCCGACGGGGGCGCAGCTGCAGGGAAGGGGATCCTCGAACGTGCCGGGGAACGTTCCGGACCCGTGCTCCGCGACGTGCTGCGCCGCTACCCCCGCGCACCCGAGGGCAGGACCCGGGTCGCCCACCTCATGAGCGCTCTCGACGCGTCCCTGCGCGCCATGCCCTGACACGGGCCCCGTCGGCACGTGCCCGCGGCGTGACAGGCCCCGGACTCGCCCGGATCCGGCACCGCCGCAGCCGCGCACGGGGGTACAGGCGGCCCGCAGACGGGTACGTTGCGGCCATGGCCAAACCGTACAGTGACGCCCTGGTGGCCCACGGCCCACTGCTCTTCCTCTCCGGTCAACTCCCCAGGACACCCGACGGCCACGTGCCCGGCGACGTCGCGGGCCAGACCCGGCAGATCTTCGCCAACATGGAACGCCTCCTCACCGACCACGGCGCCGGCCTCGGCGACCTGGTCAAACTCACCTACTTCCTGCGCCACGTCACCGACCTCGACGAGTTCCGTTCGGCACTGCTGCACTGCCTGCCCGAGGGGCACCGGCCCGCCGGAACCCTCGTGGAGGTCAGCGGGCTCGTCGACCCCGGCTACCTCGTCCAGGTCGAGGGCATCGCGGCGCTGGGGGAGCGGTGAGCGTGCTCGACCGGTTCCGCACCCACCTCACGCACGAGCTGGGGCGGTCACCGCACACCGTCCGGGGGTACCTCGCGGACCTGCGCGCGCTGCTCGCGCACCTGGACGAGACCGGCCAGGAGCTCGGCGAGCTCGACGTCCCCCTGGTGCGCGCGTGGCTCTCGCGTGCACGGGAGGCGGGCGCGAGCCGCTCGACCCTGGCCCGCCGGGTCGCGGCCGTGCGTGCGTTCACCCGGTTCCTGAACCGCGAGGGCCTGCTGGAGGAGGACCCCGGACCGCGCCTGTCCGTGCCCGCTCAGCAGCGGAGCCTGCCGACGGTACTGGAGGAGGGCCAGGCCGCCGAGGCCCTCTCCCGCACCCCCGACGCCGACGAGGGCCCGGTGCCCGTCCGCCGCCGTGCGGTCGTGGAACTGCTGTACGCCACAGGGATCCGGGTCGCGGAACTCTGTGCGCTCGACCTGGCCGATCTCGACCGCGCGCGCGAGACCGTGCGCGTCACGGGCAAGGGGCACAAGGAACGCACCGTGCCCGTCGGGACCCCCGCCCTCGACGCGCTCGACGCGTGGCTCACCGGGGCCCGACCGGATCTGCTCACCCGCGCTTCCGGGAACGCGCTGTTCCTGGGGGCGCGCGGCGGGCGCCTGGGTGTGCGCCAGGCCCGCGACGACGTGCACGCCCACCTGCGCGCCGCCGGTGTCGACGGGGCGCCGCACGACCTGCGCCACAGCGCTGCGACGCACCTGCTCAACGGGGGCGCGGACCTGCGCACGGTGCAGGAGTTCCTGGGTCACGCCAGCCCGCGCAGCACACAGGTCTACACCCACGTGTCGGTGGAGCGCCTACGTGACACCTACCGGCAGGCTCACCCCCGCGCCTGACCGTTCTCCCACCCAGAGCCGCACCGCACGCCCTGGCCCTGGAACCCCGCCCCGGGACGCAGCCACGCCCCCGTTCTCGCCGCCCGTTGTCCCCTGGACGCCGCACGGCGCGTAGGTGGAACGCGTCGGGCCCGCCCGGTGGCGCTTCCGGCCCCACCGTCCCTCCCCGCGGCCCCGGCAGGGGCAACAGCCGCACGGGGCCGTGGCCCAGAGGGCCGAGGGGATCCAGATACGCCGACCCCCGCAGCAGGCCGAAGTGGAGGCACGGTCGCCCCTCGCAGTGCGCGGGCTCGGCCACCACTGTCCCCAGCTCGTCGCCGGCCTGCACCGGGTCGCCCCGCGAGACCGAGGCGCGCACCGGCAGGAACGTGGTGCGCAGGTCGCCGTGCGCGACAGAGACGAGGGGCACACCGGCGACCGGTCCGGCGAAGTGCACCACACCGTCGGCGGGTGCCAGGACGGCCTGCCCGACCTCCGCCGCAAGGTCCGCTCCCAGGTGGCCGGCGAGCCACCTCTGCTCGGGCGGGTCGAAGCCCCGAAGCACGTCGGGACGCGGCTCCAGGGGCCACTGCCAGGGGGTATCGGCGGCAGCGGTTCGGATCGGGAAAAAAGGGAACAGCAGGATCGACAAGGTCAGTAGCCAGCGGGTGAGAAGGCCCATGGGACAAGGGTCTGACGAAAGGTGGTGGTCCGCCAGAGGGTGCACCGGACCTGTGGACGAGCACGGGCGGGTCCGGGCTGCTTCCGACGGAGGATAGAATCATCTGTGGCCCACAGGGCCGATCACACTACGCACGTCCACGAGCCTCCCCACGGGGAGGGGCCGGACCTACGGTCCACACCGCGAGAGCGGGTGGCGGCACGGCCGGGGCGTCAGGCACAACCGAAGGCGGGGGAGCACCCCGCCACCGCAGGAAGGACAGGTCATGGCCACAGTCGTGACGATCCGCCAGCTCCTGGAGAGCGGCGTCCACTTCGGGCACCAGACCCGCCGTTGGAACCCGAAGATGAAGCGCTTCATCTTCACCGAGCGCAACGGCATCTACATCATCGACCTCCAGAAGTCGCTGTCCTACATCGACGGCGCCTACGAGTTCGTCAAGCAGACGGTCGCCCACGGTGGCACCATCCTGTTCGTCGGCACGAAGAAGCAGGCGCAGGAGGCCATCGACGAGCAGGCCCGCCGCGTCGGCATGCCCTACGTCAACCAGCGTTGGCTGGGCGGCATGCTCACGAACTTCTCCACGGTCCACAAGCGGCTGCAGCGCCTCAAGGAGCTGGAGGAGATCGACTTCGACGACGTCGCCGGCTCCACGCTCACCAAGAAGGAGCTGCTCAACCTCCGCCGCGAGAAGGACAAGCTCGAGCGTACGCTCGGCGGTATCCGCGACATGTCCCGCGTGCCCAGCGCCGTGTGGATCGTGGACACTAAGAAGGAGCACATCGCGATCAGCGAGGCTCGTAAGCTCAACATCCCGGTCGTGGCCATCCTGGACACCAACTGCGACCCGGACGAGGTCGACTACCCGATCCCGGGTAACGACGACGCCATCCGCAGCGTCAGCCTGCTGACCCGTGTGGTCGCCGACGCCGTCGCCGACGGTCTGCTGGTCCGCTCCGGCGCCTCCGTCGAGGGTTCGGGGGAGCAGAAGGCCGACGAGGAGCCCCTCGCCGAGTGGGAGCGCGAGCTCCTCGAGGGCAAGGAGGCCGCCCCGAAGGAAGAGGCCGCCGAGGCCGCTCCGGAGGAGACCCCGACCGTCGCCCCGAACGACGAGGTCGCTGCTGAGGCCCCGGCCGAGCCCGCCGCCCAGGACTCCCCGGTCGACGCCCCCGAGCAGGCGCCCGAGGGCGACGCCGCCGAGAAGGCCTCCGAGGCCTAGTCCCCGGCCGGCTCCAGCCGAACGGTTTCGCCGCCGCCCCGCCCCTCGGGCGGGGCGGCAACCGGGGCGGGTGCACCCGCCCCGTCCATCACAGACTTTCACTTCCGAGGGAAATTCCGACAATGGCGAACTTCAGCGCCGCGGACGTCAAGAAGCTGCGCGACATGACCGGTGCGGGCATGATGGCCTGCAAGAAGGCCCTGACCGAGGCCGACGGCGACTTCGACCAGGCCGTCGAGGCCCTGCGCGTCAAGGGAGCCAAGGACGTCGGCAAGCGCGCCGAGCGCACCGCCGCCCAGGGCACCGTCGTCCTCAAGCAGGCGAGCGACAGCAAGGCCACGCTGGTCGAGCTCAACTGCGAGACCGACTTCGTCGCCAAGAACGAGCAGTTCATCGCCCTGGCCAACGAGGTCGCCGACTTCATCGCCGCCCAGGACACCGACGACCTCGCCACCGTCAAGGCCGCCGAGATCGAGTCCGGCAAGAGCCTGCAGGACTTCATCGAGGGCAAGAGCGCTGTCATCGGCGAGAAGCTCGAGCTCAGCAACATCGCCACCTTCGACGGCGCCTACGTCGCGACCTACCTCCACAAGTCCGACCCGGACCTGCCCCCGACGATGGGCGTCCTGGTCGAGCTGGACAAGGCCGACGAGGAGCTGGGCAAGGACCTCGCGCAGCAGATCGCCGCCATGGCTCCCAAGTACGTCAGCAAGGACGAGGTCCCCGCCGACGTGGTCGAGCACGAGCGCGCGATCGCCGAGCAGACCACCCGCGAGGAGGGCAAGCCCGAGCAAGCGATCCCCAAGATCGTCGAGGGCCGCCTCAACGGTTACTTCAAGGAGGCCACCCTGCTGGGCCAGGCCTTCGTGAAGGAGAACAAGAAGACGGTGCAGAACGTCGTCGACGAGGCGGGCGTCACCGTCAAGCGCTTTGTCCGCTTCAAGGTCGGCCAGGCCTAGGAACGTTGACATGATGGGGGTGCCGGGGAGAGTTCTCCCCGGCACCTTTGGTGGATCAGGCCCTGTTCGGTGGGCGCCTTCCTGGTCATCGGTGCCCGCCGAGCAGGGCCAAAGGCCGGTTTCGGCGCAGCACAGTGCCGGGCCGCGACGATCAGGGCGGGTCTCGGCGCCGCGTGCGCCCTACCGCGACAGACACTCGGGGGACCCCGCACCGTGCGGGGACGACAAGGGAGGCCTCAGGCCGTGACGGAAGAGACGAACACCGAACCCGCCATGCACGACTCCGGTTGGAAACGGGTCATGCTCAAGCTCTCCGGGGAGGCGTTCGCCGGCGGCGGGGATCTGGGGATCGAGCCCGAGATCGTGCAGTACGTCGCCGAGTCCATCGCCGAGGCGGTCTCCGAGGGGATTCAGGTCTCCGTCGTCGTCGGCGGTGGGAACATGTTCCGCGGTGCCCAGCTCACCGAGGGCGGCATGGAGCGCGGTCGTGCCGACTACATGGGCATGCTCGGAACCGTCATCAACTGCCTCGCCCTGCAGGACTTCCTGGAGCGTCTGGGTGTGGACACGCGCGTGCAGACCGCGATCCACATGAGCCAGGTCGCCGAGGCCTACATCCCGCGCCGTGCCGTCCGCCATCTGGAGAAGGGCAGAGTGGTCATCTTCGGTGCCGGTCTGGGCGCACCCTTCTTCTCCACCGACACCACGGCCGCTCAGCGTGCGCTGGAGATCGGTGCCCAGGCCGTGCTCAAGGGCACCCAGGTCGACGGGGTCTACGACTCCGACCCGCAGCGCAACTCCGGCGCGGTCAAGTTCGACAAGCTCAACTACAACGAGGTCCTCACCCGCGGCCTGAAGGTCATGGACGCGACCGCGGTCAGCCTGTGCATGGACAACGGCCTGCCGATCGTGGTGTTCGACCTGATGAGCCAGGGCAACATCCTGCGTGCGGTCCGCGGTGAGAAGATCGGCACCATCGTCGGCCCGTCCGCGTCCTGACGCCCTGGCGAAGGGCCGCGGGGCCACCCAGCCAACGAACACCAAGTCGAGTTCCGGGAGCGCCACAATGACCGAAGAAACCCTCCTCGAGGCCGAAGAGAAGATGGATAAGGCCCTCGGGGTCGCGAAGGAGGACTTCGCGACCATCCGTACGGGCCGCCCCACCCCGGCGACCTTCAACAAGATCACCGTCGACTACTACGGTGCGACCACGCCGATCCACCAGCTGGCCTCCTTCTCGGTTCCCGAACCGCGCATGGTGGTCATCTCTCCGTTCGACGTGAGTGCGCGGACCAACATCATCAACGCGATCCGCAACAGCGACCTGGGTGTGAACCCGTCCGACGACGGCCAGATCATCCGCGTGGTGTTCCCGGAGCTGTCCGAGGACCGCCGCAAGGAGTACGTGAAGGTCGCGCGCAGCAAGGCCGAGGACGCCCGCGTCTCGATCCGCAACGTGCGCCGCCGCGCCAAGGACACCCTCGAGAAGGCGGTCAAGGCCGGCGACCTGGGTGAGGACGAGGCCCACCGTGCGCAGGGCGAGCTCGACGAACTGGCGCAGAAGCACGTCGCCGGTGTGGACGAGCTGCTCAAGCACAAGGAATCGGAACTCCTCGAGGTCTAGCCAGTGACGAAACCTTCCGCCGGCTCCGGAGGTGGCGAGCACTCGCCGGAGCACAGACCCGACGAGGGATCGCACGCCGATTCCGAGCAGGCCGACGGGCAGCGTTTCGTGCTGCACAAACCGGGGGGCGAGCCGGTGCGTACCGGCCGCAACCTCCCGGTGGCCATCGCGAGTGGCGTCGTGCTCGGCGCGCTCGTGTTCTTCTCCATCTTCCCCTGGCCGCAGCTGTTCACCATCATCACCTCGATCGCGGTTCTGCTGGGGCTGCGCGAGCTCAGCCGGGCGTTCGGACGCCAGGACGTCGGCCTGGCCCTGGTGCCGCTGGCCGTGGGCGGCGTGGCGATGCAGCCCGCCGCGTACTTCGGCGGTCCCGCGGTGCTGCTGGGGGTGACGGCGCTGACCGCGGTGGTCGCCCTGTCGTGGCGGCTGCGCGGTGGCGCGGACCGGTTCGCGTCCGATTCCGCCGCGAACATGTTCACCCTGATGTACCTGCCGTTCCTGCTGGCCACGTGGCAGTTGCTCGTCTCCCACCCGGGGGACGGACAGTTCTGGCTGGTCACGTTCATCGTGGTGACCATCTCCAGCGACATCGGCGGATACTTCGCCGGGATCCTGCTGGGCAGTCACAAGATGGCGCCGGTGATCAGCCCGAACAAGACGTGGGAGGGCTTCGGCGGTTCCGTGCTGGCCTGCGCGATCGCGGGTGCCCTGTGCGTGACGCTGATGCTGGACGGCCCCTGGTGGGTCGGTGTGGTGCTGGGGTTGGCCGTGGTGGCCGCCGCGACCGTCGGCGACCTCATCGAGTCGCTGCTCAAGCGCGACCTCGGCATCAAGGACATGGGCCGGTTCATGCCGGGCCACGGCGGAATCATGGACCGCATGGACTCCCTGCTCATCGCGGGCCCCGTGGTGTGGGTGGTGCTCAGCCTGCTGCTGTGAGCACACCGGCCGCAGGGCACGCACGCGGAAGGGGGCCGACCGGGATGTCGGCCCCCTTCGGCTGTCGATACGCTCGTGGTGTGGATGAACCGCTGATCGAGAGAATGCGCTCCTACGGCGAGACGATCTTCGCCGAGATGACGCGCCTGGCCACCGAGACCAAGTCGGTCAACCTCGGGCAGGGATTCCCCGACACCGACGGGCCCCGTTCCCTGCTGGAGGGTGCCAACCGGTACGTGCTCGAGGGGGTGAACCAGTACCCGCCCGGGCCGGGACGACCGGAGCTGCGCGAGGCCGTGGCCCGGTACCGCTCGCGCCACCACGGCATCGAACTCGACCCCGAGACGCAGGTCTACATCACCGTGGGCGCGACCGGCGGCATCGCCGCGTCGCTGCTGTCCCTGGTGGAGCCGGGCGACGAGGTCCTCGTCTTCGAGCCCATGTACGACTCCTACGCCGCCGTCATCAGCCTGGCGGGCGGGGTGCGCAAGCCGGTGCCGCTGCGCCGCGACGACACCACGGGGCGTTTCACCTTCGACCCGGCCGAGCTGAACGCCGCGGTCGGGCCGCGCACGCGCGTGGTCATCGTCAACACCCCGCACAACCCGACCGGTGCCGTCTTCGACACCTCGGAGCTGGAGGAGATCGCGAAGGTCTGCCGCGAGCACGACCTCATCGCCGTCACCGACGAGGTGTACGAGTTCCTGACCTTCGACGGCGCGCCGCACGTGCCGCTGGCGACCCTGCCGGACATGGCCGAACGCACCCTTTCGATCTCGTCGGTGGGCAAGACCTTCGCCGTGACGGGGTGGAAGACCGGGTGGGTCATGGGCCCCGAACCGCTGGTTCGGGCCGCGCGCACCGTCAATCAGTTCCTCACGTTCTCGGCCAACGGCGCGCTGCAGCTGGCGATCGCCGACGCGTTCGAGGATGAGGAGAAGTGGGTCGAGCAGCAGCGCGACGCGTTGCAGCGCAAGCGCGACCGGCTCGCGGAGGGCCTGGTCGAGACCGGGTTCGACGTACGCCCGTGCGAGGGCACCTACTTCCTCATGGCCGACATCCGCCCCCTCGGATACTCCGACTGCGAGGACCTCGCGCGGGCCCTCCCGAGCGAGGCCGGGGTCGCCGCGGTGCCCGCGAAGGTCTTCTACGACCACGAGGAGGAAGGCGCGCATCTGCTGCGCTTCGCCTTCTGCAAGCAGGACGAGGTGCTGGACGAGGCCATGGCGCGGCTGCGCCGTTGGCACTCCGACCGCGCCTGAGGCCCGACCTGCGGGGACGCTTCTATGTCAAGCGGCGGGCCCGTAAGCCCTCTGCCC
>NZ_ANBF01000150.1 GCF_000341025.1 Nocardiopsis salina YIM 90010 | reverse complement strand
ACTCGGCAGCCGCCCCGGCCAGCTCACCCACGTGCACGGTTCCGGCCGCACCGTAGACCAGCGCGACACCCATCAGGAAGATCGTCGATGTCAGCAGGTTGACGGTGACGAAGATCCGCCCCGCCCGGAGCCTCCCGAGGGCGCCCACCATGGCCAGGAGCCCGTAGGACGGGATGAGCATGACCTCGATGAACACGAACAGGTTGAACAGGTCCCCGGTCAGGACGGCACCGACCACACCCGCGTAGAGCACGAGCACCAGCGCGGGGAAGTAGGGCTTCATGTGGTCGCCGGTGGTAGCAGCGAACCACGAGCAGACCACCACCAGAAGTGAGCTGGTCCAGATCATGAGGGCGCTGAAGGCGTCCGCAACGAACGGGATGGCGATCCCGTCGTCCCACAGGGCCACGTTGTGGGAGAAGACCTCGCCGCCCCGTGTGAGCCACAGCAGATAGGAAGAGGCTGCCAACCCCAGGGCACCCGGGCTCAGGAAGAGTGTCGTGCGCAGCCATCCGCGCGGGGTGACCACGGCGAGCAGACCTGCCATGGCCAAGGGCAGCCCGGCGAACATCGGCAGAAGCGCGGTGTTCATGATGCGTCCTCTGTGTCGTCGTCGCTACCGGAGGCGGCGAGGGTGAGCATGTAGATCGCGATGGAGAACGCGATCACGATCGCTGTGAGTACGAACGCCTGGGGCAGCGGGTCGCCTGCCCAATCGGGCGGGTTGGTACCCAACAGAGGCTGGTCGCGGCGGAAGACACCGCCCGCGGACATGAGCATCAGGTTCGCCGCGTGGCCGACCAGCAGGAGACCGAGCACGATACGGACCATGCCGCGCTGCAGCATCAGGTAGACGCCTCCGGCGACCATGATCGCGACAGTGACAGCCAGGGTCATCGGGCACCTCCGGTGTTGGTTGTGTCCGCGCGGTCGTCGGTGGCTCCGGTCCTCTCGGGAACGGGGGCGTCACCGTCGCCGCTCCGGCCTGCCGACCCGTCGGGACGTTGCGTCGGGGCGGCCGGTTCCCCGACCCCGCCGTCGCTGTCCAGACCCAGTTCGTTGAGGGCGGCCAGGAGCACGCCCACCACGGCGAGGTAGACACCGACGTCGAAGATCAGAGCCGTTGTGAAGTGGTAGTAGTCGCCGCCGGGCAACGGGATCTCGGCGTGCAGCGGGAGCAGGAAGGACCCCTCGAAGAAGCCGAGCAGGCCCGAGCCCAGAGCGATGAGGATGCCGCTGCCGATGATGGCCGGGTAGGCCAGCCGGATCTTGGCCGCCGAGTCGCTGGAGGCTGCCAGGTAGAGCAGGGCGAAGGCCGAACCACCGACGAGACCGCCGATGAAGCCGCCGCCGGGCTCGTTGTGGCCCCGCGCCAGCAGGTAGAGCGACCAGATCACCAGAAGTGGCAGCAGGAACTTCGCGACCGTACGCATCAGCACGGTGTTCGGAGCCGAGCCGAAGGCCGGGTTGGACACCTGCACGGCGATCTTGCGCGCCTGGTGGACAGGGAGCAGCCCGCTGCTTCTGAGCACCGCGATGATGATGAGCCCGGCCACGCCGAGCACGACGAGTTCGCCCAGGGTGTCGAACGCCCGGTAGTCGACCAGGATCGTGTTGACGACGTTGTCGCCGCCGGTGTCCTCCGGCGCGTTGTGGAGGAAGTACTCCGCCGCCGGCGAGATCTCCCGGCGCCCCGTGAGCGCGAACGTCGCCGCACCGGCCACGAGACCGGTGGCGACAGCGAGCAGCGCCGTGAGTGTGGAGCGCTTGCGGGAGACCTTGTGGAAGCTCCGGGGAAGGCGCCGCAGCACCAGGACCGCGACCACGACCGTCAGAACCTCGACGAGCAGCTGTGTCAGAGCCACGTCGAAGGCGCCCAGGAAGAACAGCCAGAGCGCCGTCGTGAACCCGGCGACCCCGATGAGGGCCAGCGCCCCGAGCCGGGAACTGGTCACGGCCGCGCCGAGCNCCCCCAGCCAGTCCAGTGGCTCGGAGGTCTGCCCGGCCACCGGTGGCAGATCCAGCCCGATGGTCAGGACCGCCGCAGCGAGCACGAGGATCGTGATCACCGGAACACCCAGGTGGAATGCGATCGAGTCGGTGCGGGTCAGGTCGCCGACCCGGCGCCCGGTACGGATCGCGCCCCCGTGGATGCGCTCGAAGGCCGAGGGGCCGTCGAGCGGCAGCAGCGGACGCCCGGCGTAGGACTCCCCGGAGGCGGTGCGCCACACCAGCAGCGCACCGAGCCCGATGGCCAGTGCGGACATCGCCAGCTCGGGGTTGAACCCGTGCCAGAGCAACAGGTACGCGTCGGCAGCGGTGTGGGTGGTGTCCTCGGCGACCCCGTTGACGAGGGGGTCCAGGACCGGAACTGCCAGGCCGAGGACCACGCCGCCGAGCGCGGTGAGGCCGGCCGGGGCCCAGAAGGCCAGGGGGGCCTCGTGCACGCCGCTCTGCTCGGCCCTGCGGTCCCCTCGGGGCTCACCGAAGAACGCACCGTGCACGAACCGGAAGGAGTAGGCGAAGGTGAACGCGGCTGCGCCCACGGCCACCGCCCCGGCGAGCACGCCGGCCCACGGGCCGCCGGGGGCCTCCAGGAGCCCGGCGAACAGGTACTCCTTGCTGACGAAGCCCAGCAGCGGCGGGATGCCCGCCATGGACAGCGCCGCCAGAGTCGCGATCCCCGCGGTGACGGGCATCTTCTTGGCGAGACCGCCCAAGTCGCGCAGGTCTCGGGTGCCCGCCTCGTGGTCGACCAGACCGACCACCATGAACAGCGCCGACTTGAACAGTGCGTGTGCGACGGTGTGCGTGGCTGCGGCCACCAGCGCCTCGGGCGTGCCCACACCGATGATGGCGATGAGCAGGCCGAGTTGGCTGACGGTGGAGTAGGCGGCCAGGCGTTTGAGGTCGTGCTGTTGCAGGGCGAAGACCGCGCCGATCACGGCCGTGGTCAGGCCGAGGCCGATGAGCGCGGCGTTCCACACGAGCACGTCCGCGAAAGCGGGCGTGAACCGCATGGCCAGGTAGATGCCGGCCTTCACCATCGCTGCGGCGTGCAGGTACGCACTGACGGGCGTGCTGGCGGCCATCGCGTCGGGCAGCCAGTAGTGGAAGGGGAACTGCGCCGACTTGGTGAAGACGGCCACGATGACGAGCAGCGCGACCGAGGAGACGAACACGGGCTCCTGGGTCCACGCGGTGTCGGCCAGGATCGCGCTCAACTGGGTGGTTCCCGTTCGGACCACCAGCAAGGAGACAGCACCCAAGAGCGCGAGCCCGCCCATCGCGGTGAGCAGGAACGTGCGGATCGCCGGCCGGTCGGCACTGGGCCCGGAGAGTCCGATGAGGTAGAAGGACGCGATGGTCGTGAGCTCCCAGAACACGAAGAGCAGCACGACGTCGTCGGCCAGCACCAGACCCGTCATGGCGAACGCGAAGAGGGTCATGAGGAAGTAGAAACCGAGCCTGCGCCCCTTGGGGAAGTACCGGGCCGAGTAGGCCATGATGAGCGCGCCCACGCCGGTCACCAGGAGGGTGAACATCCACCCGAGGGTGTCCATGCGCAGGTGGAACTCCACGCCGATCTGCGGCATCCAGGGCACGGAGTAGGTCAGGGCCTCTCCGGAGCCGAGGATCTGGGGTGCCTGCGCGGCGACCAGTACGGTCACAGCGGTCATGACCGCCGCAGCGAACCAGCCGGTGTCACGCCCCATGAAGCGCTCTACCAGCGGGATGCTCAGTACTGTCGCCGCGAGCACCAGGATCAAAGTCAGCAGCACCACGCCACTGTCCTTTCACAACTTGCCACCACGCCCTAGACGACACAGCGGCGCCCGGAGGCACACGTGGTCAGGGCAGTGGCGGGATGATGGTGCGTCGATAGCGGAACCACCGGGCAGCACGTACCGTCGTCCGGTACTCCGACGGTGGTCGAGGGTGGGGGGATCAGCGGCATCCCGGCGGGCAGGCGGCGAGCTCGCCGTGGGCATTGGTGCCCCAAGAGGTCGTGTAGCCGTTGGTGCCGTGCGGACGGCAGTTGCCGACCGGGGGCTTCTCGGCCTCTGCGAACCGGCTGCGCCGCGTCGCGTGGGCGGCGCGCGGAGAGCGGTAGGAGGTACGCGCACGATGCCGACCATGGCTGTGCGTGGTGACCATCGTCCCTCCTCACCGGTCTCGTGTGAACGTCGCCGGAACTCTACCAATCACGCGTGACCGGATGAAGCGGGCGTCGCACCCGTCACAAGGCCCCGGTCTCTGTAGCCAGAGGCCGGATGAAATGGGATGATGGTCGATTGTGATGACCGAGAGTGCGCCCCGAGGCACCCACATCTACCGCACCCCCACCGGCGCGGAGGCGATCCGTTCCTGGTGCGAGGAGCGCCTCGCCGCCTGGCCCGAGCTGGAACACCTTCCGGTGGTCGAGACCTCCCTGGGCCCCACACGCGCTTTCCGGTCGCCCGGGGGCGAGGGCATGCCCGTGGTGATGCTGCCGGGGCTCAACCTCAACACCGCCACCAACATCGAGGTCCTGCGCGTGCTGGCCGCCGACCGCCCGGTGATCAGCGCGGACCCGCCCGGGCAGCCTGGCCTGAGCGGGGACGTGCGTCCCAAGGGCGACCGGATGGCCGCCTACGGTGCGTGGTTCGACGAACTCCTGCCGAAGATCACCGACGGGCCGGTGCTGGTGCTCGGCCACTCCCTGGGCGCGGCGATGCTCCTGGACTCCACGCCCTCGGACCGGGT
>NZ_ANBF01000149.1 GCF_000341025.1 Nocardiopsis salina YIM 90010 | reverse complement strand
CGGCGACCTCATGCGCGCGGCCCTGCCGTGGATGATCGGCCCGCGCGACAGCAAGAGCGCCCGCCTGCTCAACGTGCTGCACGGGCACGACCACCGCATCGAGGCCTCCGACCCGATGGCGCGCTGGTGGACGCTGGTGGCCACGCACTGCCGCTACGCCCTGACGCCGCCGACCCTGACGCTCGAATGCCTGCGGCCGTGGCACGACACCCCCACTGTGGTGGCGACCGGTTCCGAGGACGTGCTGTTCTCCCCGGCGCGTCTGCACGGTCCGGCCCGGCGCCTGCTGAACGCCGACGTCGTGGAGCTGGAGGGGGCGGGCCACCTGTCCCCGTACGAGCGGCCCGGACGTGTGGCCGAGCTGCTCGCCCGCCTGGACCGCCGCACCTGAGCAGACCCCACCACAGAACGTGGGAACCCGCGCACCCTCGGGTGGTGGCGCGGATCACATACATGCCCCCGAGGCGGCGACTCCCCCTGATGGGTCGGGGTTTCAGGTGATCCCCCGACCCTCATGGGGGCGTGTAATACCCCCTGCCCCTTTTGCCTTCCATTGAGCGACATGTAACTTTAGCCTTGCCTTACTAAGCCAAGCCTTACCTGTTGTGAGGCTGCCCCGAGTCTGGAGTCGTCGTGTCCCCACGTTCCGCCGCCTGGTTCTCCCTGCTCCCCGTCTCCGCCCTGGTCCTGGCCGGGTGCAGCACCGGCGCCTCCGGTGAGGACGAGACCGCGGCCGAGACCGTGGCGGTCGACGCCGAGAACGGCGAGATCGAGGTCGAGGCCGACCCGGAGACGGTCGTGGTCTTCGACAACACCCAGCTGGACATCCTCGACGCCCTCGGCGTCGACGTCGCCGGCATCCCCGCCGCCGACGCCGTCCCCGGCTTCTTCGACCACCACGCCGAGGACGAGACCGTCGAGAACGTCGGATCCCTCTTCGAGCCCGACCTCGAGGCCGTCGCCGGGC
The DNA here is from genome assembly GCF_000341025.1 of Nocardiopsis salina YIM 90010. Lineage (GTDB taxonomy): Bacteria > Actinomycetota > Actinomycetes > Streptosporangiales > Streptosporangiaceae > Nocardiopsis > Nocardiopsis salina. Next base: position 53,493 of record NZ_ANBF01000149.1, on the reverse strand, counting down.
TCGACCCCGACCTCATCATCAGCGGCGGCCGCAGCTCCGACGCGACCCCGCAGCTCGAGGAGATCGCCCCCACCATCGACATGACCACCGACTCCGCCGACACCCTCGGCAGCCTCAACGACCGGGTGCTGGCCTACGGCGAGATCTTCGACAAGGCCGACGAGGCACGCGCCCTGGCCGCCGAGTTCGAGGAGCGCACCGAGGAGGTCGGTGAGCTCGTCTCGGGGTCCGGTGACGGCCTGGTCGTCATCACCACCGCCGGCGAGATCAGCGCCTACGGCCCCGGCTCCCGCTACGGCTTCTTCTACGACGACCTCGGCCTGGAGCCCACCCTCGACGTGACCAGTGACGACGCCCGCCACGGCGAGGTGCTGTCCTTCGAGGCCCTGGCCGACGCCGACCCCGACTGGCTCTACGTCATCGACCGCGACACCGCCATCGGCGAGGAGGGCGCCTCCCCGGCGGGGCAGGTCCTCGACAACGAGCTGGTCAACCGCACCACCGCCGCCGAGGAGGACCAGATCCTGTACCTGGACTCCGAGGAGGTCTACCTGGTGGGAGGCGTCCAGGCCCATCTCAACGTCCTCGACGACATCGAAGACGCCCTCTCCTAGGAAGCACGCGTCCACGTGGCCTCCACCACAACCGCGCCGGCACGGCCCGGGGAACGGTCCACCGACCGCGCCCCGGGCAGTGCCGCCCCCTACCTCAAGCTCACAGCCGCCGGGCTGGCCGTGCTCGCCCTCGCCGTGGTCAGCCTTTTCGTCGGGGCCAGTGACATCACCCTGCAGCGCCTGATCGAGGACCCCGAGGCACGCGAACTCTTCCTCATCAGCCGGCTGCCCCGCACCCTGGCCCTGCTGCTGGCCGGCGCCGCCATGAGCGTGGCCGGGCTCATCATGCAGATGCTCACCCAGAACCGGTTCGTGGAGCCCTCCACCGCCGGAACGGTCGAGTCCGCCGCACTGGGCATCCTCGTCGTCACGCTGCTCGCCCCCGGGGCCCCGCTCCCGGTCAAGATGACCGCCGCCTGCCTGGCCGCGCTCGTGGGCACGTTCCTGTTCCTCGCGGTGCTGCAACGGGTCGCGCTCAAGTCGTCGCTGATCGTGCCGTTGGTCGGCATCATGCTCGGCGCAGTCATCAGCGCCATCACCACGTTCATCGCGCTGCGCACCGACCTGCTGCAGACGCTCGGGACCTGGCAGTCCGGCGACTTCTCCGGCGTCATGCAGGGCCGCTACGAACAGCTGTGGCTGGTCGGCGCGCTCGCACTGCTCGCCTACCTGGTCGCAGACCGCCTCACCGTCGCGGGGCTCGGACGCGACATCGCCGTGAGCGTCGGGCTCGACTACCGGACCGTCATGGCGCTCGGTGTGGGCATCGTCGCCGTGGTCAGCGGGGTCGTGGTCTCCGTCGTGGGGACCCTGCCGTTCCTCGGCCTGATCGTGCCCAACCTGGTCAGCATGGTCGTCGGCGACCACGTCCGCCGCGGGGTGCCGTGGGTGTGCCTGCTCGGCGGCGGGGTGCTCGTGCTGTGCGACATCCTCGCGCGAGTGATCCGGGCGCCCTTCGAGATCCCGGTCGGCACGGTGCTGGGGGTCGTGGGAGCGGCGGTGTTCCTGTTCATGCTGCTGCGGAGGAGCAACCATGTCCGTCGCTGAACACGAACGCACGACCGTGGCGACGGACGTACCTGATGCTCGCCGCGGCTTCCCCACCTGGGCGCGCATCGCCGTGCTCGCAGGGCTGGCCGTGGTCTTCTCGATCGCATACCTGACCTGGGGCGTGACCGGGAACGTCGCCTACGTCGTCGAGCGCCGGTCGACCGTCCTGTTCACCATGCTCATCGTGGCCTTCGCCGGTGCGATCTCCACCGTCCTGTTCCACACGGTCACCGACAACCGCATCCTCACGCCCTCGATCATGGGCATGGAAGCGCTGTTCGTTCTGGTGCAGACATGCATGGTCTTCGTGTTCGGGCTCGCCGGGCTGTCGATGCTGCCACCGGTCGCGGCGTTCGTGCTCCAGGCCGGGGTCATGGTGCTGTTCGCGATGCTGCTGTTCAAACGCCTGTTCACCGGCGGGATCGGCAGCCTGCACCTGACCCTGCTGGTCGGGATCGTCTTCGGGATCCTGTTCACCAGCCTCGCCCAGCTCATGCAGCGCCTGCTCGACCCGAACGAGTTCACCGCCCTGCAGAGTCGGCTGTTCGCCCGGCTGACCCGCGCCGACCCGGACCTGCTGCCGTGGGTGGCGCTGCTCGTGGTCGGAATCGGGGTGTACGTGTGGCGCCGACACCGACTCTACGACGTGGTCGGGCTCGGGCGTGACACCGCCGTCAACCTCGGTGTCGACCACACCCGGATCGCGATCCGCACGCTCATGATCGTCGCCGTGCTCACCGCGGTCTCCACCGCACTGGTCGGACCGATGACCTTCTTCGGGTTCATGGCGGCCACGCTCGCGTACCAGATCGCCGGGCGGCACGAACACCGCCACGTCATGCCGATCGCGTTCCTCACCGGGCTGTGCGCACTGGTCGGCGGACAGTTCGTGCTCGAACACCTGCTCGGCCACGCCGGCACTCTCACGGTGGTCATCGAGTTCACCGGCGGTGCGCTGTTCCTGTACTTCCTGTTGCGAAAGGCCGCCCGTTGATCGAACTGACCGAGATCACCAAGACGTACGGGGCCGCGACCGTTCTCGACCAGGTCTCGCTGACCATCGAACGCGGCGGTGTCACCTCGATCATCGGGCCCAACGGTGCGGGCAAGTCCACGATGCTCACGATCATCGGGCGCCTGCTCAAGGCCGACGGCGGCACGGTCACCGTCGACGGCATGGACGTGACCCGGGCGCGCGGGCGGGACTTCGCCAAGCGGTTGTCGATCCTGCGGCAGGAGAACCGGTTCACCACCCGCCTGACCGTGCGCGACCTGGTGGCCTTCGGGCGCTACCCCCACTCCCAGGGGCGGATGACCGGTGAGGACAACGACCAGGTCGAGGCCGCACTCGGTTTCCTGGACCTGGTCCCGCTCGGCGACCGGTTCCTGGACGAGCTCTCCGGCGGTCAGCGTCAGCGTGCGTACGTGGCCATGGTGCTGTGCCAGGACACCGACTACGTGCTCCTCGACGAGCCGCTGAACAACCTCGACATGAAACACGCGGTTGCGATGATGCGGCAGATCCGCCGCGCTGCCGATGCTCTGGGCAAGACCGTCGTGATCGTCATCCACGACATCAACTTCGCCTCGGCCTACTCCGACCGGATCGTCGCGATGCGGGAGGGGCGTGTGGCGCACGCGGGTGCGCCGAAGGACATCATGACGTCCGAGGTGCTGCGCGAGGTGTTCGAGCTCGACGTGCGCGTGGAGGAGATCGACGGTTCCCTCATCGGGGTCTACTACCGGTAGCCCTGCCCGGAAGGTTTGCGGTGCCGTGGTGCGGGACAGGACCGTGCGCCCGTCAGACACGCGCGATCCGGTCGCGGCGCAGGTGTTGCACGAGCAGAGGTACCAGGGGTCCCCTTCGTCGGTTCCCTGATCCCCCAGGTCGTACCAGGCGCCGGGCGAGAGCCACGGGCCCAGGGCACACCGCGCACCAGGCCGTTGAGCGCCTCGGACCGGCCCGACCGTGCCACCCCCACGCACCCAGCGCGAACGCTGCCGGCACGGTCGCTCCGGTGAGAAAGGGCCGCCGCGTCAGCTCGGCAGGGCCACGTCCCCGCCGCACCTCCATCACCTCGAGGGAGCCGGCCGCGACCAGTTCCGACGCCGCCTCGGCCACCGGGCCCAGCGGGTGCCCTGTTCCGTGCGATGCGCGTGAGCACGGCGGGGTCCCATCCCATCGACAGCGGTTCGTTCGTTCGCCCCCATGAGCGCAGGCGGGCCACCCACCAGGCCCTCGGCGAGGAACTCGACCGTGCTGCCCAGTTGCACGTCGGGGTCGGCGGGATGGATGGCCTTCACGGAGACCTTCAGGAGGTGCTCGTCCTCACTCGGATCGGGTTCGGAGCGGGGCGGGAACGCGCGCTGTGTTCCGGGCTGCGGTGACACGAAACCGTACGCGGGGTCCCACGACAACGGCTCGGCGGAGAAGCCGTCCCGGTGGCCTCCGCCCTCGGCCACCACCCACCGGATCAGCGGCGTCGTCAACAGTTCCGCCAGAGACCTGGTCACGCGGGCCCCCGGAGAGGTCACGATCTGCACCCCGCGGCGTTCGCGTGCATGAGCGGCCAGGGCCTCCATCACCCACGTCGACGCCGGGACCAGGGGGCGGTCCTCGACGAGAACGGCGGTGTGTTCGGTGACCGCGGCGGTGACGGGGTCGGTCGGCGTAGCGAGGGGAACGCTTCCCGGAATCGATGGGTGATACTCGGGCTCGTGTACGACACCACCGTGATGCCGGACGAGGGAAGCGCAGAGGCGGCGCACCACCTCACCGGCGCCGCGCCGGGCCACGCCCCAGGTCGTCGCCCTCGCTTCGACCCACCACGGTTGCGCCGGGAGGTCGCCCGGGAGTTCCGCGTCGAGTACGCGCTCGGCCTCCGCCGAGGTCGTCTGCTGCTCGGCCGCGCGGACCGTGGCTACGAGGTGGCCGTCCTCGTCCCGGAGCTGCACGAAGGCGCCGTCGGAGACGAGGCGGACCCGGAGTTCGGGGCCGGCCGCGACGAGCGCGCGGGTGAGCCCGTCGATGCCGGGCGGCTGTTCGAGGAGGGCGGTGAGGGTGAGGCTCATGGGGGACTCGTTCTTCAGAGCGGGGAACGTGCGTGACAGGCCACCGAATGATTCAGCTGACCCCTTGTGCTCTTCGCGTGAGTTCCTGCAGGCTGGATGCGGTCTGTTCCTGATCAGCAGGGTCGAGGTATCCGCCGTTGGGATCTTCGGGGCGGCGATCCGCTCACGGAGAGCTTCCACCGGCGTCATCCCTCGCCCGGCTGCTTCTGCAACCTGGTCGATCCACCACCCCTCCGCTTGCCAGGCAGGGGCCCCTGCTGCAGGGCGCGGTACATAACCCCGGGCGTTCTCAGAGTTGGACGCCCAAAGGTAACCGATGATCATCTCGTTCTTGCGCACGGGACGATAAATAATTTCGCCGTCCGCACGGATCTTATAACCAGCGTCGACCTCAGTTGCCACGAAAACGCCCCATTCACGCCCAGCCAGAAAGACGGGATCACTGAGAAATTTTCCTACGATATCCTCAGGTGGCTCGGTTCCCGGATTGAGAATTTGATCCAGGGCAGGCATGTCAGGGCAGGTATGCAAGTCAGCGCCTGGAACGATCTCCCCGGTGTTCGACCGACCTGGCACTCCCTGCCAGCGTTCGATGGACTCGACCGGGGTGAGATCGGCCTCCGCATCGCTCTTCAGCCGATCCTCCCATATTCCGCACATATCGATTCGAGTGTCGATGTCGACCGCATTCATGACGGGCAAGAATTCTGCATCCCGATCCCCCAGGGCAGCAAGCGCACCGACCCTGAGTGGCCAAGGTTCACAAAATAGTAGCGCACGGGACTCGACTCCTTGCCGAGCATGTTTCCTGAATCTTCCGGCCGAACAGGCGCCTTCCTTTGATTTTCGACATCATAAAGTCGGAACCCCTTCCGGATCCTGCCCAGACATCCAGGACTAGGAAGCATAATTCCGTGCCCTCAGCACTCGACTACCCCTTCATACCGGACAACCCATCTCGAGGCCCCTAATTTTTCCCTTCTTCTCAACTGTACATGGCACGGATTTCCGTGAAGGACTCCAGCTGATGCTCATACAGAGGTCGGTTTTTCTGGTCCATGTGAAGCAACATTGAGAAGAAATACTCACCTCCTTCGGTCAATTTTAGAACGAACTCTTTTTCGTCTGCATTCGCAGAAACATCAAGGTCCGGATGGCTAGCCGAGAGAGACACCTCCAGGCGTTGACCTCCAATTCTTTTCATCTCGAACAGAATGGGTTGATCCGGGAAGTAGGTAGATGATTCATCCTTCCTGGACAAGCCCTTTATTGCACTCAGAAGCCCAAGCCAAAGCGGGACAATATAATCCCACATATCCTTGGTCACCAACGGGACTCCGTTGACCGCCATTTCAATCGCACCCTCCGCATAAGAAGGATCTTCGATCCCTGAACTCCAGCCTCTCAGGGGCACGAATGATCCATCTTCGCCACGCAAAAATGACCTGATCTCCACGTTCACGCCAAATCCTCTAATCTCTGCTTGTACTTCGGGTAAAGCATTCCAACTCTTCCAAAAGTAGTACCTACCACATATTCCTGACCTCGCACCACCCCCGTTACCCGGAAACCTCCGTTAGATCCCTCCTGGAGGATCGTTTCCTTGTTTTGCAGAAGAACTGCCTCGACGATGTTCGGGATATCTTCAATTCCGACCGATTCTTCAAAATAGGTTTGGTTCCTCTTGGTCGACCCATTCCAGTAATCTGGGTGGTGCCTCTGCAGAATGTGCTGCATCCCCTCCCGCTGCAGCAGAAACGAATGTGGTCCGATTTTCGTACTCCGAGGGCGGAATCCTCGAAGGTCGTTGATGACCCTCTCTGGCGGTGCTTTCCTCAGAACCTCTGGAGGACCTCCAGAGGTTCCCCCGTTTCTCTCGTCTTCTCTTGTGCCGGTACCTGATGGTTCGTCATGGTCGCCAGGACGGCCATTGTTTTCGGAGTCGCTCGGTCCAGGCCCTTCGCCGGGTGACGTGGGTGGGTCCCCACCTCCGGTCCTGTCTCCGCTGCCGCCACCATCAGTGGACGGGGCCGGTGACCCGCTGTCCTCGCGCGGGGTGGCGGGCGAGGAGCGGTCACCATCCCGCGGGGAGGGGTTCCCGTTCTCGTTCGGGTCACGCAACGCCGGGGCGTCGGGCGAACCCTGGTCACCGCGTGGTGACGTGGTCCAGGGGTCGGTGGAACGGTCCGCTCCGTCGCTCCTGGTGGTGTCGCGCAGGCCTTGGCTGGTGGGGTCCGGTAGGGCACCGGACTCGTCACGTCGACCGTCGTCGGTCCGCGTCCCGGTTCCGGGCTCGCCCCGACCGGAACCGCCCTCGGGGTTCGTGGAGGCCACAGGCCCACCGCCGCCATCGCGAGGACCGTCGTTGGGCGTCGGACCGTTCTCGCCCGGCCGGCTCGATTCCCCGGAGCGGTTCCCGGTTCCCGGACCGCTCCCCTCGCCAGGGCTGGCGGAGCCGGGGCCCTCCGGCCTTGCAGGAGGCGGCGGGGTCGGCGCCCCCGCCCCCGGTCCCGGCCCCGTATTCGGTGCACCGCCCTGGCCTCCGCCCACCTGCTCGTTGAGCCGCTGCAGAGACTCGTCCATGTTCTGCAGCTACGACGTCGGATCAGGGTGGGCAGCCGGCGACTCCGGCGTGTCCACCGTGTCCGTTCCCCTCGCCCCGCCCGGCGTGATGGGCGCGGTCCCTCCGCCCCGGTCGCCGGCGTCCCCACCGGTGCCGGGTGAACTCGTGTCGAAGCTTCCGGACACGTCACCGGACAGGCGCACCCAACCGAAGGGCGCAATCATGGCGAGCGAGTTCAGCCCACCGTTGACAAAGGTGAAGTAGGGACGGTCCTCGTACTCGCTGACCGGGATGATGGAGTCACCGATCACCGCCAGCGCGGCCTGGCTGTTCTCCCACTGGGCCTCGAGACTGCCTGGATCCTCCCACTCGCCTTGAGCGTTGGAGCCGGCGACCGCGAAGAACGTCTCCTTCAGCTCCTCCCAGTTGGCGACCAGGTTCTCGCCGTGTTGGGTTCCGAGAGGGTAGGCAGCTTGTCCGTCACGCCACAGTCCGGTAGTCATCCCGACGCTCGCCACGATGTCTGCGAAGAAGACGCCGCCGCCCGCGAGTCCGTCCTCGGTGTCCCCGGTCGGTATCGCGGCGGCGCCTCCCCACGGGTTGGCGTCGTCCACCCTGTAATTCAGATCGCCGTAGAGTTCTCGGTTCCGCTCTTCGTCATCCCTCGTCTCGGTCTGGTCGTACTGCGCCTTGTCCGAGTTCCCGATGAACCGCGTGCCGTCGTAGTGCTCGCCGATGGCGTTCGCGCATTCGCGCTCCGCCTCTTGGTAGGCCTGGACCGCCTCGGCCACACGGTTGTTGATGCCGTCGTTGGTGGCGCGGTGGATCTCGTCGTCGAGCCACTCGTCGTCCCAGCCGACCTCCTCGCGGAACTCCTGGGCCTCCTCCTTGAGGCCGATGAGTGTGTTCTTGATGGAGCCTGCGCTGATGGCGAAGCCTTCGAGCGCCCAGGCCGCGTCCTCGGCGGCCGCGGCCACATCGGAGGCGTCCACCGTGATCGGGTCGAGGGCGCTCAACAGGGCCTCGGACTCGGGGGCGACGTAGACCGGGCTCAGCGCGCCCCACGAGGTCTTGATGTCGTCGGCGGTTTCCTCGATGTTCTCGCCGGCCGTGCGCAGGGCCGAAGCGGCGGCCTCGAGCGCCTCGCGGTCGACCTTCGGGATGGGGATCATCGACGGGCTGACACCGCCGTCGGAGGCCGGGGCAGCGCACGAGTCGATGTCGAAGGAGGAAGGGGCGTCGTCCATGGTGTGGGGGGTGGGGTGGGGGACGGGGGGTCACGAACAGGCCCGTGAAAGGGCCGGGCCGAGATGGATCAGTCGGAGTACTGGGGGTCGGGGACCTCGCCGATGTTGTCCTGGGCCTCGCTCGCCATCTCCAGGTCTCCTGCCACGTAGTGGCTGGTCGCCTCGCCCGCACCGCCGACGGCTGAGGCGGTCAGCTCGACGACCCCGCCCACGAGGCCGGACACGTACTCGGCGAACTCACCCAGGGCCGCACTGATCGGCACGCTCCCTGCCGCGTCCTCGCAGTCGGCGGTGGCCTCGCCCAGAGCGAGCGAGTCCCCGGTCAGGCCGCTGCTCCCGTCCTCGTCGCCGATCTGGCCGGAGACGGTGGTCAGGACCCCTTGCACCTCGGGGACCTGGATGTTCCAAGCGGACATGGAGCCTCCCTGCGTCTACGGGCACGTAGAGCGCCTCGGTCGTCACGGATGGTGCCGGTCGGGATTCCTCCGGAGCTTCCCGGACAAGGGCCATGGAAGGGACAGACGGATGTCTCACGTTTCCGAGCCCGCTGTCGTGGGACCGCGTTCGAGCAGGGATGACGTGCCCATCCCTGGAGTGGCATCGGAGGTGTGATGCCGGACACCGGACGCCCATCTCGGCAGACCTTCGAGGATCTCCGGGCACACTTCACGTCCGCGTGCGTCCGACGGTGCCGGGTTTGCGGTTCCGTGGTGCGGCTATGGGGTGACCATGGCGCAGGGACCGAAGGAAGCACCGGGCTCCGGGCGGTTCGCCCCCGGGCTCGCCCTCGTGCGCCTGCAGATCCACGCGCGGAGCGATCCGCGCCGCTACGCGCGACGGGCGGGTCTGGTGTGCGTCGGCGTGACCCTGCTCGTGGTGGTCCCGGCGGTCCTGCTCGTGCTGCCGCGGGACGGCCTCGCGCCGGACCAGGCGTGGCTCGCGCTGGGGGCCGCCGTCGGCCTCGTGCTCGTGGGTGTCGGGGTGTTCGCCCTCTGCCAGGCGTTGTTCCGCTGGGTGGTCGGCGGTACCGAGGTGCCCGCCGTCACCGAACCGCACCGCAGGAGGACGGCCGGGCGGTACGTGCGCCGCGGGCAGCTCAGCGGGGACCCCGCGCTGGATGCGCTCGGGCGGCGGTTGAGCGTGCAGGCCGAACGCATGATGTCACCGCTCTACTGGGCTCCCGTGGCGGTGGTGGCGGTGCTCCACGGGCTGACTCTCGTGCTGCAGTTGGCGGGAGGCCAGGTGACCCCATTGCGGGTGACGATGCTCGTGCTCGTGGTGGCGGTGCTCGTGGTGCTTCCGCTCGTGCTGCGGACGCGCCTCCGCCGGGCTCGGGCGTTCCGGGTCGCCCACGACGCCCGGTACGGCATTCCGGCCCCGAATCCACCGCGGGAGCCGTGGGTCTCCGGTCCGCGCAACGCGCCCCAGCGGTGACCCGGCGTCAGCGGTCGAGGAGCCTGCGCAGGACGCGGTGCGCCTCGTCGGGACCTGGTGCGTCCGCGTCCGAGTAGGCGCCGCGCAGGAACATCCCCTCGATGGCGGTGGCCACGCCGGTGCGCCGCACGGGGTCGGCGGCGTAGGGCGCGAGGAAGGCGTCGAGCGTGGCGGTCCAGCGCTGGATCTCCGGGCGCATCGCCGGACGCCGTGCCGCCATGAGGAAGAGTTCGCACTCGGCGACCAGGTGGGCCCGGGCCTCCTCGGTCGTGGGCGCGATGAGCCGGGCCAGCGCGGCGAGCCCCTCGTCGCCGGGGCCGAGGGCGTCGATGCGTTCGACGTAGAGGTCGTTGACGCTGGTCAGAGTGGCCACGAGCAGGTCGTCGACGGCGGCGAAATAGTNGGCGGCCACCCGCCGCTGGCTCACGGATCCGGCCCCGTCGCGTTCGATGACGCGCATGGTCGCCTCGACCAGCAGGCGGCGGCGTTGTTCGCCCTTGCGCCTGCGGCCGTCCTGGATGCGGTCGGGGTCGGTCACGTCGTCTTCCTCCGGTCTCAGTGCTGTCCGCCCATCTCCAGGGCCATCACGCCGGCGATGACGAGGGCGATGCCGCCGGTCTGCACCCAGGTGAGGGACTCCCCCAGGAACACCGCACCGATCACGGCGACAAGAGCGACACCGACGGCCGCCCAAATACCGTAGGCGACTCCGAGGTCCATGCCTTTGACCAGCGCCTGGGACAGCAGGAAGAACGCCGTGACGTAACCCACGACCACGAAGACCGAGGGCAGGAGCTTGGTGAAGCCCTCGGAGAACTTGAGCGAGGTCGTCGCGAACACCTCGGCGGCGATGGCGCCGGCCAGGAAGATCCACTGCATGGCGCACCTCCTTCTGAAACAAACTGTGCATTTGCTCAGGTTTATCGAGAAACTGGTTCGATCGGACTAGATTCTAGACGCAGGGAGGGACCGAACACAACGGGTGCAACATGGGGCTTCCGGCACATATCCTGGTGGTCCTGACATGTACCCCCAGGGTGTACCGTCGGCGGTTCCGGCCCCCCGGAGCCGCGGGGCGTCGGTAACCGCTCGATACCGATGCGGCCGGGATCCGAACCTTTTTCGCTCTCGTGCGTCCAATACAGGGACACGGCGTTCGAGACAATCCATGGAGGTCCAGACGTGACGGGGAAGACCTACGCGGCCGGCCCGCGCCGGTTCGGTGCGGTGCTGGCATCGCTGGCACTGATCGCCACCGCCTGCACTTCCGGTGACGCGGAGACGCAGGGCAGCGACGAGGCCGACGCCGCCCCCGCCGAACTCTCCATCTCCCCCGACACCGGCGAGGAGAACCTCCCGCCCAACTCCCCGGTCAACGTCGCAGCCGAGGGCGGGTCCATCACCGGCGTCGATGTCGACCAGAGCGTCGGCGAGGACGACGAGGAGGACCCCGACCTCTACGAGATGACCGGCACCCTCAACGACGACGACACCGAGTGGGTCAGCGACTGGAACCTGCGCCCCGGCGCCGAGGTCGTGGTCACCGCCACCGCCGAGAACGAGGCGGGTGAGGAGACCGAGCTGGTCCACGAGTTCACCACCGAGGCCGCACCCGAGGGCAACCGCCTGGGCCTGGCCTCCAACTTCCCCAATTCCGGCGACACCGTGGGCGTGGGCATGCCCGTGGTCATCAACTTCGACCACCCCGTGACCAACAAGGTCGAGGTCGAGAACTCCATGGACGTCGAGTCCGAGGAGGAGATCGCCGGCGCCTGGAACTGGGTCGACGACCAGATGGCGGTCTTCCGCCCCGAGGAGTACTGGGAGCCCCACCAGCAGGTGAGCGTCGACCTGAACCTCGCCGGTGTCGAGGCCGCCGACGGCGTCTACGGCAACCGCAACCACGAGATCGACTTCGAGGTCGGGCGCGAGCTCATCGCGACCATGCACGTGCCCGACCACGAGATGGAGATCGAGATCGACGGCGAGCACGACCGCACCTTCGAGGTGAGCAACGGCGCCGCCAACCGCGAGTTCGACACCACCACCAGCGGCACACACGTCCTCATGGAGCGCCACGAGGACCTCACCATGGACGCCGCCACCCTCGGCATCGACGAGGACGACCCCGACTACTACCGCCTCGACGTCAAGTACGCCGTCCGCACCTCCAACAGCGGCGAGTTCGTGCACGAGATGTCGAGCAACGGCAACATCGGGTCGGCCAACACCTCCAACGGCTGCACCAACCTGCGCATGGACGACGCCCAGTGGTTCTTCGAGAACACCCTGATGGGCGACATCCTCGACACCACCGGCACCGACCGCGAGTTCGAGTGGGACAACGGCTGGGGCTACTGGCAGATGTCCTGGGACGAGTGGCTGGAGGCCAGCGAGACCGGTGAACCGCAGATGACCGACGGCTCGGGCACGCCCGCCCCGGTCCACGGCGACGTCTGAGACACCGGCCCGAACGCCCGGCGGGGGTCGCGGAACCGATCGGTTCCGCGACCCCCGCTCTCGTGTGCACCGGGTCGGCCGCGCCTCAGCCGCCGGCCACGGCGACCTGACCGCGGTCCTTGTACACGGGACCGCCCGCACCCGGGCGGATGTCGTCGGTGAAGATCTCCGTCGGCAGGTACACCGCGCAGCACGCGTTGGGCACGTCCACCACCCCACCGATCCGGCCCTCGATCGGGGAGGTGCCCAGGATCAGGTAGGCCTGCTCGCCCGTGTACCCCCACTTCTTGAGGTAGGAGATCGCGTTGAGGCAGGCATTGCGGTAGGCCTCGGTCGCGTCCAGGTACAGGTTGGTGTTGTCGCGGTGGTCCACGCCCACCCCGATGAAGGTCAGGTACTCGGAGTACTGAGGTGCGACCCGGCCGGGCTGGAAGACCGGGTTGCGGTGGACGCCGTAGGACTCCATGCCGCCCTTGATCACATCCACGTGCAGGTCGATGAAGCCGCCCATCTCGATGGCGCCGCAGAAGTTGATCTCGCCGTCGCCCTGGCTGAAGTGCAGGTCGCCCACGGACAGCAGCGCACCGGGGACGTGCACGGGATAGAGGATCCGCGAACCGCGGGTGAGGTTCTTGATGTCGTGGTTGCCGCCGTTCTCGCGGGGAGGCACGGTACGTGCGCCCTCAGCGGCGATGCGGTCGAACAGGTCGCCCTCGGCGGTACCGGCGAGCGTGCCGGAGGTCAGGGGCGGCAGGGCCAGCGGCGGCACCCGTTCGGGGTCGGTGGAGATGAGGGCGCGCTCGCGCCGGTTCCAGCGCTCCAACAGCTCCTGCGAGGGTGCGACCCCCATGAGCCCGGGGTGGGTGATACCGGTGTACTCCACTCCGGGCACGTGGCGCGAAGTGGAGACCTGGCCCTTGAAGTCCCACACGGCCTTGTAGGCGCCGGGGTAGTAGTCGGTCAGGAACCCGCCGCCGTTGACCTTGGCGAAGATGCCGCTGTACCCCCAGCCCTGGCCGCAGACCGGGCCCTTCTCCGAGGCCTCCTGCGGGATCGCGCCGATGTCGAGGATGTCGACGACGAGCAGGTCGCCGGGTTCGGCGCCTTCCACGCGGACCGGGCCGCTGAGCATGTGGGCGTGGTCGAGGTCGACGCCGCGCACGTCGTCGGCCGAGTCGTTGTCACCGATCTGCCCGTCGGTCCACTCCCGGCACTCGATGCGGAACTCCTGGCCGGGACGGGCGGTCGCTGCGGGCGGGACGTCGGGGTGGAAACGGTTGTGTCCGGGCACGGCCTGCCGGGCCATGGGCCTGTCGGGATCGTGGCTGAAGAGGACCTCGGGCATGGGCAACGGCCTTCCTGTCGTGGTCAGGATCGGTGGGCGATGCGGGGGTTCTCTGAGCTCTCGGCTGCCACGTCGCGCATACGGTGGACGGCCCTGGGCACGGAACGCACCATCGGGGCGGTGAACGTGCGGGCGGCGCGGGCTCCGCAGTCGCATTGCACGCTCTCGGGGGCCTCACCCATGGGGGCGTCGGCTGTGGTCTCGTGGCGTTCCGGGCAGCGGTACAGGTAAGCGGCCATGGCGACCTCACTCGTCGGGTGGGCTGTGGTCTCCGGGGCGGGCCCGATCCTGGTGGGGCCCTGTGTCCGCGTTGCTCTCGCCGCGTGACGGTGGTGCTACATTCACATCGGAAGTTTTCCGGAAGGCCGGGCTTCGGGCAAGGGACGGCGCGCGGATGGGTCGACACACCACGGGCAGGGGCATCGACGCACTGTTCCTGCGCCGGATGGCGGCCCGCCTCGACCGCGGGGCCGCCTCGGTCGTGCGCAGCCACGGGCTCACCGTCGACCAGTGGCGCATGCTCGACCTGCTCGCCGGTTCCGGCCCTCTGCCCATGGCCGCGCTGTGCGAGGAGCTCAGTCTGGCCGGGGCCACCGCCACCCGCGTCGCCGACCGGCTGGTCGACGAGGAGCTGGCGCGCCGTTCCATCGACGACAGAGACCGACGACGGGTGGTCCTGCGCATCACCGGGAACGGACGCGACCTGCGCGCGGACCTCGCCGACAGCGTCGAGCACGCCCAGCGCGAGCAGTGGGAGAGCCTGGACGGCCCCGACCACGACCGCCTGGCGCGGCTGCTCCGCTCGGCCGGCGGGCTTCAGGCCCAGTAGGCGAACCAGAGCGGCCCGGGCGTGATGAACGGGGTCGTGGCCAGGAGTGCGGCCAGCAGCGGGGCCGGAACGGGGTGAGGCGCCCGCGGCCCCGGGGGGACGGGCTCCTCGGACATTCGCGTGCACAGGGCCACCGCGGTCCAGGGCGCCACCACCAGCACCCACAGCAGACCGACAGCGGGGTCGATGCGCGCCGCCAAGATCGCCGGGAACAGGGGCACCAGCCCCAGGAGGGCGGGCACCACCCCGAGCGCCGGAAAGCGGGCCGGCCACCGCAGCCTCGGGCGCCAAGCGCGGCCGAGGTCGGGCGCACGCCCCCGGACGGCGTCGGCGGCGACTCGGAGCGCGGCGCACACGGCGATCGGGACCCCCGCCAGCAGGGCCAGGACGCCGGTGGCCGCGAACACCCGGGTGAGCAGGGGGAGAGAGGACCATACGGGAGCCTGTCCACTGGTGATCGCGCCGTGCGCGGTGAGGGCGGCTGCGGTGAGCGCTCCCAACAGCAGACAGGGCAGCAGGGGCATGAGCAGGGCCGTCAGCAACGCCCGGTAGTGCCGTCGCGTGGTGCGTGCGACCTGCCCCACGGCTACGCGTACGCCCATCGCGATCCCTCCCGAGAAGCCCGTGCCGTAGGCAGATTACCCACGGCGGGAGGGGTACGGGCCTACCAGGCGCGCACGCCCGTGGGCGCCGGCAGGTGTTCGCGGAGCCAGGTCCAGGAGCCGTCGTTCTCGGTGAAGCGGCGCTGGGCCAGGGCGGTGTTCCACACCGCGCGGNCCCCCAGCCGGTACCGGTACCCCGTCAGCACAGCGCACACCTCCCCTGTCGATCCTGGTGGGGACCGTAGCGGGAGGCTGTGACATTTCCGGGCCGCGGACGGTCATCCCCGCCCTGAAGGACGGGGTCTGCACCGCCAAACCAGATCACCGGTCCCTGTGTGTTGCGACGGAGGGTGTGACTCTACAGACCCCGATAACATTGCGTGAGTAAAATGGTGCGGATCGTGAGTGGACTCCGGGTGAATCCGAGGCCCCGGACCACCCCGGTAGCGTTGGCACCAGGTACACAGGCGAGCGGTGTGGGGAGCGGCCCGTTGTCCGAGACTCGGTGGCTCGATGGGAACGAGCAGTGGACCTGGCGCAACTTCCTCACCGCGGTGCACCTGCTGGAGGCCCGGCTCGACCGCCAGCTCAGGCATGACTCCGGCCTCTCCCACTCGGCCTACACCACGCTCGCGGCGCTGTCGGAGACCCCTGGGCAGACGATGACGATGAGCGCTCTGGCCGCGTACCTGCGCGCCTCGCAGAGCCGCATGTCGCACGCGGTCTCCAGCCTGGAGCGCGAGGGCCTGGTGCGCCGCTCCAAGCGGCCGGGCGACCGCCGCACCACGGTGGTCGAACTCACCGGGGACGGCCGCGCCGCACTGGAGGAGGCGGCGCCGGGCCACGTCGAGGAGGTCCGGCGTGTGCTCTTCGACTCCCTGACGCCGGATCAGGTGCGCCAGCTGGACGGCATCAGCACCGCCGTACTCGGGGCTCTCGACCCCGAGGGCGTGGAGCCGCGGTACACACGCTGACCGGACCGCGGGCCTCGATCCGGGCGCGGCTTCGCGGTACGGTATAGCTTCCCGGGAAAAGGTTGTACCTTCAAGTTTAGGTGCCACCCCGACCGAACCCGACTCACGAAGCTGGAGGGCACCATGTCCCGACGCCCGCTCACGTCCAAGGTCCACGACGTCACCGCCCTAGCTGCCCGTGCGGTCGTCGGTGTCACCTTCATCGCCCACGGCCTGCCCAAGGCCACCGACATCGGCGGAACCGCCGCGGGCTTCGAAGCCATGGGCATCCCCGCCCCCGCGGCCGCAGCGGTCGTGGGCGCCGTGATCGAGGTCGGCTTCGGCGCCGCGCTGATCCTCGGCCTGCTGCTCCCGCTGACCGGCATCGCCCTGGCCGCGATGATGGGTGCCGCCCTCGGCTTCGCACATGTGGGCGATGCGTTCGTCGGCGGCTTCGAGCTCCCACTGGCCCTGGGCGTGACCGCCCTGGCCCTCGGCTTCTCCGGCGGACGCCTGGCCCTGGACAGCCTCCTGCCCCTGCCGTGGAACGAGCTCCGGGCCGAGAAGCAGCAGACCCCGGCCACCGAGGAGGCACCGGCCTCCGCGTGACCGGCCGGCCGCTCGAGCGAACCACACGGAGGGCCGCACACCGCATCAGGTGCGCGGCCCTCCTCTTTTTCTCCTCTTTCCTTTGCAACAGGAGAAACAACGCTCACAGATATCACCATTACTTCGCGAGAACAATCCTCGTTCTGTCGGCTCCGGATGGTGGCCCTGAGGCGTTTTGGGGGTAAATACGTAGAGTCGAAGCCAATAAACGCCGTGTTGTTTGGATCCGGTGTTCTGGGACCGTCCCCCCATTTCCCGGGTGCCCAACCTCCGACAACGGGAGCGTCGTGTCCGCATCCGCCCACCACAACAGCACACCCGACTGGCAGTTCAGGATCACCGACCGGGACGGCGGAGTCCTCCACGGGGCCGCGGTGCTGGTCTCCCACGACCACGTCCTCACGTGCGCCCACGTCGTGCGCACCGCCGCCGGCGAGGGCGGCCCCGGCACCCGGGTCCGCCTCGATGCGCCCCGCGGCGATCGCGGCTGGCACACCGGAGCCGAGGTCGTCGAGGACGGATGGTGGTGGGAGGACGCTCCCCCGTGGGACGCGGCCCTGCTGCGCCTGGACCGCCGTGCCCCCGCCGCACCCGCGCCGCTCGACACCCGCGCACCGCACACCTTGACCGACCTGGGCATACGGATCCTCGGGTTCCCCCATGCGCCCGCCGGACGCTGGCTCACGGGGACCGTGCGCGGCCCCGGCGGTGCCCGCCCCGAGTACGTGCAGATCGACGTCGACGNGTCCCCCGCGGCTTCAGCGGGAGCGGGGTCAGCGACCGCGACGGCCGCCTCCTCGGCATCGTGCGGGAGGCCGGCGCGCAGGGGCGGTTGGCGTGGATGGTGCCGCTCACGGCCGTGCCCGCGCTGCGCCCGCCACGCACTCCGCGCCCCGCAGGACCCGCGCCCGCCCGGCTCGGACCCGGCCCCGCACCAGCCCTCGACCACGCGAGCCTGCACACGCTCGCCGAGGCCGTCTCCGACCTGGAGACCGTCGCCTCGCGCGACGTACGCGCCCTCTTCGTCAGCGCCCTCGACCCCCGGCTGCGGCGCAGGATCGACTCCGGAGCGGTCCCCGTCGTCTTCTCCCACCAGCTCGTTCTACGGGCACACCGCGACTACGGGATCCTCGGCGAGGTCCTGGACCACCTGGCGGCGTGGGAGGAGGCCAGCGCACCCATGCGGCGTGTCCGGGAGGCCGCCGCTCCCCTGTTGAGGGGGTGCGGTGACACCTGAGGACCGCGAGAGCCTGGTCGACGCCCTGTGCGAGGTCGCCTACGTGCAGGACCGGGAGGGCCAGAGCGACCTGCTGAGCTGTCTGCCCCTGCGTATCCGGCGCGAGGTCGGAACCGGCCAGGTCTACCGCTTCGCCCTGCGCCTGGTCACCGCCTGCGAGACCCAGGGGACACTGCTGCCGCTGGTGCGGTGGGTGCTGCGCAAGGATGCGCGCAGTGTCGCCGCCGAGGCCCTGGCCACCGAGGCGGCTCCCTACGTCCGCGAGGCCGAGGACTCCGTGCTCGGATCCGTGCTCGTGGACGCCGCCACCGCCGGGGCCACCACCGTCGCCGGGGACCTCGCGACCGTGCGCGCCGAACTCACCCTGCTGCCCTGCGAACCCGCCGTCCGCGAGACCTACCGGTCGATCCGCGCCGACCACGCCGGAAAGGGCGGCGGCCTGCCCCCGCCGGAGACCGCGTGGGAGGCGCTGGTCAACCTCGCCCTGCTCCCTGCCTTCGCAGACCCCTCCCCCGCCGCGCGGTTCTGTGCCTGGCTCGCGGGCACCCACCCCGCGCTGGCCTGCGCCGACCTCCTCGGACAGTGGGGCGGGGCCCTGGGCGCCGACCCCCTGCCCCTGCCCGCGCCCGAGGACCTGCCCGCGCGCCTGGTGGTCCGCGTCAGCCGCAGCTGCCGCGACCGCTACGACCTGGAGAGCTGGTCGGTGCTCAGCGACGGGCGCGGCGGTCCTCCCGACTTCGCCGAACACTGGATGGACCGCGACGTGCCCGGCGAGGACGTCAGTGTCCGGGTGGGAGCCCGCCTCGACCTGCTTCTCGCAGATTCCCGCGCCGCACACCACAGCAGCACCCGCGTCGAACTGGTGACCTCGCTCGATCTCATGGCCGAGGCCGTCGCCGAACGCTGGCAGAACGGGCGCACGCTCCAGGGGCGGCCCCTGGGCGAACGCGCCGAGGTCGTCTACCGCGACGAGGCCCTCCTCGACCGGCGCGACCCGGAGGTCAGAAGTGCCCAGAAACGTTTCTCACAACGCTGGTCCGGCCTTATCCGCGACGGCAGTGCCGCTGTTTTCGACCTCTTCCACACGGCGGACATGAATGAGAGACTGATCGCCAAAAGGCTCGATGACGACAGAGTCATCGGAATTTCCGTTCCACGCGGTCTCGGCGAAGTTTTCCTGAGCGTGGCCCTGGCCGTGCGGAGCGGGGTTCCGGTGGTCATCTGGCACTTCGGGGACTCCCCCCGTGCGGTCGGATCCTGGTTGAGCCCGGTGCAGATGGAACGCGAGGTGACGGTGTCCCCCGACGACATGTCCGAGCTGCCCGCCGCCCTGCTGCGCTCCCGGTCGGGGCGCGTGTCGCCCAGTGATTACGGGTACATCGAGAGCAGTTCGCAGATCGCTGTCATCTACCACGACACCCTGCCGGTCCTGCCCCCTCCGCCCCCACCGATGTCCCACCGAAGCATCCAGTAGCCCGCGTCGGGCGCGGTTCGAAGGACAACCCCCCATGACCACACCAGCCGAATCAGGGTCGACCGGTCCCGTGCCGGACGTGCCGGAGTGGTGGATCTTCCACGGAACGGGCCAACCCCGCCCGCACCNCCCCCCCCCCCCGCCACAGTGGCGGACCTTCGGCGGGAGGCCTGACCCCTCCGACCCGCCCCACGACGAGACCAGCGGCCGTTACCTGGGGCCGGCCCGCACCCGGGGTTTCGCCATCCCCCTCGGCCCCGAACGCAAGGACCTGCTCGACAAGGTCAACGCCGCCATCCACCTGCGGCGCCCCCTGTTGCTGGTGGGACCACCCGGTGTGGGCAAGTCCAGCCTGGCCCACCAGATCTCCCGGGAGCTCCAGCTCGGGCGGGTGCTGCGGTGGCCGGTGACGAGCCGGTCGACGGTGCGCGAGGGGCTGTACTCCTACGATCCGCTCACCCAGATCCACGACCTCAACCTGGAGAACGCCCGCGTGCGGCTCACCGGCGACGAACCCCCCGACGGGGGCGACGACCGGCTCGGCAGC
Source organism: Nocardiopsis salina YIM 90010 (assembly GCF_000341025.1). GTDB lineage: Bacteria > Actinomycetota > Actinomycetes > Streptosporangiales > Streptosporangiaceae > Nocardiopsis > Nocardiopsis salina. The sequence goes on along the minus strand of NZ_ANBF01000149.1, from coordinate 33,457 downwards.
AGCGCGCGCTCCATCGGTCGCTATCTCACTCTCGGCCCGCTGGGCACGGCGTTCCTGCCGGCACACCTGCCGCGGGTCCTGCTCGTCGACGACTTCGACCTGGGCGACTTCGACCTGTCGGGAGACCTGCTCGACCTCTTCGAGAGCGGCGGCTTCGACGTACCCGAACTCGCGCGCCTGGCCGGGGTCGCCGAGAGCATAGGAGTGGCCACGGACGACCCGGGCCGTTCGGTCGCGGTCGAGCGCGGTCGTGTGCTGTGCGCGGCCTTCCCCATCGTGGTTCTGACCTGCAACAACGACCGCGATCTCCCACCCGCCTTCATGCGGCGGTGCATCCCCGTGCGTATGGGGCTGCCCCGGGAGGAGGAGCTCCTGGCCGCGGTCGCCGGGCACTTCGACGGCAACCTTCCCACCGGTACACGGGATCTCGTCACCAAGTTCCTCGATGCGGGTGTGCACGGCGACCAGCTCGCACTCGACCAACTGCTCAACGCCGTGCACCTGGTCGGACAGCTCGACCACGAGGGCGGGCCCACGCCCGATCAGGTCGACCACCTGGCCGAGCTCCTCTGGCACCGGCTCACGGAATCCCCAGGATGAGCGGCGGCCCGGAGCCCCTGCCGCTGGGCGAGTACGGTCTCGACGCCACCGACCTCGCCGACGCCGTGCACCTGGCCGCGGTCATGAAACAGGCCGCGGACGGCACCTCCCGGCTGCGGTACGGCCACCTGGCGCACCTGCCCTTCACCGAACCCCTGCCACCGGACCCCGCGTCGCCCGACGCCGTCCCGCGCCGGCACAACGCAGCGCCCGAGGCCCCCGAACCGGCGCCCGGACCGGCGGAAGGGCCGACGTCCGTGCCCGCCGCGCCCATCGACGACCCCGCCCACCAGCGCCTGGAGGACCGTTCCGCCCTCCTGTCGGCATTCGGCCGGTTCAGTCTCAAGGTCCCCCGCGGCCGCCCCGAGCACCCCGACCTCGCCGACACCGCCCGCAACTACGCCCGCGCACTCCTGGACACCGCGCACTGGGAACCGGGGGAACGACGCTCCTCCGGGGTGCCCGTCCTGCCCGCGCTGCGCCCGGGGGCTGCGCGGACCGTGCGCCTGGCCCTGGTCACCGACACCGGGGTATCCATGCTGTTCCAGCGCGGGATAACCCAGGACCTCACGCGCCTCCTGCGCCGCAGCGGCATCTTCCGCTCCGTCGACCTGCTCGGTTTCGACTCCCAGCGGCCCGGTGCTCCCCTGCTCGCCGACCCGGACGGACGCCCCCGGCACCTGCGGCCGCCCGGAGAGACCGGCCCACACGTCACCCTGATCGTCACCGACGGGCTCGGGGCGGCCTGGGGCGACGCCGGGTTCCAGGACTGGGTGGCGCGAGCCGCACGCGGCGGGGCGGTGGCCGTTCTCCACCTGCTGCGCCCGCAGTTGTGGCGGCGCGGGTCGATCCGCACTGTGCCGACACGCATCCGGGCGGCATGGCCGGCGAGCCCCGCCGGTCCCAACACCGGATACGTGCGCGAGAGCACCCGTGCTGGCGCCGTCGGGGAGGAGAGCCCACGCGGAACCCTGATCCCGGTACTGCCGTTGCGCGCCGCCGCCCTGCACGACTGGGCGTCCTTCACGATGGTGCGCAGCCGCGCGCGCCTGTGGGTGCACGCCGCCGAGTATCCCGACCCCGGGGCGCGGGCCGACCCGGAGGTGCCCGAGGGGGACGCGGTGCTGCGGTTCCGGCGCACGGCCAGCCCGGAGGCGTTCGAGTTGGCGGTGTCGCTGGCGGCGGTGCCACTGCACCCGGCCGTGGTCTCGGAGGTGTGCCGGGACGTGTTGGGAGCGGCCTCGCCCTCCGAGCTCACCGAGGTCTTCTTCAGCGGGCTCGTGCGCCTGGCCGACGGTGTGCTGGACGAGACTCCGGGCGAGGAGGTCCGGTGGGACTTCCGTGACGGTGTGCGTGCCCGGCTGCTCGCGCTCGGCGGGCAGGTACCGGAGATCCGCCGGATGCTGCGCCTGGCCGTGCGGGTGCTGGACGGCCGCGACCCCTGGTTCGACGACCTCGCCCGGATGCTCGACGGCGAACACGTCGGCACTCCCCGGGCCGGCGCCGGAGCACGGATGTGGGTCGACGCGATGCTGCCCGCCGTCGAGAGCGCCGCCGTCGCACGCCGGTACCGCTCCCCCGTCGACGTCTACGCCCGCTACGGGCAGGGGCACCCCCGGGAAGGAGACAGGCCGTGACTCGACTCGTGCGTCTGCGCATCGGTGACCAGGGGCCGGAGGAGGACGAGGTGTACGTGGAGGTCGACGGCGATCCCCACGGCACCGAGCTGGTCTCGGGCGGGGACCGGATCGAGGAGGCGGTCGGCACGCTCACCGAACGGCTCTCCTCGGTACGGCGCGCGGTGGGCGCCGCGCTGGACGAGCTCGGCACCGCCCTCGGCCCGGACGTGATACGGGTCACCGTCGGGGTGAAGCTCGGCGCGGAGACCGGCGCGATCATCGCCCGCTCGTCCGCCGAGGGCAACCTGCGCGTGCAGATGGAGTGGGACCGCCGGGACGAGGCCGGGGGCTGAGGGGCCCGCGGGCCGGGTGTCCTCCGCAGGTCGCCGAATCTGCCTACCATGCTGCTCATGCGCATTCTCGTGGTGGAGGACGACGACCGGGTCGCACGGGGGCTGGTGACCGCCCTGCGGTCGGCCTCGTTCGAGGTCCAGCGGGTGGCCACCGCCGAGCGCGCCCTCAGCGCCCCACCTGCCGACGTCGTCCTGCTCGACCTCGGCCTGCCCGACGCCGACGGCATCGAGCTGCTGCGCCGCCTGCGAAGCCGGCCGCAGACCGCCATCATCGCCGTGACCGCCCGCAGCGAGGAACGCGACCGGGTGCGCGGGCTGCGCGCCGGCGCCGACGACTACGTTGTCAAGCCCTTCGGGGTCGCCGAACTCCTCGCCCGCGTCGACGCGGTTCTGCGCCGCACCCGGCCCGCCCGCGCCGAACCCGTGGAGGCCGAGCCGCCGATCCGCGTGGGAGAGGTGGTCGTGCACCCCGACACTCGCACGGCGACCGCGGACGGCGAACCGATACGTCTGGCCCGCAAGGAGTTCGACCTGTTGGCCCTGCTCGCCGGGCGTTCGCCGTCGGTGGTGGCCCGCGACCAGATCCTCGACCAGGTCTGGGGCACCGCCTGGGAAGCCTCCTCGCGCACCCTCGACACCCACGTGGCGTCGCTGCGCGGCAAGCTGGGCGGCTCTGTGCGCATCCGTACCGTGCGGGGCGTCGGTTACGTCCTCGACGGGGGCTGAACCGTGCTTCGGCGCCTGCTCGTCATCCTCGTGCCGTTCGCCGTGGTGCTGGTCGTGGCGGTCCTGCTACCGCTCGGCACGATGACCGCCCAGCAGCGCACACAGGAGGCCTACGTCGACCGCACGGGCGACGCCGGGCGGTTCGCGTCCCTCGCCCGGAGCGCGCTGGAGGCCGAACGGTTGTCCGCGCTCGACCAGGAGATGGAACGTTATCGGCAGCTGTACGCGAGCCCCGTGCTGGTGGTCGCCCCTGACGGCCGGGTCGTGGCCGGGTCGGAGGACGACGAGCGCTCGGCCGAGCTGTTGGAGTCACTGCCCATCGACGTGCAGGTGCGCACCGCCCTGGCCGGCGAGCGTCCTCCGCCGCCGGAGGCCGTGTGGCCCTGGAGCGACGACCCGCTCGTGGTGGTCGAACCCGTCGGCCGCGACAGCGAGGTCGCCGGGGCTGTCGTACTGGTCGCGCCCACCGACCGGCTGGCTTCGGAGGTCCTCGACGCCTGGGTCTGGACGGCCGTCGGCGGACTCGTTCCGCTGGCCCTGCTCGTCGCCGCCGCCCTGCCGCTGTCCCGGTGGGTGCTGCGCCCGATCCGGCGCCTGGACGAGGCCACCGAGGCGGTCTCGGCGGGCGACCTGGAGGTGCGCGCGGACGCCGAACGCGGACCGCCCGAGCTGCGCCACCTCACCGACTCCTTCAACACCATGGTCTCGGTCGTGCAGGCCGCGCTGGAACGCCAGCGCGCGTTCGTCTCCGAGGCCTCCCATCAGCTGCGGAACCCTCTCGCGAGCCTGCGCCTCGCGGTGGAGAACCTCGCGCCGCACCTGCGGACCGAGGAGGCGCGGGAGGCCCATGCGATCGCCGTGGACGAGGCCACCGTCATGCACAGGATGCTGAACTCTCTGCTGGCGGCGACCCGGTTGGAGAGCATCACCGGTTCCGAACCCGTGGACGTGTCGGAGGTACTCGAGACGCGTGTGGAACGCTGGCGCGCCCTGGGCTCCTCGCGCGGTGTCGAGGTCGAGACCGACGTACCCGAAGGGCTGCGTGCGCTCGCGCCCGCGGGCGGGCTCGGCAGCATCCTCGACGAGCTGGTCAGCAATGCGACACGCCTCTCGGGCGGGACGCGGGTCGTGGTACGGGCTCGCGGGGGCGATCCCGTGCACCTGTGGGTGCTCGACGACGGCGGCGGACTGCCGGAGGAGGAGCGCGAGTCGGCCCTGGACCGGTTCTGGCGCTCGACCCGTCACCAGAACACCGAGGGCACCGGGCTCGGACTCGCGATCGTCGCCGACCTCGTGCACGGCAGCGGCGGGCGGCTGTCGCTGACCGACGGCATCGGGGAGGGCGAGCGTCCCGGCTTCGGTGTACTGATCGAGCTCCCGCCGGCCTGAGGGGTCCGGTCAGCGGTCCAGGTGGGCCAGGGCCGCCGGCGCACGGCGGTGCCCGCCCGTCTGCGGATCCGGGTCACGCTCGGTGACGATCGAGCCGATGTGTGCGCACCGCCGTGTCCGACACCACGAGGATGCGGGCGATGGCGGCGTCGGCCCGCCCCGGCCACGGATCCCAGGACCTCGCACTCGCGGGGTTCCAGGCCCCGTCACGACGCGTGGCGTGCGGCGATGCCGTCCACGATCAGGTCGAGGACCTGGTCGAAGTAGGTGTGCTCGACGGCGAGCCCGTCCGGCTCCGACACCGCGGTGGCCAGCGTCGCCTCGTGCTCGTGCGAGGCGTGCGCCTTCGTGGTCTGCATCGCGACGGCGGAGGTGGCCGCGCCGATGATCTGGTTCGAGACCGCGCGGATCGCAACGGCCTGCTGTTCCTCGCCGCCGAGGCCATGGAGCGCGTCGACGATCCGCCGCCCCAGGGCGACCGCGTTCGGGCCGATGAGCGGGCGGGAACCGGCGAACTCCGCTGCCCAGGCATGAGCGGTCAGGGCCGTGTAGAAGCGGCGCGCGGTGTCCCTGATCGCGGTGTCCCAAGGGGCGTCGGGGGCCGGGAGGCCAGCGGCGGCCTCCGCCAGGATCCCGTCCACGGCCAGGTCGACGAGGTCCTCCCGCCGCTTGACGTACCAGTACAGGCTCGTCGCGTGCACGCCGAGCTCGGTCGCGACCTTGCGCATGGTCAGCGCCCGGGCGCCGTCGCGGTCGAGCAGCGCGATGGTGCCCTCGACGATGCGGTCGCGGGTGAGGGAGGGCTGGGAACGGCGGCGCTCCGTCCGGTGGAAGACGCTGTCGAACTGCTGCTCGGATCCGGGGTCGCTCATGACCGCCAGCATAGGAACTCATACGTTGTATGACGCTATCCAACAGTGTATGTTGATGCGCATGATCAACGAACCCTCCACCCAGCGACCTCACACCCCCTCCCCCGCGCAGGCCCCCGACGCTGCGCGCACGACCGCCGTGCACCCCCACGGACTCACCGCGTTCCTCGTGATCGCCTTCGCCTTCTCCTGGACCGCGTGGTGGGCAGCGCCCCGCGTGATCCCGGCGGACGACACGATGCCGTTCGTCGTCGCCGGCGGGTTCGGCCCGATGGTGGGCGCGGTCGTGGTCACCGCCGCCACCCAGGGCGGCGCCGGGGTCCGCGCGCTGTTCCGGCGATACTCGATCGGCCGCAGGGGCGGCCCCGTCCCGTACTTGATCGGGGCGCTCGCCCTGGTCGCCATCGCCGCGGCCGCGGCCCTGCCCGTGTACACGGGGAGCGTGCAGCTCGACGAGCCCGAGCTGCGCGCGGCGCTGATGACCGTGCCCGTGCAGTTCCTGGTCATCGCCCTGGTCGGCGGCGGCAACGAGGAGCTCGGCTGGCGGGGCTTCGCCCAGCCCCGGCTGCAGGGGGTGCTCTCCCCGCTCGGCGCGAACGTGGTCCTCGGCATCGTCTGGGCCGTGTGGCACGCGCCCCTGTTCTCGTTGGCGGGCACGATGCAGTCGCAGATGTCCTTCCCCGCCTACACGATGCTCTGTGTCGGCCTCACGGTCGTGCTCGCCCACGTCTTCAACTCCGCCCGCGGCGGTGTGCTCGCCGCGGTCGTCGTGCACGCCGCCGTCAACGTCACCTCGGGGCTGAAGGCGGTGGTCGTCCACGACCCGGCAGGCGTCACCGAGGTCGCGCTCGTCCTCGCCGCCGCCGGCGTGCTCGTGCTCGCCACCCGCGGACGCCTGGGCCTGCGCCTCGCCTGACCCGCGTACGGCCTCGACCGGTTCAGGCGGGTTTGTGCTCCCGGTACCACTGGGCGGCGCCGGGGTGCAGGGGCACGACGCCGGTGGAGATGCCGGTGCGCACGTTGATCTGCGCAGCCTCGGGCCGCTCCTCCGCGAGGGCCTCCGCACCCCGGTAGACGGAGTCGGTGATGCGGACGACCAGGCCGTCTGGCAGATCGGTGCGGCACAGCAGCAGGTTCGGGATCGACATGGTCGGACAGGCCGCGATGCCCTCGTAGGTGGTCGCAGGGATGTTCGCGGGGAAGTACGCGTCCGGGTGGACCCCCACCATGAGGTCGGCGGTTCCGGCCAGGTCGATCAGCCGCACATCGTGGTTCTCGGCGAGGGAGGCGATGGCGGGGGTCGGCAGGCCCGTCAGGGAGAACATCGCGTCGATCTCCCCCGAGGCCAGGGCCTCGGCCGAGGCCGCCTGGTCCAGGCGCACGGGATCGGCGCCCACCCCGGTCTCGGCGAGGACCTGCTCCGCGGTGAACTCGGTACCGGAGTTGACCTCGCCGATCGACACCGGCCTGCCGTCCAGGTCCTCGATGGATTGCACCGGGGAGTCGCCCATGACGACCAGGTGCACGAAGCTGTCGTACAGCCGCCCGACCGCGCGGATCCCGCTGCCCTCGGCCGCCTCGGTGGAGAGCACCGAGTCGAGGTTGGCCAGCCCCAGGTGGGCCTCACCGCCCTCCAACAGGACGAGGTTGTCGTGCGAGGCACCGGTCTCGACAGTGACGACCTCGGTGCCGTCGAGTTCCTCGTCGAGCAGCATCGCGATCCGGGATCCGATCTCGCGGTAGACGGCCCCGGGCGGCCCGGTCGCCACGACGAGTTCACCGGGACCGGACGCCGGGCCGCGTGTGCATCCACTCACCCCGAGGGCAGCGGCCGCCCCGGCCAGGTTCAGGAGCGCGTCACGGCGGTTGGGTCCACTCAGGTGCATAGGTGCAGCTTAGACACGGTTTGCTCGGGAGCCCGACGTGTTCACCCCCTGCAACGAAGTGTCTCAGGTCACTCACGTTGGGTGGCGCAATGTCAGGAGAATCCCAAGTCTTCCGCAGTTGCGTTGCACACATCATCACCCAGTAACCAGGATCACAGGGTCAGAAGGAGGTAACCCGAGAGAAACCGCAGAGAAACGTGTGGTGCGGCTCGGGTTCCACAGGAGGGGCTTCAAGACGACACCTGCGGCCTCTCGTGACCAGGAGGACTGTGATGGCGACCCAGACTCGTCCCGAGGCGCCGGAGGCGTCCTCGTCCACACAGGACGGGCAGCCGAGCAACGGTGGTTGGACCCGCTCGAGACTCATCGGACTCGTGCTCGGCCCCCTGCTGGCAGCTGTCGTGTACGCCCTTCTGCCCGAGATGCAGATGGAGCTCGGCGGCGGGGAGACCGGCCTCTCCGCCAACGGCGCGGCGGTGGCGGCGGTCACTGCATGGATCGCCATCTGGTGGGCCACCGAGGCCATCCCGATCCCGGCGACCTCGTTGCTCCCGCTGGTCCTGTTCCCCGTGCTGCTCGACGGCGTCGGGGTGGAGGATGTCGCCCCCTCCTACGGATCCGACACCATCTTCCTGTTCATGGGCGGTTTCATGCTCGCCCTCGCCATGCAGAGGTGGAACCTCCACAAGCGCATCGCGCTGACGATCGTCTCCAAGGTCGGCTCCAACACGGCAGGCCTGGTCGGCGGGTTCATGATCGCCACGGGCTTCATCTCGATGTGGGTCAGCAACACCGCCACCGCCGTGATGATGCTCCCCGTCGGCCTCTCGGTCGTCACACTCATCGCGCAGTTCCGCAACGGTCGGACCGACGCCAACTTCGCGACCGCGCTCATGCTCGGCATCGCCTACTCGGCCTCCATCGGGTCGGTGGCAACCCTCATCGGTACCCCGCCGAACGTGCTCATGGTGGGCTACCTCAACGACGCCCACGACATGTCCATCGGGTTCGGCCAGTGGATGCAGGTCGGCGTTCCGCTCGCGGTCGTCTTCATGCTGCTCGCCTGGTTCGTCCTGGTGAAGCTCTGCTTCCGCCCCCAGATCAAGAAGGTCGAGGGTGCACAGGGGCTGATCCGTGACGAACTGCAGAAGATGGGGCCGATGGGGCGCGGCGAGAAGCTCGTCCTCCTCGTGTTCGCTTCTGCGGCCTTCTCCTGGATCTTCATCCCGATGCTCGCCGAGACCGAGAGCATCGGCGGGGCTCTGCCCTGGCTGGCCAGTATCGAGGACGCCGTCGTCGCCATGGCCGTCGCCGTGGTGCTCTTCCTCATCCCGGTGGACCGCCACACACGGCTCCTCGACTGGGAGACCGCGATCAAGCTGCCCTGGGGCATCCTCCTGCTCTTCGGCGGCGGGCTGGCCATCTCGGCCCAGTTCACCGATTCGGGTCTCAGCGAATGGATCGGAGGCCAGGTCACGGCCCTGGCCGGTGTTCCCACCTGGGTGCTCATCCTCGCGGTCGCAGGACTGGTCCTGGCCCTGACCGAGCTCACCAGCAACACCGCGACCGCGGCCACGTTCCTTCCGATCCTCGGCGGCGTGGCGGTCGGCATGGACGTCGACATCCTCGTGCTCATCGTTCCCGCGGTACTCGCCGCCAGCATGGCCTTCATGCTCCCGGTCGCGACCCCGCCCAACGCCATCGCCTTCGGCTCCGGCTACGTGAACATCGCCCAGATGCTCAAGGGCGGGATCTGGCTCAACCTGCTCGCCATGGTCCTGATCCTGGGCACCATGTACGCCCTCGTTGGCTGGGCTCTCGGTGTGAGCCTCTGACCTTCGGCCCGAACCAACCCGGGCGCACCTCGCAGGAGGGCGGACACCCCCGGGAGACCGGCGCGGCCCTGCCCGTCCCAGAGGCCGGCGCCACACAACGAAGGGGCGCCCCGGAACCCTCTCCGGGGCGCCCCTTCGGCGTGTCCGACCCCGTGAAACACGGCGAAACCGACGCTTCACGCGGTGAAACGGAGTCGGAAACACGGGCTTCCTAGCGTCGGGGCCCATGGACACACCGATGTATACACAGGACGCTCCCCCGGGGGCCGAGGCCCCGACCTCACGTCGGGACCGGGTCTACGTCCTGCTGCGCGAGGAGGTCCTCAGCGGCCGTATCGCCCCGCGTACCCGTATGGGGGAGGTCCGCCTCGCCGAACGCTTCGGGGTCTCCCGCACCCCCGTCCGTGAGGCCCTGGCCCGCCTGCACTCCGACGGTCTGGTCGAACGGCGCGACAACGGCTTCTACGCCACCGTCCCCAACCTGGCCGAACTGCGCGACCTCTACGAACTGCGGGTCACCCTCGAGCTGCGCGGCATCTCCCGCGCCATCGAGGACCCGAGCGTGCACCACGACCGGAGGATCCTGGCCGCCGAGCTCGAACGCTGGGAACTGCTGCGCACCTCCCCGCCCGAGCCGGACCCCTCCTTCGTGCTGCTGGACGAGCAGTACCACGCGGCCGTCTCGCGCGCCTCCGGCAACCGGGCCCTCACCGACGCGCTGATCTCGGTCAACCACCGGATCCGGCGCGTGCGCATGCACGACTTCCGGACCGCCGACCGCATCGGTTCCACCATCGACGAGCACATCGCCATCGTCGAACACCTCCTCGCCGACGAGCTCGACGCCGCATACAGGGCGATGTACGAGCACGTCGGCGCGTCCATGGCGGTGGTCCTCGAACGCGCCGAGAGCGCACTCGCCCACATGGCCCTGCACACCGACGTGTTCTGACGGCCCCAGCAGCACGACAAGGGAGACCCCCGTGTTCGACACCGTCCTCGTCGCCAACCGCGGCGAGATCGCCTGCCGCATCATCCGTTCCGCACGCGACCTGGGCCTGCGCACCGTCGCCGTGTACTCCGACGCCGACGCCGGGGCGCCCCACACCCGCATGGCCGACGAGGCGGTCCGCCTGGGCCCCGCGCCGGCCACCGAGAGCTACCTCGACATCGAACGCCTGCTCCTGGCGGCCGAGAACACCGGCGCGGGAGCCGTCCACCCCGGTTACGGGTTCCTGTCGGAGAGCGCGGAGTTCGCGCACGCCGTCGAGACCGCCGGCATGGTCTTCGTCGGTCCCGGCCCCCACCACCTGGAGGAGTTCGGCGACAAGCACACCGCACGCAAGGCCGCCTCCGCCGCGGGACTCCCGATGGTCCCGGGCAGCGAGCCCCTGTCCGACGCCGACGCCGCGGTGGCCGCCGCCGACCGCATCGGGTACCCGGTGATCCTCAAGTCCACCTCCGGGGGCGGCGGGATCGGGTTAAGCCCGTGCGGGGACGAGACCGCCCTGCGCGAGGCGTTCGCCCGGGTCAGCCGCATGGCAGAGACCCACTTCGGTGGGGGCGGGGTCTTCGTGGAGCGCTTCGTGACCCGTGCCCGCCACATCGAGGTGCAGGTCTTCGGCGACGGCGCCGGGCGGGTCGTCAGCCTCGGCGACCGGGACTGCACGCTCCAGCGCCGCAACCAGAAGGTCGTGGAGGAGGCGCCCGCGCCGGGTCTGCCGCAGCACGTGCGCGAGCAACTGCACCGCACGGCCCGCACGCTCCTGGCCGGTGTGTCCTACCGCAGTGCGGGCACGGTCGAGTTCGTCCACGACGTGGACCGGGGTGAGGCCTCGTTCCTGGAGGTCAACACCCGGCTGCAGGTGGAGCACCCCGTCACCGAGGAGGTCACCGGGGTCGACCTGGTCGCGTGGATGCTGCGGCTGGCGCGCGGCGAGGACGTGCTCGCCGGCGTGCCCGACCACGGTCCGCCCCGGATCGGCCACGCCTTCGAGGCCCGGGTCTACGCCGAGGACCCCGCCCACGATTTCCGGCCCAGCTCCGGTCCGCTCACCCGGGTGGAGACACCCGAGTGGGCGCGCGTGGACGGCTGGGCCGAGACCGGGCAGCGGGTGACCAGCGACTACGACCCGATGCTCGCCAAGATCATCGTCGGGGCCGAGGACCGTTCCACCGCGTTGGAGCGCCTCGGCCGGGCCCTGGACCGGACGCGCGTCGACGGGGTACAGACCAACCTCGGGCTGCTGCGCGCGCTCGCCGGACACGACGACGTGCACGCGGTCGAGCACACGACCGCCACGTGTGCCGGGGTGAGCGACCCGGAACCCCGGATCGAGGTGGAGCGCGCGGGCACCCTCACCACGGTCCAGGACTTCCCCGGCCGTACCGGGTACTGGCAGGTCGGCGTACCGCCGTCGGGCGCGATGGACGACCAGGCGCTGCGTCTGGGCAACACGGCGCTCGGCAACCCGGAGGGCACCGCGGGCCTGGAGTGCACCGTCGACGGCCCCTCCCTCCGGTTCTCGCACCCGACGACGGTGTGCGTGACCGGCGCACCAGCCCGGGTGACCGTCGACGGTTCACCGGTCGCACAGTGGGAACCGGTCGAGGTCCCGGCCGGCGCCCTGATCGACGTGGGACCGGCGCGCGGACCAGGCATGCGCACGTACGTACTGGTGCGCGGCGGTATCGACGTGCCGTCCTACCTGGGAAGCGCATCCACGTTCACCGCGGGCGAGTACGGCGGCCATGCGGGCAGGGCCCTGCTGCCCGGGGACGTGCTGCGCCCCGGCCGTGTCCCCGAGTCCGCTCCGGCCCCGGTCCCCGAGAGCGATCGTCCCGCGTTCCCCGAGCCGGTCGAGGGTGTGACGGGCGTGCACTGGGACATCGAGGTCTCCGAGGGGCCGCACGCCGCACCCGAGTTCCTCACGCGTGAGGGGCTGGCCGCCTTCTACGCCGCGGAGTGGAAGGTCCACCCGCAGTCGGCCCGCAACGGTGTGCGCCTGTCCGGGCCGAAGCAGGGGTGGGCGCGTTCCGACGGCGGGCAGGCCGGACTGCATCCGTCCAACGTGCACGACACCGCGTACTCGGTGGGCGCGGTCAACCTGTCCGGCGACACCCCCGTGCTGCTCGGCCCGGACGGCCCGAGCCTGGGCGGGTTCGTCTGCCCGGTCACCGTCGTCACCGGCGCACGGTGGAAGATCGCACAGCTGCGCCCCGGTGACACCGTGCGGTTCCACCCCGTCACCGAACAGGCCGCCGAACGCCTGCACACCGAGTCGACCGCGGCGCCTCTGGTGCGCAGCAGCGGCGCGGACGGCGACGACGGGGTCCTGGCCCGCGTCCCCGCCGGCCCGGGCACACCCGAGGTGACCTACCGGCGCAGCGGGCACGACAACCTCATGGTCGAGTACGGGCCGATGGTGCTCGACCTGGGGCTGCGCATGCGGGTCCACGCCCTCATGCAGGCCCTGGAGCGCCACGCGCCCGCCGGGATCGTCGACACCACCCCGGGTGTGCGGTCGCTGCACCTGCACACCGACCCCGGGGTGCTGCCGCTGCGACGGCTGCTCGGGATGCTGCAGGAGATCGAGCGGGAACTGCCGCCCACCTCCGAACTGCGGGTTCCGAGCCGGACCCTGCGGCTCCCGATGTCCTACGACGACCCGTCGATCCACGAGGCGATCGCACGGTACGAGGCGGGGGTGCGCGACGACGCCCCCTGGAACCCGGACAACATCGAGTTCATCCGGCGCATCAACGGCCTCGACCACGTCGACGACGTGCGCCGGACCGTCTTCGACGCCTCTTACCTGGTGCTGGGCCTGGGCGACGTCTACCTGGGCGCGCCCGCCGCCACACCCCTGGACCCGCGCCACCGCCTGGTCACCACCAAGTACAGCCCGGCCCGCACGTGGACCCCCGAGGCCGGTGTCGGTATCGGCGGCGCCTACCTGTGCGTGTACGGGATGGAGAGTCCGGGCGGGTACCAGCTCATCGGCCGGAGCGTGCCGATCTGGTCGGGGCTGCGCCAGTACGGGGCGTTCGAACCCGGAACCCCGTGGCTGCTGCGCTTCTTCGACCAGCTCACCTGGTACCCCGTCGAGCCGGACGAGCTCATGGACATCCGCGCCGACCTGCTCGCGGGCCGGCACGAGCTGGAGGTGACCGAGGGCGAGTTCGTGCTCGCCGACCACGAGAGGTTCCTGGAGGAGAACGCCGCCTCGATCTCGGCGTTCCGCGAGCGCCAAGCTGCCGCGTTCGAGGAGGAGCGCAAGCGGTGGGAGGCCGCCGGGGAGTTCGACGACAAGCCGGAACCGGAACCGGTGGTGCCCGCCGCCCTCGACCTTCCCGACGGCGCCGCTCTCGTGGAGTCGTCGCTGTCGGCCTCGGTGTGGACCGTCGAGGTCGAGCCGGGTACGACCGTGGCCGAGGGCGACCCGATCGCCCGTCTGGAGGCGATGAAGCTGGAGGTGGTCGTGCGCGCACCCTCCGCGGGCACGGTCTCCGAGGTGCTCGTCGAACCCGGACAGCAGCTGGACCCGGGCGGCGCCGTGGCCGTCCTGACCCGAGAAGAGGACGCCTGATGCACACCCCCGTGGAACGGGTCCGCGCCGCCTACCGCCGCCTGCGCGAGGCCGACCGGCCCGAGGTCTGGATCCACCTGCGCCCGGAGGAGGACGTGGTCGCCCTCGCCGAGCAGCTGGAGGGGCGNCGCCCCCTGCCGCTGGCCGGGACGCTCGTGGCGGTCAAGGACAACATCGACGTGGCCGGGCTGCCCACGACCGCCGGGCACCCCGACTTCGTGTACACCCCGCAGGAGAGCGCGCCCACTGTGCGGCGCCTGGTGGAGGCCGGGGCGCTCGTGCTCGGCAAGACCAACCTCGACCAGTTCGCGACCGGACTCGTGGGCACGCGCAGCCCGTACGGGCAGGTGCGCCACGCGTTCCGGCCCGAGCGGGTCTCGGGCGGGTCGAGCTCCGGTTCGGCGGTCGCGGTGGCACTGGGCGTGGCCGACATCGCGCTGGGCACGGACACCGCGGGGTCGGGCCGGGTCCCGGCGGCGCTGCACGGCATCGTGGGGCTCAAACCGACGCTGGGTCTGGTCCCGACCGACGGTGTGGTTCCGGCCGCCCGGCCCTACGATTGCGTGACCGTCTTCGCGCCCGACCTGGCGGCCAGCGAGCGCGCCATGGCGGTGATGGCCGGGCCCGAGCCGGGTGACCCGTCGAGCCGCGGAGCACCCTCTGACCTGCGGTTGGCCCCGGGCGCGCCCGCGCAGGTGGCGGTCCCCGACCCCGACGGGCTGGCCCCGCTGAGCGACGCGGAGCGCGAAGTTTTCCACAGGGCTGTGGACAACCTCGCACGCTCCGGGGCGATCGTCACCGAGGTGGACATCGCGCCCCTGCTGGAGGCGGCGCGGCTGCTCTACGACGGTGCGCTCGTCGCCGAACGCCACGCCGCCGTCGGCGCGTTCCTCGACAAACACCGGGACGCACCCGGGACCGACCCGACCGTCGCCGGCATCGTGCTCGACGCGGAGGGGATCCCCGCCGCCGCGCTCGCCGTCGACCAGGCCCGCCTCGCCGAGTACCGGGTGGTCGCCGAGCGGTTGTTGCACGGCTGCGACGCGCTGCTTCTGCCCACCACCGTCGGGCACCCGACCCGCGCGGAGGTCGACGCCGACCCCGTGGTCGCCAACTCGCGCCTGGGCACGTACACCAACTTCGTGAACCTGCTCGACATGGCGGCGGTCGCCGTGCCCGCCGGGCAGGCGGACGGGCTCGAGTTCGGGGTCAGTGTCGTCACCCGCGCCTTCGAGGACCAGATCGGGCTGGACCTCGCCGCCGTCCTCACCGGCGACGAACCGGGCCCCGGCCTGCTCGCGCCCGGAGTGGAGCTGGCGGTCTTCGGCGCTCACCTGCGCGGGCAGCCGCTCAACCACCAGCTCACCGCGCGCGGCGCCCGGTTCCTGCGCGCGGCGGAGACCAGCGCCGACTACCGGATGGTCGCGCTGCCCACGATCCCGCCCAAGCCGGGCCTGCAACGGGTCACCGAGGACGGACACCGGCTGGCGTGCGAAGTCTGGCGCCTGTCCCCCGCCGCGCTGGGAAGCTTCCTCGCGGAGCTGCCCTCTCCCATGTCGCTCGGCGCGGTCACCCTGGCGGACGGATCCACCGTCGTCGGGTTCGGGTGCGAGGCCTCCGCCGCCGAGGGCGCCCCCGACATCACCGGGTACGGCGGGTGGGTCGCCTACCTGGGCTCCTGACGGCCCCGTGGCGGGCGTGTGCCACGCCCCCGCACACGCCCGCCGCGCCCGCCCGGAGCTCAGCCGGGGTCAGACGGGCAGGTGCGGGCTCGGGCGGCCAGGGTGGGTCACCGTGAGCCGGTGCAGTGCGCGGGTGCAGGCGATGTAGAGCAGCGACCGGTCGGCGTCGGCCGCGTACTCCTCTGCGGAGGCGCGGGCGACGACGACCTCGTCGAACTCCAGCCCCTTGGCCAGGCCCACGGGCAGGACCGTGACGTCGTGGCCGAGGATCCCGCGTGAATCGGCGCTCGCCAGGGTGAGGTCCTCGACCTTCTCCGCCAACTCACCGTGGAGCGCCCGCGCCTGGGCGTGCGAGCGTGTGATGATCGCGAGCCGACCGCCGCCGGCCGAGCGGAAGCGGGCGATCTCGTCGGCGAGCCACCCGGCCTCGGCCGCCCCGGTGTCGAAGCCCAGCACTTCGGGTTCGTCGCCATGGCGGTCGATCGTGGTGACTTCGTCGCCCCGGATCCCGCAGGCGAACCGCATGATCTCGGCCGTGGACCGGTAGCTGCGGGTCAGCTTCATGACCCGGGCGTCGCGGAAGAGCCCGCCGAGCGAACCCGGGGTGTAGTCCTCGGTGTTGCCCAGCGCCTGGGCGACGTCACCGAGCACGGTCATGTTGCACCGGTACAGCTGCTGGAGCACCGCGCACTGGGTCGGCGAGTGGTCCTGCACCTCGTCGATCACCAGGTGCTGGATCTCCTGGTCCGGTGCACTCCCGTGGAAGCGTGCGGCCACGAACAGGAACGGGTAGACGTCCCCCCACTCCAGGGTCTTCGCGGACGGAGCCCGGAACGCGGCCGGGGCGTCGGGGCGCCGGTACAGGTCCCGGTACAGCGCTCGCGCGGTCTTGACCTTCAGCATCGCGGTGAGCTCCTTGTTCACCTCCCCGGGTTTGGGCGGGAACGCTGCCGTGGGGTCCTCGAGGCGGGCGGCGGCGCACAGGTGCTCGGCCATGGAGCGCAGCCGGGCCCTGAGCGGGACGTGCGACAGGGCGGCGAACCGGGTGCACAGGTCCTCGGCGTCCACCCGGAACGTGCGCACCCGCAGGTCACGGGCGACGAAGCTGTCCTCCACGGCCTCGGTCACCGCGCGTTCCAGCCACTGGTGGAAGGCGAGGGTCGCCTTGGCGCGAGCGCGCTCGTGCGCGGCCCCGTCCCCGGGTTCGACCGGGTCGACGGGGGCGGTGAAGTCCATGCGGTGCTCGGCCAGCCGGGTGCGGGCGATGCTCTCGAGGTCGAGGGGGACGACGGGTTCCTCGCCCAGTTCCGGCAGCACCTCGGAGACGTACTCGGCGAAGAGGCCGTTGGGCGAGACGATCGCGATGTTGTGCGCCTGCAGCCGCCCGCGCAGCCGGAACAACAGGTAGGCGATGCGGTGCAAGGCGATCGAGGTCTTCCCGGAGCCGGCGACCCCCTGGATCAGCAGGGTGCTGTCCGACTCGTTGCGGATGATGGCGTTCTGGTCGCGCTGGATCGTGGAGATGATCGAGCGCATGTGGGCGTCGCTGGTGCGCCCGATCTCCTCCAGCAGGATCTCGTCACGGATCGCCTCGGCGGTGTCGACGGCGAACCGGAGCTTGCCGCCCTTGACCTTGATCTGGCGCTTGCGTTCGATCCGCCCGCCGATCTCGCCGGAGGGCGCCTCGTAGGCGGCCGGTCCGGGCTCGGACTCGTAGAACATGCCGCCGAGCGGGGTGCGCCAGTCCACGACCGCGGTTCCCTCGGCGTCCTGCAGGCCCTGGCGGCCGATGTAGTGCGCCTCCGCCCCGGCGGCGGTGTCCGGGGTGAAGTCGAGGCGCGCGAAGTAGGGCGAGCCGCGCATGGTCTCCAGCCGCTCGCGCACGCATGGCGTGGGCACCCCGGGCGTCGATGCCGTCGAGGATCAGCTCGTTCTGGTACATCTCCGCGGGGTCGAGCTCGCCCCGGTTCTCGGCCATGTAGGCCTTGAGGCCGCGGTAGTCGGTGTCGTGGGATCCGAGCGTCTCGGTGAGCGCCGCGATCTTGGCCTCGAGGCGGTCGAGGGTCGCGGCGAGGTGCTCGCGTTCTTCGGTCCGTACGTCCGATGGTTCCCCGGTCATGGCGGTGCTCCTGATGGTCGTGGTGGGGTGCATCCCCAGGCTACCTAACGGACGGTAGGTTGAGGTTGTGAATCGAGTCGCCCGAAGGAGAAGTTGTCCACAGGCTGGGGACGGCCCCGCGCCACTGATCCCGCGGGGCTCAGCGTCTTCGGTCGGTGTTGTCCCGCGCCACCCCGACCAACAGGCGCAGCATCATCAGCGCCGCCGTCCCCAACAGCACCCATGCACCCGCGTCCAGCACCTGCGCCTGGATCGACATCTCCGCCCACGCGGTCTGCGACCCGTCCGTGGCGATGAACAAGCCCACGGACATGAGCCCCGTGACCACCGTCAGCACCATGAGCACCACCCGCGTCACCATGTCCCGCACCATGCGCCGGTCGTCGGGGTGGGCGAAGGGGCGCACCTGCACGGTGAACCGGCCCCGGTGCAGCTGGTCGGTGATGCGGTCGATGCGGCGCGGCAGCCGGCGCAGGGTCGGCAGCATCGCCACGACCTCCCCCAGCGCCATGTCCCGCAGGTCCTCGGGGTTGACCCGCTCGGCCACCCGTGCGCTCACGAAACGCTTGGCCTCCGCGACCGCGTCGAACCCCGGGGACAGGCGCACGAGGGTGCCCTCCACCGTCGCCAGTGCCCGGAAGACCGCCACCAACTCCCCCGGCAGCGCCAGCCCGAAGCGCGTGACGACGAGCAGCAGCTCGGTGAACATACGCGCGTGCGCGCCCGTGCCCGTGTTGAGGTAGCGCACCATGAACTGCCCCAGCGCACGCCGCAACCGTTCGGCGTCCACCCCGTCGGCGTCTGTGGCCACGTCCAGGAGCGTGTCGGTGAGCAGCACGGCGTCCGCGCGGTCGATGGCCAGCATCATCAGCTGCAGCGCCTCACGGGTGTGCCCGTCCAAACGCCCCACGGAGCCGTGGTCGAGCAGCCCCACCTCGCCGGTGTCGAGCAGGAAGATGTTGCCTGGATGCGGGTCGGCGTGGAAGATCCCCTTGATCAGAACCTGGTCGAGCAAGCACTGCAGGAGCCCGTGTGCGACGCGGTCCCCGTCCATGCGTGCAGGGTCGACCGACCCGATGGGTGTTCCGTGGAAGCGCTCCATGACCAGCACTCGCCGGCTCGTCCAGGCCTCGTGTACCCCGGGGATGCGCACGGGCGAGGCCGCGGAGGCCTCGGCCATGGCGGCGATGTTGGCCGCCTCGACCTCGAAGTCGAGTTCCTCGCGCAGTGCCTCGGCGAACCCGTCGGCCAGGTCCACGACACCGATCGCCGGACCCCAGTCGGTGTGCTCGTCGAAGCGGCGCGCGAGCCGGCCGATGATGTCGAGGTCGCGTTCGACGACGGGGGCGATGCCGGGGCGCTGCACCTTCACCACGACCTGCTCCCCGGTGTGCAGGCGGGCTGCGTGTGCCTGACCGATGGAAGCGGCGGCCAGCGGGACGGGCTCGAACTCGGCAAAGAGGTCGTCCAGGGGGCGGCCGAGCTCGTCCTCGATGCGGGTGCGCACAGCGTCGAAGGGCACGGGCGCGACCTCGCTGTGCAGGCGGCCGAGCTCCTCGACGAAGACCGGCGGCAGCAGGTCCCGGCGTGTGGCGAGCACCTGGCCGAGCTTGACGAAGACGACCCCGGCCTCCTCGAAGGAGCGCGCCAGCGAGCGGGCGAGGCGGCGCTGGGTGGAGGCGTCCTCCCCTCCTTCGCGGCCCCCGCCGACGTAACCCCACAGGCCGTGGCGGGCGAGGATCCATGTGATTGTGCGGTAGCGGCGCACACGGCCGACCCAGTCCTTGATCGCCAGCGCCATCGCCACCGGCCGCACGCGGGTGCCGCGCGGAACGACCAGTTCGGTCGCCACGAGGACGAGCATCGCAAGGGCGGCCATGACCACGTGCACCACGGCCACGAACGCGGGTTCGTAGGCGTCGCCCTGTTCGTTGGCCGCCTCGAACGAGCCGTAGTAGAGAACCACCGACAGCACGCTGCCCAGAAGCATGCCGACGGTGCCGGAGAACACCAGGCGCGGCACGCTGAAGGGCACGCCCATCATGCGGCCGGCCAGGAACCCCAGCAGGAGCAGGATCGGGACGAAGACGAGGACGGACAGGAGCTGACCTATCCACGCGCCGATGTCGGGCATAGCCATACGTGCCTTCCGGGTGGTGTCGCACCCCTGTCGGGGGCGCAGGAGGGGGGTGAACCGGAGGGCCGACCGGGGTTCGGCAGGTCAGGGGTCGGTGTCTCCTCCGTCTCCAGACTGCCAGCCCCTTTCTCGGAGCAGCAGCCGGGTTTTCCCACCTGTGGACAACCACGGGAACGCCGCCCCGGCCCCCTCATCCGGGAACACGTCGGGC
The DNA here is from genome assembly GCF_000341025.1 of Nocardiopsis salina YIM 90010. Lineage (GTDB taxonomy): Bacteria > Actinomycetota > Actinomycetes > Streptosporangiales > Streptosporangiaceae > Nocardiopsis > Nocardiopsis salina. The sequence continues at coordinate 13,439 of NZ_ANBF01000149.1, read as the reverse complement.
CCCGGATCACCGGAGGGTTTCCGGCCTCCCGGGGCCCGATCGGGTCGTTCCCGCCTCAGCGGGGACCGCCGGTCAGCAGGTGCCCGACCACGAGCACTCGGTCCCACCGCCGGGGGACTCCCCCGCGCGCAGCGGTGCCGTACCGGAGTCGGCCTCGTGGCCCAGGTGCTCGGCCACGGCGATGCCGATGGCGTCCTGCACGTGGGTGGGGGCCGAACCCTCGTGCCCGTTGTTGACGATGCTGAAGACGAGCTCGCCGCCGTCGGGCGCGGGCACGTACCCGGACAGCGCGCTCACCCCGGACAGCGTTCCGGTCTTGGCGGCCAGGACCCCCTCGGCGGCGCTTTCGGTCATTCGCTCGGACAGCGTTCCTCCCACGAACGGGTCCTCGTCCCCGGCCACCGGCAGAGAGGCGCGGAAGTTGTCGGACCATTCGGTGCCGCGGGCCTGGACGAGCAGATCACTCACCGTCGATGCGGTGACGAGGTTGCTGCGCGAGAGCCCGGAACCGTCGTTGAGCTCGAGCCCCGCGGTGTCCACACCGATGTCGTCGAGGACGGACCCGAGCTCGGCGAGCCCGGCCTCCCAACTGCCCTCGCCGGAGGCCTCCCGGCCCATCTCCTTGACGAGCATCTCCGCGTGGGCGTTGTTGCTGAACTTCATGAACGGCACCAGAACCTCGGCCAGTTCGGGCGAGGTGTGACCGGCCAGGTCCAGGGGGTCGTCCCAGTCGCCCGGCAGCTGCCCGTACTGGAGGCCGCCCTGCACTTCGACGCCGTGTTCCTCCAGCGCGACGGCGAACAGGTGCCCGGCCAGGCCGGCGGGCTCGTCGACGGTGCGCAGTTCCTCGACCGGACCGGCGTCAGCGGGCAGGGAGCCCGTGACCTCGATGGTGTTCGTGCCGGTGGGCCGGTCGATCCGGAGAGTGTCCTCACTGCCGGGTGCACCGGTCTCGGCGCTGTTGTCGATCTCGGCGTAACCGTCGGCGGCACCGAGGTCGACCGTGACGGCCTCACCCTCGTCGGCGGGTTCGACGGCGACGGCGGTGACACCGGTGTCGAAGCGGTCCCCGTGGGCGACGGTGAGCGCGGAGATCTGCGCACCGTAGGCGAAGGGTTCGTCCTCCTCCCACCAGTCGTCGACCAGTCGCTGCCCGTCGAAGCGGCTGTCGTCGGCGAGCAGGTCGCCCTCGACGGTCTCGACGCCGGCGTCGGCCACCTCGGCAGCCAGAGTGTCGATGTCGCCCGCGGACAGGGTCGGGTCCCCGCCGCCGACCAGGTGGAGGTCCTCGACCGAGGCCGGGGCACCGTCGCGGTTCTCGGCCACCACCCGGGTCTCGAAGGTGTGGTCGGGGCCGAGGGCCTCCAGGGCCGCAGCGGCGGTGAACATCTTCATGTTGGAGGCGGGCAGCAACGGGGTTCCGGTCTCGTCGCCGTGGAGGACCTCGCCGGTGTCGGGGTCCTCCACGAGCACACCGGAGGTGGCGCCCTCCAGGGCCGGGTCGTCGAGGGCCTCCTCGATGCGTTCGACGAGCTCCTCGGAGCCGGGTCCGGGGACCACGTCGGCGTGGGCCGCGGGGGCTCCGACCGGGGCCAGGGACACCAGGGGGACGGCGGCGAAGGCGGCTGAGGCCAACCACGTACGCTCACGTCGGGGGCGGGGGGTGCGGGACGGGCCGCGGCGTGTGCGGTCCGGTGACGGAACGTGATTCATGTGTCTCCTACCGGTCACCAACGAAGCCACGAAGGTACCGCCGGAACCGGGCGTGCGCCATGCTTGCGCGCCGTTTTGTCCCCGTTTCGAACGCGATGGGCGGTCGCCCGGTTCCGGTCACCCTCCGTTCAGAGGAGCTCGACCACCTCCGAGTAGTGGCAGGCGTCGCGGTGCCCCGATCCGCGTTCCCTCAGTTCGGGAACCTGGTCGACGCACTTGTCCCTCTCGGTCTCCGACAGCTCGTTCGCGAACTTCGGGCACCGCGTCCGGAACCGGCACCCCGATGGCGGTTCGGCCGGGCTCGGAACGTCACCGGTGACCACGATGCGCTCGCGCGTGCGCTCCTTGACCGGGTCCGGGAGCGGGATCGCCGAGATGAGCGCCTGTGTGTACGGGTGCGCGGGCGCCTCGAACAGCTGCTCCGTCGTGGCGGTCTCCACGATCTTGCCGAGGTACATCACGGCCACCCGGTCGGCGATGTGCTTGACGACCGACAGGTCGTGCGAGACGAACAGGTACGACAGCCCCAGCTCCTCCTGGAGGTCCTCCAACAGGTTGATCACACCCGCCTGGATCGACACGTCCAGGGCCGAGACCGGCTCGTCCAGCACCAGCACCTTCGGGTTGAGGGAGAGCGCCCGGGCCACCCCGATCCGCTGGCGCTGCCCGCCGGAGAACTCGTGCGGGTACCGGGACCCGTGCTCGGGGTTGAGCCCGACCAGCTCCAGCAGCTCCTTGACCCGCTTCTTCGCGTCCCCGTTGCGGGTGCGGTGGATCAGCATCGGCTCGGCGATGATGTCGGCCACCGTCATCCGCGGGTCCAGCGACGCGAACGGGTCCTGGAACACGATCTGCAGGTCGCGGCGGAGCGGCCGCATCTGCTTGTCCGACAGCCCCTGCAGCGGCTTGCCCAGGTAACTGACACCGCCCGAGGTCAATCGCACGAGGTTGAGCAGCATGCGCGCGGTCGTGGACTTGCCGCACCCGGACTCCCCCACCAGTGCGAGGGTCTCGCGTTCGCGCAGCTCCAGGGAGACCCCGGAGACCGCCTGGACGTCGCCGACCTTGCGCTTGAGCAGGCCCTTGGACCGGATCGGGAAGTTCTTCACCAGGTCCTCGGCCCGCAGCAGCACCTCGGGTTCCGGTTCCGGACCGCCGGCGCTCGGGGCCCCCTCGGCGGCCCGGGCGACCTGTGCCTCCACCCCGTCGAGCTCCTCCACCGTCTCCACGCCCTCGGTGTCCGCGGCCGTGGCCCGGAAGAGGTCCTCGGGCCGGGTCTCGGCGCGCAGCTCGTCGCTGAAGTGGCAGGCCGCGACGTGGGCGACGGAGTCGCCCGGCTGTGCGGGCACCCGGTCGCCGCCGTCGAGGGTGCGCAGCAGCACCGGTTCCTCTTCGTGGCACTGCTCCCGCGCCATGGGACAGCGGGGCGCGAACGTGCACCCCTGCGGCATGGCCACCAGGGAGGGCGGGGTGCCGAGGATCGGGGTGAGCCGCTCGGCGCGTTCCTCGTCCAACCGGGGCAGGGAACCCAGCAGGCCGAGTGCGTAGGGCATGCGCGGCCGGTAGAAGACCTCCTCCACCGGCCCGGACTCCACGATGCGCCCGCCGTACATGACGGCGACCCGTTCGACCTGGCCGGCGACCACACCCAGGTCGTGGGTGATGAGAACCAGAGCCGCACCCGTCTCCCGGCGCGCGGACTGCAGGGCCTCCAGCACCTGCGCCTGAACGGTCACGTCCAGCGCGGTGGTGGGCTCGTCGGCGATGATGACGTCCGGGTCGTTGGCCATCGCGATCGCGATCACCACACGCTGGCGCATTCCGCCGGAGAGCTCGTGCGGGTACTGGCGCAGCCGCTGGTCCGGCGAGGGGATGCCCACGATCTCGAGCAGCTCGCGCGCGCGTTCCCACGCCTTCTGCTTGCCGACGGCGTTGTGCGCGAGCACCGCCTCGGCGATCTGGTACCCGATCGTGTAGACGGGGTTGAGGGAGGTCAGCGGGTCCTGGAAGATCATCGCGATCTTCTGCCCGCGCACCTCGCTGATGGCCTTGTCGGGCAGCCCGAGGATCTCCTCGCCCATGAGCCGGACAGAGCCCTCGACCTTCGCGTTCTTGGGCAGCAGGCCCATGACCGCCATGGAGGTCACCGACTTGCCCGACCCGGACTCCCCCACGATGCCCAGGGCCTCCCCCCGGCGCAGGGTGTAGGAGACCCCGCGGACCGCGGGCAGGGGCCCGTCGTCGGAGGGGAAGGTGACGCTGAGCGCGTCGACCTCGAGGGCCGTGTCCGTGGTGATGGTGTTCTCTGTCGTCATCGCCGCACCCTGGTCTGTTTCGGATCGAGCGCGTCCCGGAGGCCGTCGCCGATGAAGTTGATCGTCAGGCAGATCAGCACCAGCAGCACACCCGGCGGGTAGAAGGTCCACGGCCGGGTGGAGACCGCCGTGCGGGCCTCACCGATCATCTGGCCGAGTGAGATGTCGGGCAGCTGGATCCCGAACTGGAGGAAGGACAGCCCCGCCTCCATGAGGATCGCGATCGCCACGAGCAGTGTCGCGGCGACGATGATCGGGCCCGCCGCGTTGGGCAGCAGGTGGCGGATGATGATCCACGGGGCGGATGCGCCGGAGGCCTTGGCCGCCTCGACGAACTCCTGTTCCCGCAGGGACAGCACGACGCCCCGCACCACACGGGCGATCTGCGCCCACGAGAAGAGCGCGATGATGACCGCGATGGTGGCCCAGGTGGTGCCTCCGCTGGTGTTGCCGGACAACGCGGCGACCGCGACGAGCGGCGGGACGATGAGGAACACGTCCACGACCCGCATCATGATCGCGTCGGTCCGTCCGCCGAAGTAGCCGGCTGTGGCGCCCCACAGGGAGCCGAACGCGGTGGCCGACAGCGAGACGGTCAGGGCGACCTTGAGGGTCTGCTGGGCGCCGCGCATGAGCTGGCCGAGCACGTCGTGGCCGGCCGAGGACGTGCCGAGCGGGTGATCGCCGCCGGGCGGCTGGTTGCTGAGGATCTCCGTGGAGACCGTGTGGTCCCACTTCCAGATCAGCGGCCCGATGAACGCGAACCCTGTGATGACCGCCAGCAGGAAGAGGCTGATCATCGCGGGACGGTGCCGGACGAACCGGATCACGATCGTCTGGAGCTGGGTGCGGTCGGCCGCCGACCGCTGCGCGGCCCTGCCGGGCGAGGTGGTGGGCGTGCCGTTGTCACTCATAGCGGATCCTCGGGTCGAGCACGCCGTACAGGAGGTCGGCGATGAGGTTGGCCAGGATGACCAGGACGCCGCTCAGCAACAGCCATCCCATCAGCGCGTAGGAGTCGTTGTTCTCCACGGCGGTGATGAAGAAGTCGCCGAGACCGCGCCACTGGAAGACCGTCTCAGTCAGGATCGCGCCGTCGATGATGCCGGCGACGCCCAACGCGAACACGGTGGTCAGCGGGATCAGCGCGGTCCGCAGTGCGTGGCGGCGGATCACCGTCTTGTTCCGCAGACCCTTGGCCCGGGCCAGCCGCACGTAGTCGCTGTTGAGGACCTCCAGCATCGACGTGCGCTGGTACCTGCTCCATTGGGCGAAGCTCGTCAGCATGAGCACGATGGTGGGCAGGGCCATGTGGGCGAACGCGTTGGCGAACTGGTCCCAGGGGGGTTGGCCCTCGGCGTCGTACCGGCCGTCGCCGATGGTGTTGAAGACCTGTCCGCCGACGAGCTGGTTGAGCTCCACGCCGGAGGCCTGGACGATGCCGGCGAGCCAGAAGGTCGGCATGGCCAGGCAGAGGAAACCGATGAAGGTCAGGGTGTAGTCGAGCTTGGAGTACTGCCGCATGGCGCTGACGCAGCCGGCGATGATCGCCAGGCCCAGCGCGAGCATCATCGCGATGCCGACGAGGCGCAGGGTGGTCCAGAGCCGTTCGGCGATGGCGGGGCCGATCTCGTACTGCTGGCCCTGCGTCGAGGGGCCGAACTCCCCCTGGAGCAGGCCGATGTCGCCGTTTCCACCGATACCGGTGATCCAGAGCCAGTAGCGCTCAGGGCTAGACCGGTCCAGGTAGAGGCGTTCGGTCTCCTGCTGGATGACCTCCTCCGTGGGAGCCGGGGTCGCCATCCTCAGCTCGGCGAGGGGGTCTCCGGAGACGTCGATCATCACGAACGTGAGAAGGGATGCGAGGACGAGGACGGGTATCGCGCCCAGGATCCGCCGCACCGTGTAAACGAGCATGGGTGTGATCCTTCGGGGTGACGAGGACCGGCCCGGCCCAGGCGGGGGTGTTCCTGGGCCGGGCCGCGTGGAACCTGGCGGACAGGGCCTACTGGTCGGCCAGGGCCCACTCACCGATGTTGTACGTGGCGCGGTAGCTGGAGTTCAGGTTGTCGTGCACGTTCTCCAGTTGCTCGTCGACGAAGAAGTAGTTCGGCTCCGCCATGATCGGCATCACGTAGGCGTCCGGGACGAGGATCTCCATGGCCCGGTTGGCGTTGTCGGCGGCTTCGTCGAGGTCGGTCGCGTTGGTGACCTCCTCGGTCAGCTCGTCGACCTCCTCGTTCTCGTAGTTGCCGTAGTTGCTGCCGCTCCCGGAGTGCCAGTACTGCTCGGGGTTGGTGGCGAACCAGGGGGAACCGGACCAGCCGTACTGGATGATGTCGTAGTCGGCCTCGGAGGTCATGGCGCCGAGGTCGTCGGTCATCTCGATGTTGGCGGTGATACCGATCTCGGCGAGCTGGCTCTGGATCAGCTGGACCGACGTGTTGCGCACGTCGGTGTCGGTGCTGCGCAGGCGGAACGGACCGATGTCCTCGCCGTCGAGGGTGAGCTGGTCGCCCTCGAGCTCGTACCCGGCCTCATCGAGGATCTCCCGGGCGGCCTCGATGTCGCCGGTTCCCTGGGTCTCGCCCTCGTAGTGGTCGACGTAGTACTCGCTGTCGCTCGCGAACATGTGGTTGTTCTTCAGCTCGTACTCGGGGAACCCGGCGCCGAAGTTGCGGTTGGCGATGTCGTCGCGGTCGATCGCGGTGAAGATCGCCCGGCGCAGTTCGACGTCGTCGAACTCCTCGACCCCCATGTTGAAGTCGACGTGCTCCCAGGTCTCGCCCTCGTCGATGTCGGTGACGGCGTTGTCGGTCTCCTCCATCTGGGTGAAGACGTCCTCGTTGTAGTCGGCCGGGCTGCCGCCGTCGATCTCGCCGTTGACGAAGGCGTTGTGGAAGGTGCCCTCGTCGTCGTTGAACTGCATCGTGATGCGGTCCAGGCCGGGCTCGTCACCCCACCACTCGGGGTTGGGCTCCTTGATGACCTCGTTCTCGAGGTCGCCCTCCACGATCTGGAAGGGGCCGCCTGACCACTCGGGCATGGTGGAGTGCAGCCACTCGTAGTACTCGCCGAGCTCGTCCGGGTCGTCGATGTCCCAGCCGTTCTCCTCGGCCAGATGTGCGGGCAGGAAACCACCGGAGGTGCTGTGGGCGTCGAAGGTGCTCTCCCACTCGGGGTCGGCGAGGCCCTCCTTCAACCGAACGGTGGCGGTCTGACCGTCGGTCTCGATCTCCTCGATCTTGTCCTCGCTCATACCGCCGCGGCTGTCGCAGCCGTTGCAGTGCTCCTCGCCCGGCGTGGCCGCCATCATCCAGGTGGCACGCAGGTCCTCACCGCTCATCGGGGTGCCGTCGCTCCACACGGCGTCCTCGTTGAAGGTGAACTGCCACTCGAACGGGCCCTCGTCGGGGTCGTCGTTGAGGAGTTCGGGTTCCTCGGCGAGCACGTCCATGTTGAACTCGTACTCGCCCTCGGGGTTCCACTGCCCCGTGAACGGGATGGTCCCGGACAGCATCTGGACGTTGTAGACACTGCCGCCGGCGAGGCTGATGCTCTGCCAGGCGCCCGGGAGACTGTTGATCACCCAGGTGACCTCGTCGGGTCCGCTGTCGCCGCCCTCACCGGAGCAGCCGCTCGCGACCAGCACGGCCGACGAGGCGGCCGCGGCCAGCGCCAGCGTTTTCCTGCGTTTGTGCATTGGAGACACCCTTGATCCGTGAGACGAGCCGTGCTCGCGGCGAGGGCGCTGCTTCTGCACCCCGCCGAACTTAGGCGATTAGTCGCATACAACACCATTCAGCGAAATGTCTGTATAGCCCCAATGCCGGTTTCGTGACCCATCCGCAACCCGCCCGCGGTTCTCGGGGCGCGGATGTCGACACACACCCTCGGACCCGCATCCACAACAGCGTTTACGCAGGCCAACAGGGAATCGATCACCGCACCCGACCGGATTCGGCCAACGCGGGAAAACCCTTCTCCGGACCCTTGCGTAAACAGCGCTGACTTTTTCTCGACCGGCCTTTTCTCACGGAACAACGCCGAATAGTGACACAGGGAAAACCAGACATAAGCCCCACAAGGGCATTTAGTTCACACGGGCAGCGCCGGGGCCGGCGACCGCAATCGAGCGTCCTGGATGTCCGAAACCCGGGATGCCGTACCGCCCGAGCCGATAGGATCGCGACAGGACCCCCGCTGCCGCCCCCGCTCAGCGCCCCACCGAGAGAGGCTTGTGTCGTGCCCGAGACAGTCCGCATGGTCTGCCCTGTCGGCCGCAAACACGTGGAGCTGTGGTCCGGTTACACCATGCTCGTACTCGCGGTGGTCACGACCGTGCTCGCCCCCGCACACTGGGCGAGCATCGTGCTCGCCGCCCTCCTCGTCGCCATCGGCTGCGCCCTGGCCGTGCACGGCCACCGCATCAACGCACCCGTGCTCGAGTTCGACGAGCAGGAGTTCCGCTACACGCTCGGCCGGTACACCGTCAGCCTCGACCCCGAGCAGATCGGCTCCTACCACGTGCTCCCCGGGCGCATCCGCTCTCTCGGCCTGTGCGACACCACCGGGCGCCCCATGCGCTTCCCGTCGCTGCGCAACCGGCGCACCGCCCGCTCACACCTGCCACTCACCGGCATGACCGACCCGGGCCGGGTGGAGATGTTCATGGCCGCCGCCGGGATCCCGCCGCGCGACCGCTCCCTCACCCGGGGCTGAGGAAGCCCCCGGGCTGTCGGAACAGAACGCTCATCCCGGGCTTTCCCCAACACATCGGCCCATCGCGCCACACACACCCCATGGGCATGCTCGACCCGAGTCGCGTGTTCTACCCTCGATGGCGTGAAGGAGTCCAGAATCACCGCCATCCTGACCGTGGCCGGCATGCTCGCGGCCATGTGGGTGTTCGAGCTGATCGACAGCTTCCTGATGTTCGGTCACCTCGACCGCGCCTTCGGCCTGCGCGCCTGGGACCTCGACTCACCCTGGACCGTGTTCACGGCGCCGTTCATGCACGGGAACCTGGAACACCTCATCGGCAACTCGCTGCCGTTCCTGGTCCTGGGCTCGCTCGTCGCCTTCAGCGGGCTGGGTCGGTTCCTGCTGACCACTCTCATCATCATCGTGGTCAGCGGCGTGGGCGTATGGCTGTTCAGCACCCCTTACAGCCTCACCGTCGGGGCCAGCGGCCTCGTCTTCGGCTACTTCGGCTACACGGTCCTGCGCGGAGTCATCGAACGCAAGACGGTCGACATCGTCATCATGATCTGCGTCGTCCTCTTCTACGGGACGATGATCTGGGGCGTACTGCCCCAGTACCCGGGGGTCTCCTGGCAGGCCCACCTGTTCGGGTTCATCGGCGGCCTCGTGGCCGCCTACGCCCTGCCCCGGCGCGATGCCCGCCGGGCGCAGATCAACCCCGGGCACGAGGGCGGCGCCCAGGGGCGCTACTACGGCATCTGACCCGAGGCCGGCCCTTGCACGACGACGCGGGCCGTCTCCCACCCGGGAGGCGGCCCGCGTTCTTGTGCAGGCTCGGACGACCGGCGTCAGAACTCCAGGCCCTCGGCGTCCTCACCCAGGGTGAGCTCCAGAAAATCGGGGTTCTGGCGGAGCCACTCGCGCGCACCCTCCTTCGGGTCGTCTTCGTACTCGACCAGGGTGAGGCCGGCGAGGTCGGCGAGCTCGGCGTCACTCATGTCCCACTCGTCGATCCAGCCGGTCAGGGCCGGGTAGTCCTCCCGGAAGCCCTCGCGGCCCACGGCGTGCAGGTCCTCGGCCTCGCCCATGTAGGCGGCGGGGTCCTCGAGGTCCTTCAGGTCGTGCTGGGAGTAGGCGGAGTGCGGGCGCCACAGCGTGACGACGACGGGTTCCTCCTCGGCGATCGCGGAGGACAGCTCGGCCTGCATCGCGGCGTCGGAGGAGGTGACCAGCTCGAAGTCGTCCTCCAGGCCGTAACCCGGCATCGCTTCTTCCTCGGTCACACGGGTCAGACCGGCACCCGGGTCGATGCCCACGATCCGGTTCCCGAACTCGTCGGCGTGGTCGACCAGGTCCGGGATCTCGTCGACGTCCTCCATGTAGGAGGGGACCGTCAACGTCAGGACCGCGTTGTCGTACCAGACACCGAGGCTCTCGAGGCTCTCGCCATAGTCCTCCCAGTACTCCTCGTGGGTCACCGGAAGCCAGACACCAAGGTAGGCGTCGATGTCTCCGTTCTCCAGGCCCTGGAACGCGGGGGCCACGTCGATCTCCGTGATGTCGACGTCGTAGCCCTTCTCCTCCAGGATCACCGCCCACATCGAGGTCACGGCGATGCTGTCGTCCCAGGCGATCATCGCGAGATCGATCTCCTGGACGTCCTCGGCGGCCTCGCCGTTCTCGCCGGTGAGGTCCTGGCCGTCGCCGCACGCGGTGAGCAGCAGGGCGCCGCTCATTCCGGCGGCCGCGAGCCCGGTCAGATGTTTGTGGCTGTACATCGTGGGGTTCCTTCCTTAAGGGGATGGCCGTCCGGATGCTCCGTCCGGACGGGGGGATCAGGACCTGTCCGCCGAACGCCGGCCCACCGCGCCGCCCGGCACCGCCCTCGGCGGACGCCCGGCGGCGCGGTGCCCGTCGGAGCGACGGAAGGCGCCCGCCGAACAGCCCCTAGAACTCCAGGTCCTCTGCGTCCTCGCCCAGGGTTTCCTCGAGGAAGCCGGGGTTGTCGCGAAGCCACTCGCGCGCACCCTCGACCGGGTCGTCCTCGTGCTCGTGCACCGTCAGCACCTGCAGCTCGGCGAAGGCGTCGTCCTCGATGTGCGCGTTCTCGAGCCACCCGGCCAGGGCGGGGTACTCCTCGGAGAAGCCGTCGCGCCCGACCGAGTGCATCCCGTCGGGCTCGCCCAGGAGCGTTTCGGGGTCCTCGAGGTCCTTCAGGTCGTGCTGCGCGTAGGCCGGGTGCGGGTGCCACAGGGTCACCACGATCGGTTCCTCCTCCGCGATGGCACCGGCCAGCTCGGCCTGCATCGCGGCGCTGGAGGAGTTCACGAGTTCGAAGTCATCGCCGAGCCCGTACCCGGGGATGACTTCCTCCTGCATCAGTCGGGTCTGGCCCGCGCCCGGGTCGATGCCCACGATCTGGTTGTCGAACAGTTCGGGGTGGTCGAGCAGGTCGGTGATCGAGTCGACCTCGTCGACGTAGTCGGGCACCGCCAGGACCCGGGACGCGTTGTCGTACCAGGGCCCGAGGTTCTCCAGGTCGTCGCCGTGGTCCTCCCAGTACTCCTCGTGCGTGAGCGGGTAGGACATGCCGAGGAACAGGTCGACGTCGCCGTTGGCCAGCCCCTGGAACGCGGGGGCGATGTCGACCTCGGTGATCTCGACGTCGTAACCCTTCTCCTCCAGGACCGCCTCCCACAGCGCGGTGACCGCGATGCCGTCCTCCCAGGGCACGAGCGCGATCTCGATGGACCGGGCGTCCTCACCGCCGCCGTCCTCGCTGCCGGTGAGGTCTTGGCCGTCACCACCGCAGGCGGTGAGCAGCAGAACACCGCTCATACCGGCGGCTGCCAACCCGGTCATGCGCTTACGGCTGTACATCTGGGGTTCCTTATCGTCAGGGGACAGTTCACGGGGGGCGCGGGGGGTGGCAGTGGATTCCGGGGGTCTTCCGGACACAGGAGGACCCGGTTCCCCACGGCCTCTGGCAAGGGGAACCGGGTCCTGTGGATCACATGCGGCGCGGGAGCGGGATCAGAACTCCAGGCCCTCGGCGTCCTCGCCCAGGGTGCGGTCCAGGAACTCCTGGTTGTCCTGCAGCCAGACGCGGGCGCCCTCCTGCGGGTCGTCCTCGTACTCGTCCAGGGTGAGGACCTCGAGCTCGGACAGCTCGTCGTCGCTCATCTCCCATCCCTCGATCCAGCCGGACAGGGACGGGAACTCCTCGCCGAAACCGTCACGTCCCAGGGCGTGGATCTCCTCGGCCTCGCCCATGAGGCCCTCGGGGTCCTCGAGGTCCTTCAGGTCGTGCTCGGCGTAGGCCGGGTGCGGACGCCACAGGGTCACCACGACGGGCTCCTCGTCGGCGATCGCGGCGGCCAGCTCGGCCTGCATCGCGGCACCCGAGGAGGTGACCAGCTCGAAGTCGTCCTCCAGGCCGTAACCCGGCATCGCTTCTTCCTCGGTCACACGGGTCAGACCGGCACCCGGGTCGATGCCGACGATGCGGTTGTCGAGCTCGTCGGCGTGGTCGACCAGGTCCGGGATCTCGTCGACCTCGTCCATGTACTCGGGGACCGTCAGCGTCAGGACCGCGTTGTCGTACCAGACACCGAGGTCCTCGAGGTCGTCGCCGTAGTCCTCCCAGTACTCCTCGTGGGTCACCGGGAGCCAGGTGTCGAGGTACAGGTCCATGTCGCCCTGGGCCAGACCCTGGTAGGCGGGCGCCACGTCGACCTCGGTGATGTTGACGTCGTAACCCTTCTCCTCGAGGATCACCTCCCACATGGCAGTGACCGCGATGGCCTCCTCCCACGCGATCAGCGCGATGTCGATGGACTGGGCGTCCTCGGCAGCCCCGTTGTCGTCACCGGTCAGGTCCTGTCCGTCACCGCCACACGCGGAGAGCATCAGAGCACCTGCCATGCCGGCCGCAGCCGGCCCGATCATGCGCTTACGGCTGTACATCTGGGCATCCTTCCCTCAGGGAATTCGGTTGTGCGGGGCTTGGCGGGGTGGGTCAGGCTGCGGCCCGCGACTGCGGGCCGTTCTTGGTCACTGCCACGGTCAGGCGGTCCAGGAAGATCGCCAGGATCACCACTGCGATACCCGCCTCGAAGCCGAGGGCACCGTCGTTGCGGGTGATGCCCTGGTAGACGTCGCTGCCCAGGCCGCCGGCGCCGACCATGCCGGCGATGACGACCATGGACAGGCCGAGCATGATGACCTGGTTGACACCGGCCATGATGGTCGGGAGAGCCAGCGGGAGCTGGATGCCGGTGAGGATCTTGCGGCTGGACGCGCCGAAGGCCTCACCCGCCTCGACCAGCTCCTTGTCGATCTGGCGGATGCCCAGCTCCGTGAGGCGCACGCCGGGAGGCATCGAGAAGACGATGGTCGCGACGACACCGGGAACAGCCCCGATGGAGAAGAAGAAGATCGCGGGGATCAGGTACACGAACGCCGGCAGGGTCTGCATGAGGTCCAGGACCGGCTTGACGACCTTGCTGACGGTGTCGTTGTAGGCGGCCAGGACACCGATGGGGATCGCGATGACGACGGCGATCGCCGCGGCCACCAGGACGAGCCCGAGGGTGTCCATCGCGTTGTCCCACTGGCTGACCGAAGCGACCAGGGTCAGTGTCAGGAGTGCGAAGAGGCCCATGCGCCAACCGGCCACCGCGAGGGCGAGCAGGCTGAGCAGCAGGA
>NZ_ANBF01000148.1 GCF_000341025.1 Nocardiopsis salina YIM 90010 | reverse complement strand
CCCAGCCGCAGGCGATCACGCCGGTGCGGACGCGGGCGCTCCGGTCCATGGCGCCCAGCACGGTCACCGCGATCAGGAACACCAGGGAGATGCAGAAGTAGGCGTCCACGACGCCGGTGTCGAAGAGGTCGACCGCCCACAGGAAGAGGAAGGGCGGCATGTTGTTGATGATCGTGTTCCCGAACTCGGCCCCTGCCTGCAGGATGTAGAGCAACGAGACCACGCCGACCACGATCGCCAGGGGGAGGCGCTTGGTGGTGCGGACCAGCGGTGCGGCGATGAGCACCGCGGCGATGAAGGCGAGCTGTCCGGCGCCCGGCTCCATGAAGAAGCCGGACAGTACTTCGACGGCCCAGCGCACGAACGCGCCGATGGCGTCGAAGACGATCCCGAAGTTGGCCTTGAGCCACTCGTTCCCGGCCTCGAACCACGAGCCGATCGGGATCTCCGGAGGGAAGTCGACGGTACTCACGACTGGTCCTCCTTCCCCGCGGCGAGGGCGGCGAGGACAGAACCACGGGACACCATTCCCAGGACCTCGCCCTCCTCGGAGACGACACGGAGTCGATCAGCCGTGGTCATGTCCTCGTACAGTTCGGCGATCGGGGTGGCGGCGCCGACCTGGCGCGCGCCCGGGTCCGCGGTGACGCCGGCGTCGATGGCCGACGCAGCGGTGAGCACACGTGTGCGGTCCACGTCCTCGATGAAGCGGGACACGTACTCGTTGGCGGGCTCGTTCAGGATCTCCTCGGCGGTGCCGATCTGGGCGACGCGGCCGTCCCGCAGCACGCAGATCCGGTCACCGAGGCGCATGGCCTCGTTCAGGTCGTGCGTGATGAAGACGATCGTCTTGCCGAGGGTCTTCTGCAGTTCCAGGAGCTGGGTCTGCATGTCCCGTCGGATCAGCGGATCGAGGGCGCTGAAGGCCTCGTCCATGAGGATGATGTCGGTGTCGGCGGCGAGGGCGCGGGCCAGACCCACGCGCTGCTGCATACCGCCGGACAGCTGGTGCGGGAACTTGTGCTCCCAGCCGTCCAGGCCGACCATCTCGAGGTTCTGCATCGCCTTGGCATCGCGCTCCTCCTTGGGGAGGCCGCGCAGTTCCAGACCGTAGGCGGCGTTCTCCAGCACCGTGCGGTGCGGGAGCAGGGCGAAGTGCTGGAAGACCATGCTGATCTTCTCGCCCCGCAGGTTCAGCAGGTGCCTCTTGCTCAGGGCGGTGATGTTGACGCCGTCGACCTCGACGGTGCCCGCGGTGGGCTCCAGGAGACCGTTGAGCATCCGGATCAGGGTGGATTTGCCCGACCCGGACAGGCCCATGACGACGAAGATCTCGCCCGGTTCGACCTCGAAGGACACGTCGATGACGGCGGCGGTCACGTCCAGGTCGGCGATGGTGTCGCGGTGGCTGCCGTCGGAAAGCCGCTCGACGGCCGTCCTCGACTGCTTGCCGAACACCTTGTACAGGTTGTCTGCGCGTACTGCTGGCACGGTCTCCTCTATGGGGCTGTCCCGGCCGCGAGGCACGCAAGAGGTGTGTCCACCCCGCGTTCGACCCGCGGACACCGAGGGCAGCAGGCCTGCGCAGAGCCCCCTGTGCGCGCCCTTCCAAGGCGGGGCCCGCTACCCGGTTCACGTCGGAGCGCTACCTTACCGAGACAGGAACGCACAGTTCAGGCGGTATGTCACCGGGAAATAACAGGTTTAACCGGGACAAAATGCGTACGCCGACCTACAGCCGTGGTTGTCGATCCCACAAGGCACCCGATCGTGATTTACACCACTCGCCAGTTTAGGCGACCCTGGGTAACAATCAGGCATACGCAGCCCAGAGATACTGTATGTACCGATTTATGACCGTACCGTAAGGCTTTTCTGTGGCGGAGAGCCGGGGGTCAGCCCTCCGGGTCGATACTGGTACGGATGAAGTTCTGGTGGGCGCGCGAGGGCGTCGGCCCCCGTTGTCCCTGGTACTTCGAGCCGTACACAGCAGAACCGTACGGATGCTCGGCGGGGGACGAGAGCCGGAACATGCACAGCTGGCCGATCTTCATGCCGGGGTAGAGCTTGATCGGAAGGGTCGCCACGTTGGACAGCTCCAGCGTGACGTGACCCGAGAAACCGGGGTCGATGAAACCCGCGGTGGAGTGGGTGAGCAGCCCCAGGCGCCCGAGGGAGCTCTTTCCCTCCAGCCGGCTGGCGATGTCCTCGGGCAGCGAGACCACCTCGTAGGTGGAGGCCAGCACGAACTCGCCCGGGTGGAGGATGAACGCCTCGCGCCCGTCGGTCTCGATCAACCGGGTGAGGTCCGGTTGCTCGACCGAGGGGTCGATGTGCGGGTACTTGTGGTTCTCGAAGACCCGGAAGAAGCGGTCCAGCCGGACGTCGATGCTGGAAGGTTGGACGAGGCCGGGGTCGAAGGGGTCGATCTTGACCCGGCCGGAGTCGATTTCGGACCTGATATCGCGATCGGAGAGCAGCACGCTCCGAATTTACCGCCTGCCCCGAGACCCTGTGCGACCTCGTCCGACGCCCTCGCGGGCGCTCCGGGACGGGGCCTGCGGCCGACCCCCGGCCGGCCTCGCGCGGAACCGATTTGCCGACGGGCCCCGAACGTGGGCTAGGATGGGCCCCGTTGACGGAGCGGGACATGCGCCCGATCCGACGACGCGGATGTAGTTCAATGGTAGAACTTCAGCTTCCCAAGCTGATAACGCGGGTTCGATTCCCGTCATCCGCTCCAGACAGACAAAAGGCCAGGTCGTTCGAGGTTCTTCGAACACCTGGCCGTTCGTGTTTCCGGGGCCGTTCGCCGGTCGTCGTGCCACGCACGTGCCACACGCTCGAACGCGTGTGAGCCTCAGGGTCGGTCTTCCATGGGCCTTGAATCATCCAGCCCGTTCGCCCCGTTGCGGTTGAGTTCCTCGGTGACCCTCTCCCCCAGCCGGTCCGCGATCTCGCGTTCACGTTCGTCACGCGCGTGGAGGTAGACCATCGCCGCCCGGGTGCTGGAGTGGCCCATCCGCCGCATCAGCTCACGCACGGACGCTCCGGCTTCGGCTGCGTAGGTGTTGCCGGTGTGCCGGAGGTCGTGGAGGTGCACGTCCTCCAGTCCCACGGTCGAGCAGGCGTCCGCCCAGTACTTCGAGAAGTTGCCGCGTCGGAGCTGATTGCCGCGCACGCCGACGAAGACGAACCCGTTCGGACCCGGAGCCGCGTACTCGTCCAGGTGCCGGCGTAGGTCCGGGACGATCAGCTCGGGCAGGGAGACGGTTCGGTGCCCCGCCCTGGACTTGGGGGTGCCTTTGTACAGCCCTCCCACGTCCGAGACGGTCTCGCTCACACGCACCGTTCGCGCTTCCAGATCGAGGTGTCGGCACCGCAATCCCGCGAGTTCACCCCACCGCAGACTGCCGAACGTCGCGAGCAACACCAGCGCCCGGTAACGGGGTTTGATGGCATCGGCCAGTTCGAAGACCTCGGCCACCGACAGGACCGGGCGTTCCTCGGTGTCCTCCAGTCCCGCACCGTCGATCTGGCAGGGGTTGTCGCGGATCAGCCGGTCCTTGACGGCGGTGTTCAGCACCGCCCGCATGAGCCGGTAAGCCTTGGGGATTTGAGCGCGGCCGTTCTTCCGCCGAAGGCGGGAGGAGCGCCACCGGCGGATGTCAGCCTCCTTGATCTCGCTGAGGAGCACGTTGCCGAACGCCGGTTCCAGGTGGAGACGCAGCAGGTCCTCATAGGTGCGTCGTGTCTTACGCGTCAGGTCCCGGTGTTCGATCCACTCGGCCGCGTACTCACTGAAGGGCACAGCACCGGCTTCGGGATCGAACCAGTCCCCTTGGGCGATCTCGGCCTCTTTGAGCGTGAGCCAGCGCTGCGCGGCCTTCTTGGTCGCGAACGTGGTCGGCGCCGGTCGCATACGTCCGTCCGGACTCCGGTAGCGGACCTGGAAGCGCCCCGAGCTCAGGGACCGGATATTGCCGAACGCCCTCTTCTTCTCGCCCGCCATCACGCGACCCTCCCCCGGCGCAACCTGACCGGTTCGACGACGCCGGCATGGATGAACTCCTCCAGCGCCGATTCCGGGATGCGCACGTGGCGACCGACCTTGACGAAGGTGATGCGGCGCTCCTCGATCAGGCGGCGCGGATAGCGCACGGAGGTGTTGAGGAGAGAGGCCACCTGGTCGACGGTCAGCAGGCGGCCGGTCGGGCGTATCTTCTCGCGAGCCATCAGGCAGCCCTTTCCGTTGCCGAGGGGGCGGGGGTACGTGCGGCATCGAGTTGGGCACGGCGTTTGAGCGCTTCGCCCACAGCCCGGAGTAGGCGGTGTTCGCGGGGAGCCACGTCGGGATCGGTGGGACGTGCCAGCTCCCAGGCGTAGTCACCGGAGTTGACCGAGGTCAGGACCGGGGGCCGTGTGTTGTGCGCGTCCCCCGGTTCCTCGTTCGCTGGATCGCTATTAACGCCGTTAATCCCGAGAGCTTCCAGGACCCAGGTGA
Organism: Nocardiopsis salina YIM 90010; assembly: GCF_000341025.1. Lineage (GTDB taxonomy): Bacteria > Actinomycetota > Actinomycetes > Streptosporangiales > Streptosporangiaceae > Nocardiopsis > Nocardiopsis salina. Next base: position 34,422 of record NZ_ANBF01000148.1, on the reverse strand, counting down.
GGCGGTCTGCCTTGTGGTCGGCCAGCGTCTTACCGGACCACTTGCGCGAGACCAGGACGCGGCGTCCGGCGTAGCCCAGGTGTTCGCGACGGTGAGCCTTGGACCGGCAGAACCCGGGACGCAGGCCCGGCTTGGGATCCTGGGGTTGGACGCCGTAGCGCAACCAGTTCGAGCACCGGGGCGAGCAGGGTTCGAACCGCAGGGTCTCCATCAGACGGTCGACGTGCTGTTCCTGGCGGGTGGTCTCGACCGTGTGGCAGTCGGCGATGTCCTTGGTCAGGTACTTGGCGAGGTAGCGCACACATCGCTGAGCGTCCTCCGAGCCCGCCATAACACCCTTGGCGTCCACCTGCTTGCCGAACCGCACGACATGGTGGGGTTCCGCACCGGGGTCGGCGTCCAACTCGTCCAGCGCTTCATCCCAGGTGGGCAGCGCTTCCCCCGTGGCGGGGTCGAGGTAGGTGTCCTTCTCTTCGTCCCAGGCCGGGAGATGGTCGCCCTCGTAGACCACCGTGTCGGCATGCGGCCACCACACCTGGTGGTAGGTCGCGGCGGCGATCTGCCGGAGTTCGGCACGGGGCAGGGTGCCTCGTGTAGCCATGTGCAGGTGCGGAGCCAACCGCCGTTGCGGTTCGACGGAGGCGAAGTACTGCACGTCGAACCCGGCGACCCGGCGCAGGTTCTGCACGAATCGGTCGATGAGCTTGGAGAAATGCAGGGTGTCCCGAGCAGCCCGCCGGTAGTCGTAAGTGGAGGGATCGACGGGGGTTCCGTCAGAGCGCACCCGGCCGTAGGAGTCGAGCGTGAGCGTCAGGAACAGGGAGGGACGGAACACCTTCCCCGAATCCGGATCGGTGAACGCCCGCCCGACCGTCTTCCTCGTCATGGGCCGCTTGGGCAGGTCGAGAACGTCTTGACGCCGCTTGGTCGAGCGCACCCGACGCGAGCCCGAGTCCGGGGAAGCGGAGCGGGTGACCGAGCCGCGCAGCCCGGAGGCAGTGATTTCCTCGTCCAGGTCCGCGATCGCGGCATCCAGAGCAGTGAGCTGTTCGGGATCGCAACCACTGGCGGCGAGCTTCTCCCGTTCAGCGGTGACCACAGCGCGCTGTTCCACCCAGTCCTGTTGCTGCTCTGTCGGAGGGTCGGGTTCCACGACTGGTTCCGAGGCCAGGTGCCAGCCTTCCTCACACTGTGTGCGCCGCAGGGACCGTTTCCTCTTCGCGCACGACGGGCAGCGCGATTCGAGGGTCGAGCCACAGGGGACGTCGATGATCTCCGTTTCGCCCGTGCCCATGGCGGTACGCCGGAGAGAGACCGGCCTGACGCACACCCCGTGGTCAGCGGCGACCTGTTCGGCCACCTCACGCGCGAGGGGTTGGGCGAGCCGCTCGGACCGGGTGCTCTTGCCGGTAGGCGTGGGCATCACGCACCCCCGTTCGCCATGGCCGTGATGTCGTCATCCGAGACGAACGCGGCCCGTACCCGGACCGGAGACGGGGAGGTCTCCAGTCGCACGTATGCCACCCCGGGGAGGGTGGGGTCGATCAGGTGTGCCTCAGCCCCGCGTTCGCGCGCACCTTCACCGAGGACCATGTCGACCTGCGATGCCTCGTCCAGTCGCAGGGCGATCTTGTCCGGGAAGAGATTGCGCAGGTTCATGACCTCCTTGCGCGGGTCCTGCAACGCCGCGAGCACGCAGAAGCCGACCGAACGTCCCTGGGAGGTCAGAGTGGCGATCGCGTTCTCCGCCCGCTTACGGATGTCCCGGTCGGGGTGGTAGGCGGTCAGGAACGCGACCTCGTCCAGGGCCACGACCACGAACGGGTCATCCTTCGTCGGCGTGTGCGAGCGCTGCTTGCCGGCGTAGCGTTCGGATCGTTCCTGCATCCGGGCCACAGCGCGTTCGAGCAGCGCCACCGCGGATTCCCCGTCGTCGGCGTAGCGGGCGAACAGAGAACGCCCGTAGGCCAGTTCCATGCGCTTGGGGTCGATCCCCCACACCTCGGCGGTTCCGTCCGAGATCGCGGGGAGCATCGCACGCACAGCCGACCAGATAACCGAACCCTTTCCGGCCCCGGTCACTCCGACGATGAGTACATGCGTGCCATGCAGGCGCAGTTTCCATGCGGTGCCGTCCTCGCGCTTGCCGACCGGGAGCGCGGCCAGGTCCGAGGCCTGCGGGACCGGCAGGGCACCGAGGGGTTCGGCGAGGGTGTCGTGTCGGGGGAACTCCAAGGTGATGTCACGGGGTCCGTTGGTCACCACACGGCAAGAAGGAGCGGCGAAGCCGTGCGCCAACTCGACCACCCGGTGTTCGAAGTCGGTCGGGGAGGTACCGGCGACGAGCGAGACCCGCACGTAGTCAGCCCGGTCGTTGCAGGTGACTCTTCGGATGCGCGGGAGGTAGCGCCGTTCCTGGTAGGACTCGGCCAGTCCGGAGATGACGAGCACGGGTTGCCAGTGCCGGTGGTAGACGCTCAGGTAGCGCCACCAGGCCAGCAGGCGCAAGGTCACACAGTAACTGAAGGATTCTGGCCAACGCCGCCACCACACGAAGGCCGCCGTCGACAAGCCACCGGCGAAAGTGAGCAGCCCCGGCCAGGACCAGTGCCACCACACCCCAGTGCAGGCCACCGCCGAAGCGACCATGACGGGGAACCGGAACGGAAGCATCACCACCAACCTCACGAGGCGGTAGATCCAAGAGCCGAGCACGACGATGCCGGGTGTCTCCACGATCGGGGTCGTCCAGCGCACCCCGTGGGCCGGGGTCGGCAAGGTCGGCGAGGACTGGGCAGCCCCGACCTTGGGTTGGCTCATCATCAGTACTCACCCCCGTTCCGAAACCCGTTGTCGGCGATCTCCGCCCACAAGAACTCGGAGTCGGCCTTTGCACGCGCAGCGAACCGAGAGGCGTCGACGTCACCCTCGCGCTCAGCGATGGCGGCGAACACGCGGGACTTGAACTCGAAGAACTCGGCCCGCTGCTGGGATGTCGAGCGGGGCTTGTCGTACTCGGCCAGGAACGCCCGAACCAGCTCGGGGCCGGTTAGGGCGGACAGGTCAGAGGGGTTGTCGATCATACTGGGGGCACCTCTTCTGAGATTTCGCAGTCGCAGGAGGGTTCACAGGGGCGGCCGAGGTGTTGGAGCACCAGGCCGCCCCGTCTCATGTCGAATCAGTCAGCGTCCTTGGCCGGAGCAGCACGGCGACCACCGGATGCACCGGGAGCCTTCACACCGCGAGCCCGCAAGGAGTGGGCCACGCGAGGGCGGCGCCCGGAGTCGTCGACGTAGGGCATGACCGCCATCTGTTCGAACTCCACCGGCCGGAACGGCAGCCCCGGCACCTCGTCCGGCAAGGTGGGGCACACGTCGGCGGCGACCTTGACCTTCACGCTCTTGGCCTTGCCCCGTGCTTCGGGGTCGGCGTCGATCACGTCCACCGCCCACAACGGGAGCCCGGTGTCCTTGTCGAGCTGGGGCCGCTTGGTCTCGAAGTCGTTGATCGCTTCCACCCCGAGCGCGTAAGCGCCGTGGGGGAAGACCGTGCCGAAGGACACCGGCAACGCACCCTTGATAGCCATCTGATCAGCCTTTTCTCATCGTTCATGCAGGTCATAGCTGATGTTCTGGGCGAGAACCGCCCGCCGATCGAACATCGATACATGTATAGCATGTATCGAACTTGGCGGCCAGTGTTCACCGGACGCCGTGGTCTGCTGCTGTTGTCTCCGCCTTGCCGAGGCGGGTTCTCGGTACGGTTCCACTCTCGCCCGTGACCACGGGACGGGATCACTACATGGCTGGACGTGTTCGGGACGTCCCGATACTGTGAGCGCGTCCCCACACGTCCAGGCGAACCCCGAGGTCCATGCCGAACGAGAGGTTGCGAGCCGCGCTGTTGCAGCGTGCTGCCACCCCGGATGACCTAGCCAGACACATCGGAGTGGACGCCAAGAGTGTGGAGCGCTGGATCACCAAGGAACGCACCCCGTACCGCCGCCACCGGTTCGCGGCCGCCGCGTACCTGGGTGTGGAGGAGAACTACCTGTGGCCTGAAGCCTTGCCACCGGAGCAGCACAAGGCCGCTTCACAGAGTGAGATCGTCGAGATCTACCCCCACCGGTGGAGCGTGCCGACCGACTTGTGGAAGCGCCTGTTCTCCGAGGCGCAGCGGGAGATCTCGATCCTGGTGTTCAGCGGGTTCTTCCTGGCTGACGACCCGGGCATGCTCAAGCTGTTGGCCGACAAGGCCGAGGCCGGCGTCCGGATTCGGATCCTGTTGGGCGACCCCGAGAGCGAGGCCGTAGCCCAGCGCGGCCGTGATGAAGGCTTGGGCGAGCTGTTCGCTTCCAAGATCAAGAACGTGATCGTGCTCTACCAGGGGTTGCGCGAACTTGAGGGCATCGAGTTCCGGTTGCACGGGACGACGCTCTACAACTCGATCTACCAGGCCGATGACCAGTTGATCGTCAACACCCACGTCTACGGGGCGATGGCCTCGCAAGCCCCGGTGTTCCACCTGCGCAAGGTCCCCGGCGGTGACATGGTGAGCACCTACCTGGAGAGCTACGAGAAGGTCTGGCAACTGGCAAGCCCGCTCGACTGAGGAAAGCGCACGCATGGGCAAGCGGATTGACTATTACGACGACCCCCAGGCCCCGGACGCGAACAGCCTCGTCCCGTCGGTGAACGTGTTCGTGGTCAACGAGCGCGATGAAGTCCTGATGATCCGCCGCACCGACAACGACAACTGGGCAGCTCCCGGCGGTGCCGTGGACCTCGGCGAATCCGTGCCCCAGGCCGCAGTACGCGAGACCGTGGAAGAGACCGGGGTCACCTGCGAGATCACCGGCATCGTGGGCATCTACAGCGATCCGAAGCACATCATCTACTACACCAGCGACGGCGAGGCCCGCCAGGAGTTCTCGATGGTGTTCACCGCCCGTCCCGTCTCCGGTGAGCCCCGCACGAGCAACGAGTCCAAAGAGGTCGTGTGGGTCCCCAAGGCGGAGCTGTCCGGGTCCGGGTACCGGATGGACCGCTCAATGCGCCGACGTGTGGACCAGTTCCTTGCTGAAGGACCGCCCCACATCGGCTAGCAGGTCTCTACCGCACCGCCGCCAGGCGTTGTTCCACCGACCGCACCGAAGCCGTCAACGACGGTGAGGAGCGCGAAATGGACCGGTGCACCAGGTCTTCAGGGGCGTAACGGTCCAGGATCTCGGACAGCCGACGTTCCACCGGCAGGTGTGTTCCGTCGGGCCCCGTGGTCATGTCCGAGTAGGTGAGCGCGTCCAACAAATCATCGGACGGGGCCGCGAACTCGTTCTTCAGCTCGGCCAAAAGCCCGCGTTCCTCAGCTTCGACCACCGCGCACGAGTGGTAGGCGACCAGGGAGACGAGGGGTTCATCGGCCCCTTGGACCGCCCGCAGGTAACGAGCCCCGTCGAGTGGGTGAAAGCCCGTGGCCGCCAGGTCCGGGGAGTATCCGATGTCGTGCAGCCAGGCGGAGGACTCCACGAGGTCGGCGTCGTCACCGAGCATCGGGCGCAGGGACCGCGCCTGTTCGGCTACCCCTTGGGAATGCGCCCAACGACGGGGAAGCGGCCCTTCGAGCAGTTCGCGCGCGAGTTCCCGCGCCCAGTGAACATGTCCCACATGTGCCAGGCTAACGCGCGCCGTTTCCGCCCTCGGTGACGAACCTCCCCTTACCGTGCACGGCGACCACGAGCCCGGTCCCCTCCAGCTCGGAGAGGGCTTGGCGAGCGGTGCCCCGCGATACGCCGTACTGACGCACCAATGCCGCCTCGCTCGGAAGGGCGGCACCGGGAGCCAAGTCGCCATCGGTGATCTGCTCGCGGAGGTCGGAGGCGATGCGCCGGTACTGGGACGGAGGAGACTCGTGCACGTCCGTTCGTTCTTCAGGGGCACAGACCACACGCCCCGTCCCCGGCAGAGCTTTGACCAAGCGCTCCGCCTCCAGTTCGGCCAGAGCCCGGCGCACCGTGGTCCGGGAGACTCCGAACTCCTGACCCAGAGCCGCTTCAGACGGCAGAGCGTTGCCGGGGGCAGGGGCGCCGGCATAGATGCGGGAGCGCAGAGCGTCCGCGATCTGGTGGCAGGTCCCCCACGGGGTGCGCGGGTTCAAGCGGGTTCCTCCGGGGTCGGGTCGGTGGAGCTCCGGGAAACTTTCACGGAGCTAGGACAAGTATGCGCCGCAAGCCCTACAGGTGATGTCCACAGCGCGTGCTCACTCTTCAGGGCAGGTGTCCTTGGCACACGAAGCGTTGGACCGCTTTTCAGTGAGCCGTTCGTTGACCAGGGCCGGATGACCGATCCCAGCGGGAGGAGATTCGAGCTGACGCACGAAGACGTCGATGTTCTCCTCGATCAGTGTGGGGGCGTGCGTGATCCTGTGGCTGGTTGCGGTCGCGATCCACAGACGTCCGATACGCCGGATCGACCACTGCTGACCGAAGTTGCGACGCATCAGGTACAGCAGCGTCTTGGACACAGCATCGGGGTTCATGCCGGGACCGCCACCCTTCGCGAGAGCTGAAGGAGGAGTTCGAGACCGAGTTGCGAGCGGTCACGGGTCACCGGACGCGGCCTCTGTTGCATGACGTAGGGGCGCACCACAGGAACGAGCGGCTCGATCTCGCGTGCGGGTGGTGCAGGGGTGAAGGGCAGGGTCTTCGAAGACGCTCGGGCCGCCGGCCGCCGGGGTGGCGGCACAGGTGCCCGCAAGGATTCGAGAAGAGTTCGCATGCTTTCCCGCTTGGGTCGAGGGGAGGCTCGAAGCCTTCTTACAAGCGGAAACGATGCTCTGAGTGAGCGGACGTGTGTACCACGTGTTGGACAACTTGAGGGACGTCTAGGGACGTCTTCTGTTACCGTCGAGACTCCGCACACCGGAGGGCACCGACGTGAACGCTGCACTACGCACAGCTCTGGCCGCAGCCCAACTCACCGAGACCGACGTCGCCGCACACATCGGCGTTGACCCGAAGACGGTCCGCCGATGGTTGTCTGGCACACGTCCTTACCCACGCCATCGTTGGGCCGTAGCCGATCTTCTACAGGTCGACGAAGACGCCCTTTGGCCGAAGAAGAGTCACCAGGACCGAACGCATGCCCCGGCGCCCGAGTACGTTCAGCGCGTCTACGCCCACCGCTGGCAAGTGCCACGGGAAGTGTGGTGGAACCTGTTCAACTCAGCGGAACAGGAGATCGGCATCCTGGCTTACAGCGCCCTATTCCTCGCCGATGACGCGGGGATGTTGGAGTTACTGAGGGCACGGGCGCAAGACGGCGTGAACATCCGTATCCTGCTGGGCGACCCGGAGTCCGGACCGTTGAAGCAGCGGGGCGAGGAAGAACGGATCGGCGCTGCGTTTGGCGCCAGGGCAGAAAACGCCCTGTTGCTCTTCCGCACGTTATCGGAAACCAATGGCGTGGAGGTCCGAACCCATTCTACGGTCCTGTACAACTCCATCTACCTGACAGAGAAACGCATCTTCGTCAACCACCACGCCTACGGCATCCCCGCTGCGAAATCTTTTATCATTGAACTTGATCGCGAGTCATCCCGCGACATGATTAACACCTACGCTCAAAGTTTCGAAATAGCATGGAGAAACGGACTCCAAATCAATTCAGGAGAATAAGACTCGCGGCACCAAGAATTTTTCCTTCAGCGCCTTCATTGCGCAGAGTCCCCTCGAGAGCTGGAACGAGACTCAGGCGACTGCTCCAACTGCTGCTCGCGTTTTCTCTGCTCATTTTTTATTTCTTCTGCCTTTTCTGCAAATTCCCGAAGTATCACTTCAGCACCCCGATTTTCAGATCTTCTGTATTTATCGATGCCAATCTCAACAGAATTATACTCCCTTTCAAGTTCATCCGCGCTTCTTTGAAGGTTAACAGCCCGCTCCCGATATTTAAAATGCCCGGTAATTCCCGTAGCAGATGCGACCAAAAAACTAAGTGTAGCTGCAACCCAAGTAAGCTCAGAAACACTCGCAGAAGCAGTGGCCATAAGAGTCACGAGAGACGAAACAATGATAATAAAGAACTGAAATCGATTATGGATCGTTCGGTATCGGCGGGCACCATGCCTGTATTCATCGATCACCGAGGCCACTTCTGCATGATAAGACCAAAGAACAGCCACCCATTCGTTCTTCCCCTTACTCTCAAGATCCATTCTTTTATACTTGCGCCGATCTCGCAATTCCGATAGCTTCTCTTTTCCACTCTTAGCATCCGAAGAGACACTGAAACTAGCAATTAAACCAATAATAAAAGCTGCCCCAAGGACTCCTGATACTGTAAAATGCACCTCATTCGAAGCTACGGAGTACGGGGTTAAAGCAAGAGCAGCAGACGCAATGGCACCTACTGCGAACACGAAACATATAATTCTTATTTTTCGTGCAGATTTAAAATCTGCATCAATTTGGGATTTTCTTTTTTCGATATCCCTTTTGAGGTCATCCATGTCCTTGATGGGAACCTGAGAGGTGTCACGGTAAATACTTTGACTCATTTAACCTCCTAGTTTTAACTGCCGAATTGGACTGTATGGGATCAAGGCGACGGCGCAAGCGCCGTCGCAACGGCCTACGGCCGCTGCTCGGGCTGCGGGCTGCCGCCCGGTCCCGAGCGCGGCCGATCGCAGCATCTACACCGCATTTTGGCGCACACTAGCGACATACAGATACTGGTTGAAGGAAATTGGTTAATGACGTGCGAAGATCCCGAGTCACCCGGCAGCGGTCTACGACTGTCTTGGGTGACTGGCTCCAGCGCTACCGGGCACCTCGGACCAGAACCGTGGTTGAGCGCCAGCGTGGTTACTGGAGTGGTGGCGAAGGTGCTGGGGAACGTGCTTCGCGCGCTTCAGGCACCCGCCTTTGGCGTGCCACACACGTGCCACACGAGGCGGTCAGCATCGGGGAACCACGGGGAATCACGGGTACCCGAAAGACATCCGCGCAGGTAAGCGAAGCGCGAGGTCAACCGTCAGAGGCGTTCTCGGCTTCCCAAGCTGATAACGCGGGTTCGATTCCCGTCATCCGCTCCGAGCACCCGAGGCCAGGTCCAGCGACCTGGCCTTTCGTGTGTGCGGGGCCGGTTTGTCCTGTCCCCGGCCGAGGCAGGGGAAGAGGGCACCGTTCTCCACACACGGGGGTGGACATGGGCACGGTCGAAGCGTCTCTCGGACAGCAGCGGTCACCGGCGGACCCCGCGGGATCGGGGGCGACCCTCGCGGCGCTGCGGAGGGAACTGCACGACGGCGGTCTCGACCTGCCCCTTCCCGGGGGCGGGAACACCTGGAAGCGGTGGCAGGCCCTCATCCGGCTGGCCCGGGAGGACCTCTCCCTGGCCAGGCTGGCCGAGGGGCACACCGACGCCGTCGCGATCCTCGCCGAGCTGGGGTCGCACCCGCCCGCGTCCGGGGAGCTCTGGGGCGTGTGGGCCGCCCATCCGCCCGGGCACCGGTTGGCCGCCCGACGACTCGGCGGCGAATGGGTGCTCGACGGGCGCAAGGCCTTCTGTTCCGGGGCGTACAGCTGCACACATGCGCTGGTCACCGCCGAGCCCACCCCCGGTGAACGGCGTCTGTTCGCCGTCGCCAACGAGGGCACGGTCGTCGAACGGGACACGTGGGCGGCGGCCGGGATGGCGGCGAGCGAGACTCTGACGCTGGTCTTCCACGGTGTCCCCGCCGTCCAGGTGGGTGCAGCGGACGCGTACACCGCGCGGCCCGGGTTCCACCACGGCGGCGCCGGCGTGGCGGCCTGTTGGTACGGCGGCGCCCTGGGTGTCGCCGAACCCCTGGCGTCCAGGGCGCGGGGGCGCTCACCCGACACCCACACGCTCGCCCACTTCGGGACCGTCGTGCGCGACCTGCGCCGGGCCGAGGACGTCCTGTGCCGGGCTGCGCACGGGATCGACGCGGACCCCCGCGACACGGAGGGCAGCGCCGACGAACGTGCGCTGCTGGTGCGCTCGGCGGTCGCCGCGACCTGTTCCTCGGTTCTGGAGACGTGTGCCGAGTCACTGGGGCCGGGCCCCTTCGCGTTCGATCCCCGGTACACGCGCGCCGCCCAGGACCTGTCCGTCTACGTCCGGCAACACCACGGGGCCCGCGACCTCGCACGGCTGGGGGAACGGGCCGCGCAGTGCACTGCAGGGGAGCTGCGGCCATGAGGCGTTCCCACCCGATCGACGCGCCGGGGACCGACGAGAGCACATGGCAGGGCTGGTCGGCCGGGGCACGCCTGCCGGAGGCCGATCTCGGCGGGGTTCGCAGCGTGGTGGTCGTCGCCCCGCACCCGGACGACGAGGTCCTCGGGTTCGGCGGGTCCCTGTCGATGCTCGCCGAGCGGGGCGTGCGCCTGCGCGTGGTGTCCGTGACCGACGGGGAGGGCTCGCACCCGGACAGCCCCACCACAGCGCCGGAGGAACTCGTGCGGTTGCGGGCGGAGGAGCGTTCGGCGGCACTGGCCGACCTCGGCGCCGACGACGCGGACGTGGTCCGCCTGGGCGTACCCGACGGGAAGGCCGCCGGGGCGGTCGCACAGCTCTCCGGCCGGCTTCGGCATCTTCTGGACGGTTTCGACCTGTGCGTCACCTCGTGGGAGGGCGATCTGCACCCCGATCACATGGGCGCGGGCCGGTCGGCGGAGGAGGCCGCGCGGGCCTGCGGGGTGGACCTGCTCCGGTACCCCGTGTGGATGTGGCACTGGGCCGAACCGGCTTCCGATGCGGTGCCCTGGGACCGGGCCCGGCGGGTGTCCCTGTCGGCCGAAGCGCTCGCACGCAAGAAGAGGGCCGTCTCCAGGTTCCGCACGCAGATCGAACCGCTGAGCGACCGTCCGGGCGATGAGGCCGTGCTGGCGCCCGGCATGGTGGCGCACTTCGGCCGCGGGGAGGAGGTGGTGTTCGCGTGAGCACGGACCCGGCGTACTTCACCCGCATGTACGAGGGCTCGGACGACCCGTGGGGTTTCCGGTCCCGCTGGTACGAGCGCCGCAAGCGGGACCTCACTCTGGCCTGTCTGCCGCTGGAGCGGTATGCGCGGGCCTTCGAACCCGGCTGTTCGGTCGGCATGCTCACCCGGGACCTGGCCCCCCGGTGCGCGCACCTGGAAGCACTGGATCCGGTCCCGGCCGCGGTGGAACAGGCGCGGCACGAAGTGGCCGGGTCCGACCACGTGCGGGTCGCACAGGGACGTGTACCGCGCCACTGGCCGGAGGGCACGTTCGATCTGGTGGTCCTGTCCGAGATGCTCTACTACTTCGACGACGCGGAGCTGCACGCGGTGATGGGCCGCACCCTGGCCTCCGCGCGGCCGGGGGCCACCGTCGTCGCGGTGCACTGGCGCCACCCGGCGGAGGGCCACGTACGCACCGGTGACGAGGTGCACCGGATCCTGTCCGGGGTGCCGGAGCTGTCCCGCACGGTCGGCCATGTGGAGGCCGACTTCCTCATGGACGCCTTCACTGTGCGCCCCCGCGAGGGGACAGGCCCGTGATCCGCGCGGCAGCGGTGGTCGTTCCCGCCCATGACGAGGGGGCGTCCGTGGCCGCCTGCGTAGCGGCGGTGCGCCGTGCCCTCGCTCTTGCGCCGTTGCCCCCGCACCGCTGCCACATGGTGGTCGTGGCGGACGGGTGCCACGACGCAACCGCATCGACCGCCCGGCTCATGGACGCGCACGTGCTCGAGGTGCCCCGTGTGGGCGTGGGTGCCGCACGGGCCGAGGGGGTGCGGTACGCGATCGAACTCTCGGCGGATGTGCGCCCCGGGGCCGTCTGGCTCGCCTCGACCGACGCCGACACACTCGTGCCGCCCTGGTGGATCACGTCCCAGCTCCGGTACGCCGAGGAGGGGCACGACGCCGTCGCCGGCACGGTCGAGATCGGCGACTGGTCGGTGCGTCCGGAGGGTCTGGCCGCGCACTTCGGGCGGCGGTTCCCCGTCCAGGACGGCCACGCGCATGTGCACGGTGCGAACCTCGGGGTGCGGGCCTCTGCCTACATCGACGCGGGCGGGTTCCCCGGTCTCGCATCCGGGGAGGACCGTGCGCTGATGGAGCGGTTGGCGGTACGCGGTCATGCCGTACGCAGGCCCGCCGACCTGCCGGTGCTGACCTCTGCCCGGCGCGCGTTCCGGGCACCGGACGGCTTCGGGCGGCTGTTGGACGACCTGGAGCAGGACACCGTGTGAGGTGGCTGTGCCTGCGCGGGGTAAGGCAAGGCCATGGAGCACGAACCGGACCTGCCCGGCCCCGATGCGCACGAACGGGTCCGCCGGGCCAGGGAGGACGCCGCACGGTCGGCCCAGGAGCTCGCCCGACAGTGGAAACACGTCGTGGAGGCGTCCGAGTTCACGAACAACGACGACGAACACGACCCCGAGGGCCCGACCATCGCCTACGAGCGCGAACAGGTGCGCTCGATGCTCGAACACGTCGAACGAGAGCTCGAGGGGCTCGATCAGGCCGCCGACCGCCTGCGCCGGGGAACGTACTGGACCTGCGAACGCTGCGGCGGTGCGATCTCCCCGGACCGCCTGGCCGCCCGGCCCACCGCCCGCACCTGTATCAGGTGTGCTCGGGGCACGCGCGCGTGAGTCCCGTGGCCTGCGCTCGTTAGCATGCGGGGGGCGCGGGTGGCCGACGCCCGCGACTCCCTCCACAGGAAGGTTCAGCCATGACCGTTCTGGACTCCCCCATCCCCCGCTTCCACCTGGCCGTTCCGGTCGACGACCTCGCGGCCGCCCGGCGGTTCTACGGCGAGGTCCTCGGCCTCTCCCAGGGCCGCAGCTCCGACACCTGGGTCGACTGGAACCTGGAGGGCCACCAGTTCGTGACCCACCTCGCCCCCGGGCGCCAGAGCTCGATCCACAACCCTGTGGACGGCCACGACGTCCCCGTCCCGCACTTCGGGTTGATCCTGACCGTCGCGAAGTTCCAGGAGCTCGCCGAGCGCCTGCGCGCGGCCGACACGGAGTTCGTCATCGAGCCCTACGTGCGGTTCGAGGGCGAGACCGGTGAGCAGTGGACGATGTTCCTGCTCGACCCGGCCGGCAATGCGCTGGAGTTCAAGGCCTTCGCCGACGACTCGCAGGTCTTCGCGACCTGAGACCCTTGGGCCGACAGCCCGGGCCGGACGGCAAGGAGGCCGCCCGTGGCGTGCACGGGCGGCCTTCCCTGTGGCTGTGGGTCCATGGGTCCTACGGAGTCCGCGCCCCTACGACGTGAACAGAGCGGCGGCCTGCATGGCGGTCTGCACCACGCCGTAGAGCAGGGCGATACCCACGATCACCCAGAGCACCACGGCGGCGATCTTCGAACTGAGCTTGGTCCTGGCCTCGATCATGCTCGATCCGCCTCCTTCGCCTCGTCCTTGCGGTGCACCGAGTCCGGGAGCGGGCGCACCATCATGTTGGCCAGGAACCCGACCGTCATCACACCGACCATCACGTAGAGGGAGAGCTCGTAGAGAGCAGGCCCCTCGTTGCCGGCTGCGATCTGGTAGTCGGCGATGACGTTGACGATCATCGGCCCGGCCNGCCCCGGCCCCCCCCGCCAGCGACCATGCGGTGAGCAGGCGGCCGTGGATCGCGCCGACGTTGCGGGTGCCGAAGAGGTCCTTGAGGTAGGCGGGAACGGTCGCGAACCCGCCACCGTAGAAGGACAGGATCAGGCCGCTCACGGCCACGAACATGACCACCGAGCTCGTCCCGGCCACGGCGATGAACAGGTACAGCACCGCGCCGAGGCCCAGGTAACCGATATAGGTGCGCTTCCGTCCGATGCTGTCGGAGGCCGACGACCACACGAGGCGGCCGAGCATGTTGCACAGCGACAGGAAGCCGACGTAGCCGGCGGCCTCAGCGGGGCCGACCTCGGCGAAGAAGACCTCCACCATCGGCGCGGCCTGCTCGAGGATCGCGATGCCGGCGGTGACGTTGCAGAACAGCACGATCCACACCAGCCAGAACTGGCGGGTGGTGAACGCGGTCTCCACGCTCACACCGTCGACGGTCGGCTCCGGACCGCCGTCGGCCACGGGTTCCTTCATTCCGCTCGGGGTCCAGCCCTCGGGAGGCACACGCACCGTGAAGGCGCCCATCATCATCACGGCGAAGTAGCCCGCGCCCAGCGCCAGGAAGGTGGGAGCGACGGCGTCGGCGGGCGTCTCGCCGAGGGTGTCGAGCAGCGCGAGGGAGAGCGGCGAGGCGATGAGCGCACCACCGCCGAAGCCCATGATCGCGATACCGGTGGCCATGCCGGGACGGTCCGGGAACCACTTGATGAGCGTGGACACCGGGGAGATGTAACCGATCCCCAGGCCCAGTCCGCCGAGGAACCCGTAACCGAAGTAGACGAGCCAGAGCTGACCGGTGGCCACACCGAGGGCACCGACGAGGAAGCCGGCGCTCCAGAAGACACCGGAGAAGAACATCGCCTTGCGCGGGCCGTTGCGCTCGACCCACTTGCCGCCGAACGCGGCGGACAGGCCCAGCATGACGATGGAGATGCTGAAGATGACACCGATCGCGGTCAGCGAGGTGTCGAAGCGTTCCACTAGGGGATTGCGGAAGACGCTGAATGCGTACACCTGGCCGATCGACAGGTGCACGGCCAGCGCTGCTGGTGGGATGAACCACCGGTTGTAGTCGGCGGGAGCAATGCTCCGCTCGCGGTCAAGTAGGGAGGTCATCGACCACACTCGTTCACCGTTGTGTGCGTTCCTGGGGCGGGGCGGGGGGTAACCGGGGGGCATTCATGTGACCGCAGCGTTGTGGGTCGCCTGACGATATTTGTGGTCGTTTGCCCCTGTCAACAGGGGTTTTCAATGCGTGGAACACGGATTCGCGGCGGCCCGGGAAGACCCCGGAAACCGTGTCCATCCCTGGGGATCTGGACAATGTTCCTAGGGTGAGAGGGGTACGTGCATCCCCTGATCCGGGAGAACCCGCATGAGCACGAGGACCCGAATCGCACTGGCCGCCGCAGCGGTCCTGGCCGTCGTCGCGGCGGCCGTCTTCTACGTCCTGGGCGACGACGGCCCCGACGGCACTCCGGACGGGGCCGAGAACGCGTCCGATGCGGGCGGGGCCGACCCGGACGTGGAGGTGGAGACCGTCGTCGACGACCTGGGCGGGGCCTGGGGTACGGCGTTCCTCCCCGATTCCGGGGAACTCCTGGTCACGCAGGTCTCCGGGACGCTGTCCCTGGTCGACACCGACAGCGGTGAGACCGCGGAGATCGACGGGGCTCCCGAGGTCACCACCGAAGGTCAGGGAGGCCTCCTCGACGTGGCGGTCGACCCCGAGTACCCCGAGGAACCGTGGGTCTACCTGACCTACTCCGCAGAGGACGACGGCGGAACCACGAGCACCCACGTGGGTCGCGGGCAGTTCGACGCCGAGGGCGGTTCCCTCGAGGACTTCGAGGTGGTGTTCACGGACGAGCCCGAGACGAGCGACGACCACTTCGGGTCCGTGATCGCCTTCGACGAGGACGACCACCTCATCGTGACCTTCGGTGACCGCGGCAGCAAGGAGTTCGACGACCACCCCTCGCAGGACACCTCGAACACGCTCGGCACGACGGTGCGCCTGGAGCGCGACGGTTCCGTGCCCGACGACAACCCGTTCGTCGACGACGACGCGGTCGAGGACGAGATCTACACGTACGGCCACCGGAACGTGCAGGGCATCGCAGTACAGCCCGGGACCGGCGACATCTGGCTCAGCGAGCACGGCGAGCAGGAGGGCGACTCCCTCCGCGTGATCGAGGGCGGGCAGAACCACGGCTGGCCCGTCGCGCACACCGGCTGCGAGTACGGAACCGACATCCCCGTCGGCGACGACCCGTTCGAGCGCGACGACGTCGAGGACCCGCTGCACCACTGGGAGTGCGGATCGGAGGCCTTCCCGCCGGCCGGCACGGCCTTCTACGAGGGCGAGGAGTTCCCGTCCTGGGACGGCGACCTGCTCGTGGCCGGGCTCGGGCAGCAGTACCTGGCCCGGTTCACCGTCGACGGCACCGAGGTCGAGGAGGCCGAGGAGCTGCTCGTCGACGAAGGTCTGCGGGTGCGCGACGTGGCCGTCGACCCGCAGGACGGCGCCGTGTTCGTGGTCTTCGACGACGAGGGCGCCCCGCTCGTGGAGCTGACCGCCGACGAGTGAGGCCGCCTGCTCAGCCCGCCACCGGCTCCTCGTGCGGGATCACCAGCGGGGTGCCGGTGCGCGGGTCGGGCACGACGTCGCAGGCCAGACCGAAGACCTCACCGACGAGCTCGCTCGTGACGACCTCCTGCGGCGTACCGTCGGCGACCACACGGCCGTCGTCCATCATCACCAGACGGGTGGCGAACCGGGCAGCCTGCGCGAGGTCGTGCAGGACCGCCACGACGGTGCGCCCACCCCGGTGCAGCCGGGCGAACAGCTGCAGCAGGTCGTACTGGTGGGCGATGTCGAGATAGGTCGTGGGCTCGTCCAGCAGCAGCACCCCCGTGTCCTGGGCGAGCACCATCGCCACCCACGCACGCTGGCGCTGCCCGCCGGAGAGCGACGCCAACGGCACCTCGGCCAGGTCGGTGGTACCGGTGAGGTCGAGAGCCTCGGCGATGGCGCGCTCGTCCTCCGGGCTCCACTGGCGCAACAGCGTGTGGTGGGCGAACCGGCCGCGCTCGACGAGGGACCGCACCGTGACCCCTTCGGGGACCACGGGGCTCTGCGGCAACAGGGCGAGCTCGCGGGCGACCGCCTTCGTGCGTCGGGTGCGCAGGTCGCGCCCGTGCAGCACCACCTGACCGGACATCGGGCGGTTCACCCGTCCGAACGCCTTGAGCAGCGTCGACTTGCCGCAGCCGTTCGGGCCGACGATGACGGTGAACTCGCCGGACCCGATCTCGAGGTCGACCCCGTGCACGACCGGGTCGGAGCCGTAGCCCAGCGTCAGCGACCGGGCGGCCAGCACGGAGGTGGAGGCGTCGTCACTCACAGGGATCCCTTTCGCCATTCACGGATGAGCAGGTGGCCCAGGTAGATGCCGCCCAGGCCCATGGTGACGATCCCGACCGGCAGGCCCTCGCCGACGGGGACCTGCTGGACGACCAGGTCGGCACAGACGAGCAGCAGCGCGCCCACCGCCGCGGACAGCACGAGGCTGGGCCCGCCCGCCCCGGACAGGCGCCGGGCGATCTGCGGCGCGGTCAGGGCGACGAACGCGATCGGCCCGGCCACACTCACAGCGGCGGCCGACAACACGACCGACATGAGGATCGCCGCAGTACGGGTGGCCTTGGCGGGCACACCGAGGGTCTCGGAGACCTCGTCACCCATCTCGCCGAGCCGGATCGGCCCGGCCAGGTACACCAGCACTGGCAGGGACAGCGCGAGCGCGCCCCAGATGACAGCGGCGTGCTCCCAGTCGCGGGCGGTGAGGCTGCCGTTGAGGTAGGTGGCCAGCGAGGTCGCCTCGTCCCGGGCCAGGACGGCGACGACGAAGTGGGTGAAGGCCTGGGCCATGGCGGCCACACCGATCCCGGCGACGATGAGGCGGCCGGGATGACGCAGACCGGTCCCGGTGGAGAGTGCGACCAGAGCGATGGCCGTACCCGCGCCGATCAGGGCTCCGACCGGCACAGGCAGGAGATCGGGCAGCAGCAGTGCGGCCACCGCGGCGCCGGCACCGGCCCCGGCGCCGAGCCCGATGACGTCCGGGCTTCCCAGGGGGTTGCGGGTCACGGCCTGGAAGAGAGCACCGGCGATGCCGAGCGCAGCGCCGACACCGATGGCCACGAGCAGACGCGGGCCGCGCAGGCGGGAGAGGACGAACCGGTCGGTGGCCTCTCCTCCGCCGCTCAGAACGCTCGGGAGCTGGGTGAACGGGACACCGAGGTTGCCCAGGGAGAGGGTTGCGGCCGCGCCGACGAGCACGACAGCGGCGATCACGACACCGACGACGAGGGACCGGCGGCGGATCGGCAGCGCCAGGGCGCGGCCCAGGCGCAGGACGATCACGCCCCGCGGCGGGCCGTGTTCGGGTCCCGGGGCCGGCGGGGCGGGCCGGACCCGGGAGGGAAGAGTGGACTGGCGGCTCACGCGGTACTCCTCATCCGGCGAATGGCGTAGAGCAGCACGGGCGCACCGACGAAAGCGGTGACGACCCCGACCATGAGTTCGGTTGGGCGCAGCAGGGTGCGTCCCACGACATCGGCCACCAGCAACAGCGTCGGCCCGACCACGAGGGCGAACGGCACCTGGAGGCGGAAGTCCACGCCGACCATGGCACGCACGACGTGGGGCACGGCGAGTCCGACGAAGGCGATGGGGCCGACGGCCGCGGTCGCACCCGCGGCGAGCAGAGTCGCGGCGACCAGCCCTCCGCCCTGCACCCACACCGTGGACGCCCCGAGGGACACGGCGGCGTCGCGGCCCAGGGCCAGGGCGTTGAGGCCGCTCATGACGCACAGGGCGATCACGAGCCCGGCAGCGACGACGGGCAGCGCGGCCCAGAAGACGTCGAACCCGCGCCCGGCCAGGGAACCGACGACCCAGTAGCGGTAGCTGTCGAAGGAGTCGGGCATGCTCAGCGCGACCGCCTGCACGTACGCGGTCAGCACCGCTGAGATGACCGCCCCCGCCAGGATCAGCCGCACCATGCCGCCGTCCCCGCCGCGGGTGCCGACGATGTAGGCGGCCGCTCCGGCGAGGACCGCACCGGGAAGGGCCGCCCAGACGGTCCCGGTGACCGAGGTCGGTCCGGCGACTGCCGTCACGGTGACCACGGCCGCTGCGGCGCCGGCGTTGACGCCGAGGAGTCCGGGGTCGGCGAGGGGGTTGCGGGTGATGCCCTGCATGAGGGTGCCGGCCAGGGCCAGCGCGGCGCCGGCCATGATGCCCAGCACGGTGCGCGGGTAGCGCGATTCCACCACGGTGGCGGTGAACTCGTCACCGGCACCGGTCAGAGCGTCGATCACCTCGCCGGGCGGGGTGACACGCGCACCCATGATCAAGCTGAGCAGGATCGCGGCTGCCAGGGCCGCTGTACCCAGGCCGAACATGAGCGCGACGCGGGCCCCGCCCGGACGTTTGCTCCGTGCGGGGCCCGCGGGCTCCGTCGTCTGTGTCTCCATCGGTCTCTCGGTCAGCCTTCGGCGTTCTCGAGGGCCTCGTCGATCATCGGCACGTAGCGTTCGGTGACCCAGGGGACGGTGAGCGGGTTGATGAGGGAGGACGCGGTGACGAAGGAGTTGTCATCGCTGGAGACCACCGCGTCGTTCTCGACCGCGGGGATGGCGGAGTAGAGCTCCTGGCCCTGGACCTCCTCGCGGTCCTCCTCATTGCTGTAGAAGGTGAAGACGAGGTCGCTGTCGGAGAGCTCGTCGGCGTTCTCCAGGCCGATGAGCGCGGAGTCGGTGCCCTCGGCCTCGGGGAACTCCTCGGCGACCGGGTCGACGGTCAGGCCCATGCCGCGGACCATCGCCACACGCTGCTCGTCCGGGAGGAAGACGCCGAGCGTACCGGGGCCGTCGGTGTAGATGTAGGAGAACGTGACGTCCTCGAAGTGCGGGTTCTCCTCCGCGGTCTCGGCGAGGGTCTGCCGGATCTCCTCGATGAGCCCGGCGGCCTCCTCGGGCTGGCCCAGCGCCTCGCCGATGACCTCGATCTGCTCGTCCCAGTCGATGCTCCACGCCAGGTCGGGGTAGGCGACCGTGGGAGCGATGTCCTCGAGGATGTCGTAGTCCTCCTGGGTGATGCCGGACCACGGTGCGAGGATGACGTCGGGCTCGAGCTCGATGATGGCCTCGAAGTCGATGTCTTCCTCGCCGCGGAACTGCTCGGGGAGCTCCTCGCCCTCTTCGGTGACGGCCTCGTGGATCCACGGCAGGTAACCGGTCTCGTCACTGCCCCACTCGTACTCCTCGATACCGACGGGCACGGTGCCCAGGGCGATGGAGGTCTCGGCGGAGCCCTGGCCGAGGGTGACCACGCGCTCGGGGGTGTCAGGGATCTCAGCGGTTCCGAGTGCGCTCTCGATGGTGACGGGGAAGCCCTCACCCGAGGCGGCGTCACCGCCGTCGCCCCCGTCGTCCCCGCAGGACGTCAGGGCCACGGTGAGGACCGTGGCGGCTACGCTGGCGCCGAGACTTCTGGGAGCGATGTGCATGGGGCGGCCTGTTCTTCCTCGAGAAGGGGAGAGTGCGCCTTCCACAGCGGTGGAAGCAAACGAAGATTAGCCTAACCTAACTGCCTCGCCCGATTCAACGCCCCCTGGGCGATCCATCCCCTTCCCCACCACTCCGGCCTTTACGTGACTCAGATCACCATCCATTTTCGTGCACCGCGTTCCGTAGAAAAGTTCCTCCACGTGACACCCGACCGGAGCCAAAAAACATTCCGGAAAGCGCCTCAAACAGAATTACCACCCCCCGCCAGCAGGGCAAAATGCACACGACAAAGCACACAAGTCAAACCTTGAATGGACCTGCACGGCAAACGGCGCTCACCGAACACACGGAAACCACCCCACTCTTCACACAACAACCCCCGGCAAGTGCGGAAATGACTCCGATAATGCGACCCGGTGAAGCCGGATCAGCACACGGAAATACTTTTTTCTCCGCCCGCTTCTTGTAACCTCCATTTCTCCGGCCGAACACAAGATCCGGCTCTTCGAAAATGGAGCGTGTCCGTGAACCCCGACACCCCGAAGACCCATGACCGGAACGCCGGCAGCCGAGCCGCCGAGGCTCGGCGTGCCCGTACCGCACTGGCCGCCTATTTCTTCGTCACCGGAGCGCTGCTGCCGGTCTGGGCCTCCCGTATCCCCGCCGTCACCGCACAGGCAGGGGTGGGACCCGACGCCCTGGGCATCGCGCTCCTCGGACTGGGGGTGGCCGCGGCCGCCACCGCCCGGGCCGGGGGCGCGGTGCTCGACCGGCTCGGCCCCCGCCTCGCCGTCGTGCCCGCGGCACTCACCGCCTCCACCGCCCTGGTGCTGCCGGGCACGGCCTCGGGCCCCGTGGCCCTGACCGCGAGCCTGGTCGTGCTCGGCACCTGCCAGTCGTTCCTGAACGTCTGCGTGAACACCCAGGCAGCCCACCTGCAGAGGTTCCAGGGCCGGTCGATGCTGTCGACCTTCCACGCATTCGTCTCGGTCGGCGGCTGTGCGGGGGCTCTGACCGGTGTGGCCTCGACCCACCTGGGCCTGGACCCGCTGACCACGTTCCAGGCGGCCGGTCTCGCACTCGCGGCGCTCGCCCTCGGTGCCGCACGGCCGTTCCTGCGCGGGATGCCGCGCACGGAGGGGGCGCCCCGAGGTGCACGGGCCGGCGGAGGACCGCGGTTCCGGCCGAGCGCCTCACCCATGGTCCTGCTCCTGGGCGGCCTCGCGCTCGCCGGAGTGCTCGCCGAGAGCGCCGTCCAGGACTGGAGCGCCCTCTTCACACAGCAGTCGGTCGGCGCCGGCGAGACCATGGCCGGGAGCGCCTTCGCCGCATTCACCGTGGCCATGGCGTGCGGCCGCCTCATGGGCGACCGGCTGGCGCTTCTCCTGGGCCGGACCCTGCTGGTACGCGCGGGCGCGGCCACTGCCCTCGGCGGATTCGTACTGGCGCTGTCGATGCCGTTCGCGCCCGCGACCCTGGCCGGGTTCTCCCTGGTCGGGCTGGGTCTGTCGTGTGTGGTGCCGCAGATCCTGAGCGCCGCCGCCGACCTCGATCCGGACCGCGTGGGCCGCAACATGGGCACGGTGGCCTCGATCGGCTACATCGGGCCCCTCGTCGGGTCGCCGATCATCGGAGCGGTGGCCTCGCACAGCGGTGTCGGGGCCGGGCTCGTGCTGCCCGCCGGGCTGATGGTGGTGCTCGCACTCAGCGCAGGACTCCTCGCGCCCGGCCGTGCACGGGTGAACGTGTGAGGGAGAGCGGTCAGTCGCGAGCGGCCGAGAGCACCACGTCCACGAGCCGGTCCGCGGCGTCGGGGCGCCCGTGATCCCGCGCGTGCTCGGCCATCCGCGCCCGCCGTACCGGGTCGGCGAGCAGGGGCTCGGCCGCCTGGCGCAGGGCGTCCGGGCCCACCTCGGTGACCAGAGCGGCCGCCGCACCCGTCTCCTGCAGGTGTTCGGCGTTGTGGCGCTGCTCGTCGCCGGCCGAGGAGGCCAGCGGGATCAGCACCGACGCCTTGCCCAGCGCGGTCAGCTCCGCGATGGTGCCCGCGCCGCTGCGCGAGACGACCACATCGGCGAGGGCCAGCACGTCGGGCAGTTCCGGGCCCACGAAGTCGGTCACGTGGTACCGCTCCCCCAACCCCGGAGGAAGACCGCGCGCCGCCTCGCGCAGGGCTTCCAGGTGCGAGGGGCCGCACTGGTGCACGACGTTGGCGCGCGCCAGCAACCAGGGGAGCAGGCCACCCACGGTGTCGTTGATCTGCTTCGACCCCTGGGCGCCGCCGGTGACGTAGACGGTGGGGCGGCCCGGGTCGTGGCCGGTGAACCCGAGGGCCTGCACGGCACGGTCCGCCCGGCCGGTGAAGATCTCCGGGCGCACAGGGTTCCCGGTCACCACGGCGTACTCGCGTGTGCCGTCCGGCAGCAGGTCGACCGAGGACGGGGAGGAGACCGCAACACGCGCAGCCGTACGTGCCAGGACCTTGTTGGCCAGGCCCAGACGGACCGTCTGCTCGTGCACGACCAGCGGGCGGCGGGCGAGCTTGGCGGCCACCCCGACCGGAACGGCCACGTAACCGCCGGTTGCCAGCACGACGTCAGGGGCGAAGTCGGAGATGAGCGAATGCGCCTGGGCCACACCCCGGGGCACGTTGGTCATGTCCCGGACGTTGGCGGGCGAGACCATCTTCAGCGGGTTCTTGGCCCGGCGGATCTTGCCGGTCGCCACGGACTCGAACGCGATCCCGTTCGAGCCCGCGACCCGCTCCTCGAGGCTGCCGTCGGCGCCCACCCACAGCACCTCCAGGGAGAAGCCACCGTGGGCCAAGCGCTCACGCAGGGCGTTCACGGTCGTCAGGGCCGGGTAGGTGTGCCCTCCGGTTCCGCCCCCGGTCACGATCAGGCGGATGTCCTGGGTTGCGAGGAGGCCGTTGTCGCTGTTCACCGATGCTGTCCCATCTGAATGCGCACGAGAGCGGTGCACGAGGCCCGTCGGGGGGCGTCGACCGGGCCTCGTCCGTCGTGGTCACACTGAACCGTAACCGCACGCCGCCGGTGCCCCGTCACCCGACGACAGCCGCCGGACGCCGGACCGCCCTCCGTACGGGGATTCCCGGACCGATACGATCGTGGCCGCAACCTCCCCCTTCGTCGCGGGCCGCCCGGTGCCGGAGGCCCCCGAGGGGGCTTCCCCGACGACTCGGAAACGGTACGCACATGGACGCCGAAGCCACCCAGGTCATGAGCAGGACGGGCGAGTTCACCAGCACGATGGGGTGGGAACGCACCGTCCGGGACAGGGTGGCCGCGGCCCTGGACCGATTCTCCGGGCCCCTCTCCGACCTGGTCGAACGCGGCGCCAACGACGGCGACACCCGGCTCCTGGTGGCCGACCTGTTCAGTGTCGGGCTGAACTTCAGCAAGTACCAGGACCTCACCACCGAGTACCGCACCAGCGGCGACTCCGTCGACTACGCGGTGGTGCTCGACGGGGCCCTGTTCGCGCCGATCGAGGTGCGGGGTGTGGGCGCCGAACTCGACCTGCGCAACATCCAGATGTCGCGGCGCCTGGCCGTGGAGGAAGGTGCCGAGTGGGTCGTGCTCACCAACGGAAGAGTGTGGCGCCTGTACCACCTGCGCCCCGCCCCCGACGGGGGTGCGCCCAGCCCGGTGGTGATCGTGGAAGCGGACCTGCTCGACGAGGAGGCCCACGAACGCAACGTCGACGCGCTCTTCCACCTCACGCGCGAGGCGGTCGAGCACGGTCGGCTGGACGCCCTGCGCAAGTGGCGGGAAGCGGCGGAGGCCGAGGCGCTCGCCGATGCGCTGACCGGCGAGCGGGTCATGTCCGCGCTCCGGGACGAACTGCGCGAACGCACCGGCCACCCGGGCCACCCCGGGGAGACCGACGAACTGCGCCGGGTCCTGGCCGACGAGGTCGTCGCCCGGGGGCTCGTGCCCGACCAGGGATGACGCGGGCTCAGTCGAGGGCGCCGATGCGGGAGTAGACCTGCCGGTAGGTCGCCACCACGCTCGGCCAGGTGCGGAACCGGCGCACCTCCTCCAACCCCTCGGCGACCTGCGCCTCCCGGTGGGTGTCGTCCTTACGCAGCCGGATCAGCGCAGCGGCGAGGGCCGCGGGGTCGGCCGGGGGCACCAGGCTCCCGGCGCGGCCGTCGGCGAGGAGCTCGCGCAGGGCGGGCAGGTCGCTGGCGACCACGGGGACGCCGTAGGCCATGGCCTCCACCGGTTTGAGCGGGGTCACCAGGCGGGCGACCCCGGTGTCCAGGCGCGGGACGACCATCGCATCCAGGGCGGCCTGTGCGCGCAGGGCGTCGGCGGGCTCCACACGGCCGGGGAAGACGCAGGTGTCCGCGATCCCCAGGCGGTCGGCGAGGGCGATCAGGTCGTCGCGGTCCTCGCCGTCGCCGACCAGCAGGACGCGCACGGCGCGGTCGCGGTCGCGCATGAAGGCGGCGGCNGAGGCGGGAGACGGAGCCGATGACGAACTCCTCCGGTCCGATGCCGTGGGCGGCCCGGAAGGAAGCGCCGTCGGGCCGTTCGCTCAGCAGGCTCTCGTCGACGGCGTTGGGGGCCAGGTACACGCGGTCGGGGTCTGCGCCGCGTTCCAGGATGCGGGCGCGCATGGTGTCGGCGAGGGTGATCACGGCGTCGGCCTCGCGGACCAGGTCGGTCTCGCGCTGCATGGTCATGCGGAACCATTCGCTGGCGCGCCGGTCGTGTGCGCCGGGGCGGGCCATCCAGCTCTCCTCCAGGAGCCCGCGGAGTTCGTAGACCACGGGGATGCCCAGGGCGCGCCCGGCGTTGAGCGCGATGGTGGCGTTCTTGTGGCCGCTCGCCGCGTGCAGGACCGCGGGGCGCAGTTCGCGGGCGAGCTCGGTGACGGCCTGCACGGACGCGTCGATGCGTTCGAACATGCCGGGGAACTTCAGGCCCGGTGCGACGCGGTGGTAGGGGACCCCGTCGACCTCGGTGTAGGTGTCCTTGTCCTGATCCTTCGGTGTGGGGTAGCCGGCGAAGGTGACGGCGTGGGCGTCGAGGCCGGTCGCGCGCTGGGCCGAGAGGATCCGCTGGGTGCGCACGGTGTAGCCGGCCTGGGTGTGCGGGAGGGCGTTGGTGACCACGTGCAGGACCCGGCCGGGAACCGCGTTGTGCGGCACGACCGGGGGTTCGGGCAGGGGCGGGAGCGGGCCGAGGCTGCGGCGCATGCTGACGAAGCGGGCGCGCTGGCGGGCCGATTCCTCGTCGTGTGCGACGTGCGGGGTGACCTCGTCGACGGCCTCCTGGATGTGACCGTCGTCGAAGAACTGCTGCGCGCGGGCGCGGGCCTGCTGGGCCGCACCGTTCTTCCCGTTGCGGCTCTTCCTGTCGCGGTCGAGTTCGGTGCGCAGCTGGGCGGTGCGGCGTTCCGACCTGCGGGCCAGGAGAGCGGAGGCGCCGGAGGCCGCTACGGTCGCCGTTGCCGCGAGGAGGAGCAGGGCGGCGGTCCAGGTGAGGATCCCGGCAACGGCGAGACCGAACAGTAGCGCTGTGCAGGCCGCCGCCCCTGCCGCCGCGGCCGTGAGCCGGCCCCTGCCGACCGGTGAGAACCCCATGTCGCCCCCTCGTGGATGGTCTGCGGTGGTTCCCGGGGTCCCCGTCGCCGGCGGACCGGGAATCTTCGACCACGTTAGCCACGCATCCCGTCACTCCGGGTGATCGGAGTGCGTGTGTCCTGGGGCGGGGCGACGGCTTCAGCCGGACTGTCCGGAGTACTGGCGTCCGCGGTCGATCTCCTCCAGCAGGCGCACGACGTCGGTGAGCAGAGCGGCGCGGGCCGGTTCCTCCTCACCGGGGTCGTTCATCAGGTTCTGCCGGCACTCGCTGACCCGGTCGAGGGCCTGGTCGAGGCAGGAGCTCAGCCGGTCGGAGACGGTCTCGCGGTTGGGTTCCTGTTCGTCGTGGACCGTCTGGAGCACATCGGCGGTGCTCTCCAGCAGGTCGGCGTACTCGTTGCAGAAACCCTCGCTCAGTTCGATGTGCTCGGAGTACCCGCCGCGCACGTCCTGGAGGCTCTCGGCGATGGACTGCAGGTGGCGGGAGGAACGCTCCAGCACGGAGATCCACGTGCGGTACCCGCTCAGGTATCCGCTGGTGCCTGCCCCTCCCAGGAACCTGCGCGGGTTGAGGCGCACCCGGTACTCCTGGCGTTCCACGGCCGCGCGGGCGTTGCGCGAGGTGTCGTCGAGGGCGTTGGCGGCCCAGGCCCAGTGGTCCAGGCTGCTCTCCTCGAGGTCGCCGCGGAGTTCGTCGGCGAGGCCGTCCACGATGTTGTGCATGCTGTCGGCGTAGTCGAGGACGGCGTTCTCGGCGTCCTTGAACCGGATCGTCGGCGCCATCACCAGGTTCGTGGCCAGAGCGGACACGGCGCCGACACCGACCATGAGGAGCAGGTGGCCGAGGTCGTCGATGCTCGTGGCGGTCCCCCCGGCGAGCGCGAACGCAGCCACGACCGGGACCTGCTGGCCCTGCTGCCCGAAGAATCGCACCTGCCCCAGGATCAGGCCGACCAGGACCACCATCGCGAAAGCCCACACCTGGACGCCGACGGTCAGCCCGCCCACGCCCGCCAGGACCGCGCCGAGGGCGACCGCCGCGACGTAACGGCCCGACTGGAGCACCGACCCGTACACACTCGGCTGGACGATGAGCAGCGCCGAGAAGGGCGCGAATCCGATGAAGGAGCCCTGCGGGTCCAGGGGGAAGCCGGCAGCGAGCGCGATCGTGGCCGCCACAGCACTCTTGATGATGAGGACCGCGGTCTCCCGTTCGTACCCGCGCAGTTGCACCGCACGTTCGAGCCCCTGCTTGGCCCGGCTCCACACCGTGTTCACACCGGCCTCTTCCATCGACGTCCGTCTCGCGGTGCGCACATGTCCCCTGTGTCACCTCATGGCCGGTTACCCGCTGTACCCGTCTCCATGCATGTTCATGCCCGTGCGTCGGAGACGGTGACTCCGTCGGCAGCGGACAGGACCGGTTCTGCGTCCTGCCAACGGAGCGGGGGCGGGATCGGCTGCTTGCCCCTGACCTGGGCGAGCTCCCAGGCGAACCGGACCAGGACCGCGAAGTCACGGGGGAAGGCGTCGGGGTCCGTTCCGATGAACGTTCCCAACTTGCGGGCACGCTCCAGCACCGCGGCCCATTCGTCGGCCCCGGCGAGCCCCACGGACTCCACCCCGTGGGAGAACAACGCCATCCGGATCTCGTCGAACGGTTCGCGTGCGTCGAGGTAGCACTCCAGGGCACGCAACGAGGGTTCCTTGTTGAAGACCGTCCAGAAGGGGACCGACCCGGTGCGCAGGGCCCCGTAGGTGTCCAGGAGCATGAAGGACTCCACCAGCAGGCGGCCTGTGGGCAGCCCGTTCTGCCGGTACCACGCCCGGTGCAGGTCGGCGACGGGCGCGCTCAGGCTCTCGGGTTCGTCGTGGCACAGGCGGACCAGGTTCCAGCCCTCGCGATCGGCGACGTGTCGGAGGTCCTCCATCAGCCGGGGTTCGAACCCCCACTCGGCCTCGGGGCTCTCGCCGTCCGGTTCGGGTGCGACGAACCGTGTGTAGTCGGATCCGTAGGAGCGCAGGAACTCGCGCACGCGCTCGCTGCCGTGCCGTAGTTCGTCCAGGGTCGCTCCCCCGAAACCGCCGTGCTGGAACGTGTACCGCTCGCTCACGTGTGTGGTGGGCCAGCGCATCGCGCAGTCGGAGACCACGAGGGTGCCACCGGGCCGAAGCACATCGCGCAGGTGGCGGACGTAGGCGGGCGGGAGGCGGAGCCACTTGGTGCGGAAGTAACACATGCCGGCGACCATCAGCCGGTCCTGGTTGGGGTCGTGCATGTGGTGGAGGGCCCAGTCGGGGTTGGCACGCAGCAGTTCCTCTCCCGTGGAACGCATGCGACGCAGGTCCTCCGAGGCGTCCTCCGGCGGCACCCCGTGCCTGCGTACCGGAAGGAGCAGTGTCTGCGGCAGCCAGGGGGCCCGGAGCGCTGCGGCCAGGTGGGTCAGGGCCCCGTTCGAGGACCCGACGAAGGCGACGTCGCTCTGCTGTTTCGGGTAGTGGCCCACCACCCATTCGGCGAGACGGTCCGCGTGGATGCGGCCGACCTGGCGCCGCTGGACGGCCTCGGTCCAGCCCGAGAGCGCGTAGATGCGTTCCTTGACCGCCCGCGGGAGGTGGTTGGCGCGGGCGGCTGCCGCGGCCAGCGCATCCTGGCTCGCACCTGGACGCTCACCCGGGCGCGGTACTCGCTCCCCGTTCAGCTGGGACGAGAGTTCGCGGAGCATGGCGGTGGCCGAGTCGAAACCGGCCACGACACGTTCGGGTCTCACCGTTCCTCCTCATCGACGAAGCCCTCGACCAGGTCGGCGAGTTCCTCCGGGGCGGCCGACGTCAGAGCGTGGGGCCTTCCTGTGAGCGCGGCGAGGCGCCCGTGCGGGAGCATGCGCGTGACCTCCTCGGCCCAGAAGCGTCGGCTGACCTTGTCCGAGGTTCCCCACACCACCAGCGCGGGCTGCCCGACCCGGTGGAGGATCCCCTCGATCCGGTGGTTCCTGCTCTCGAACCAGCTCTTCGCCACGCGCCGGAGACCGGCGTCGCGGTAGTCCTTGAGACTCTGCGGGATCACACCGAGCCCCTCGTGGACGTTGTTGTGCAGGAGCCGGCCGGCCAGGACCGGGAGCGACCGGGCGGCCGGGTCGGTGGTCGGGCTCACCAGGACGACCGAACCGACGGCGTCGGGTTCGCGCGCTGCGGCTTCTGCCACCACCTGCGCGCCCAGGGACACACCCAGGAGACAGGGGGCGTGCAGTGCGCGTTCTCTGATCCACTGCACGAGCACGTCGGCCAACTCGGGCACGTGCTGGAACCGGCCCGGGTCCTCGCTGCGCCCGTATCCGGGAAGGTCGACCGCCCAGGTCTCGACACGCCCGTCGAGGGCCTCCAGGAGCGGCAGGGTCTGCCGCGAGGAGACCCCGGCCCCGTGCACGCACACGACGGGCGGAGGGCGTCCGCGCACACACCAACTCGCCATCTGTGTGCCGCGTACCTCGTCGTCCTGCCGTTCGGGTCCCACACCACATCACCGTGCCGGATCGACTCCTGTGTCCGATGGGGGTTGGCCCTACCCGGGGGCCGCTCGTGGCAAAACCTCTGTCTGCCCATGTGTCACACGCGTTCTCGGTGGTCAGGGACGTGTGAAAGGCCGTCCACACGAGGGGGAACCATGGGCGCTCGGTACAAGGAGTCGTTTCTGCGGCGTGTCCCGCGCGGGGTGGGACGGGGGGTGCTCGGCGCCATGGCGATGACCGGTGCCCGACAGCTCCTCGTCGGTTTCGGGCTGATCGAACGCCCCCCGCCCGAAGCGGTTCTGGCCGAAGGTGTGCCGGAGGTCCTGCGCAGTGTTCCGGAGAACCGCAGGACCGCCGCGATCGAGCTGGCGCACTGGGGTTACGGGGCGGCCGCGGGCGCCGCCTACTCGCTGCTGCCCGTTCGGGCCCGGCGCCATCGCATCACCGGGCCGGTGTACGGGGTGGCTGTGTGGGCCGCCTTCGAGGTCGGTGTCGCTCCCGCCCTCGGGCTCGCACACGCACACCGGTCGCGTCCGGCCGAACGTGTGGCGCTCTTCGCCGACCACCTGCTCTACGGGCTGGTGCTCGGCGTCGCCCCGGAACGTCCGGCCCCGATGCGCGAAGAGTCCGAGAGCGGGAGCGAGTCGGCCGAGGACCCGGCCTGAGTCCGTGCGCCGGCGGACCGGTGCCTCACTCCTGTGCCTGCTGCAACCTTGCGTAGGCGAGCTGGAGCCAGTCGGAGACCGCCACCGCGCTCAGCACCGCCCCCGCCGATCTCGTGGAACGGGGCGCGAGGACGAGCCCGAACGCATAGCCGGTGGCGACCCACTGGGCGACACAGAACGGGCAGGAGACGAGTTCTCCCAGCGCCCGGCGGCTCCCTTCGCCCCGGACCTCCTCCGCGAGTTCCGCAGGCGCGGAGACCCCCCGGTACCTGGTGAACAGGGCCCGGAGAGGACTCGTCACGGCGTCCTTGGCGACCATGCGCGACGCCTTGTGCGTGGCCAGGGACATCAGGAACAGGTCCCACGGCCCCACGGCGTGTGCCGGGCCGGTGTCCCGGCGGCGGTGCACCACCAGAAGTCCCGCTCCCACGGCCCCGAGGTAGGTGGCGGCCGTCAGTGCGTACCCGCCGAGTGGTTGTTCGCTGTCGCCCCGGTACTCCTCGGCCTCCTGCCGGATCGTCTCCTCGACCTGTGGCATGTCATCGCCCCCTGCTCTCCCGGTTCTCGGTGTGTGCGGACCGCCCGTCGCGGTGCCGGGCCCAGGCGTGCAGTGCGTCGGTGTCGCCGGCGTCGCGCAGGTTGACCGCGGCCTCGATCAGGGCGAGGTGGGTGAAGGCCTGGGGGAAGTTGCCGAGCATGGCTCCGTCGTCGGACATCTCCTCGGCGAAGAGCCCTAGGTCGCCGCCCCGGGAGCACAACCGAGCGAACCTCTCGTGGGCCTCGTCCGCACGGCCGGCCAGGACCAGCGCGGAGACGAGGCCGAACGAACAGAGGAGGAAGGCGCCCTCGGGGGTACGGAGCCCGTCGTCGGTGCCCTCCGGGTCGTAGCGGTGGACGAGCGCGCCCGGTCCGCCGAGCTCGTCGGCGATCCGGTCGAGCGTGCGCACCACCCGCGGGTCCCGGCCGTCCAGGAACCCCAGCAGCGGGACCTTGAGCAGTGAGCCGTCCGTCCTCGGTGCCCCGTAGGCCTGGGTGAAGGTCCCGGTCGCCGGGTCGAGGCCGTGCTCGAGGACGTCGGTGTGCACTGCGTCGCGGTCGGCGGTCCACTCCTGCAACGGGACCTCGTCCTGTCGGCCGAGCAGCTCCGCCAGCTGGACGGCCCGGTCCAGGCCGACCCAGGCGTAGACCTTGGAGATGGTCCAGTGGCGCCGGCCGGAGCGAACCTCCCAGATGCCCTCGTCGGGTTCCCGCCACGAGCTGCGGATGGCCTCGACCACCTCGTCGGCGAGGCGCACCTTCTGCTCGGGAAGGTCTCCGACGGCCTGCTGGTAGGAGAGCACGGCGTCCAGGACGTGGCCGTAGACGTCCAGCTGGTGCTGCTCGGCAGCGTCGTTGCCCACACGCACCGGCCGCGAACCGGCGTACCCGTGGACACCCTCCACCTCGGTCTCCTCCGGGGGTGTGCGCCCGTCCAGGTCGTGCACCGGTGCCAGACGGGTGATCGGTGGCCCGGTGGCCGACAACAGGTACCGGAGGTAGATACGGGCCTCGTGGGTGTGGCCCAACCGGAGGAAGGACAGCACGACCAGTGGCGCATCCCGGTGCCAGACGTAGCGGTAGTCCCAGTTCCGGGGACCGCCCGGCCACTCCGGCAGCGACGTGGTCGGGGCGGCGACCAACCCGCCGCTCTCCTCGTGCAGGAGTCCGCGCAGGACCACCGCGGAGCGCCGTACGTTCTCCGCGCCCTCGCCCTCGTAGGTGGTGCGCGCGGCCCAGGAACGCCAGGACTCGACCGTGGTCT
This sequence comes from Nocardiopsis salina YIM 90010, assembly GCF_000341025.1. Taxonomy (GTDB): domain Bacteria; phylum Actinomycetota; class Actinomycetes; order Streptosporangiales; family Streptosporangiaceae; genus Nocardiopsis; species Nocardiopsis salina. The sequence continues at coordinate 2,630 of NZ_ANBF01000148.1, read as the reverse complement.
CCGCGAGGCGGCGCGCCGTGTCGGTACCGCAGGGCTCCCGTACACCGCCGTGGTCGAGCACCATCGCCGCAGATTCACCGGACCCCAGGTCGAAGCGGTACTCGGCATCACCGTCGGCGTTCACGTGGGGAGCGGGCCCGCCCGAGAGGATCGTGTCGGGACCGAGGCGCAGTCCTCCTTCGCCCTCCGGCTCCCAGCGGGCGGGCGCACGTCCGAGGTCGGGGCGTGCCCGGACGGCCGAACGCACCGAAGCGTCGCCGTCCAGGCAGGTCAGGAATCGCACGAGGGCGCCCACCGGTTCGAGCCCCTCCCCCGCGGGACGGACCGCCAGGAGGTCCCGGCACAGCAGGCGGCACCGCTCGCCCTCCCACACGGTCTCCAGCACCAGGCTGTCACCGGCGTAGGAACGGCGGACCGGGGCCGCGTCGGCGACCTCCAGGGTCCAGGCCCCACCGCGTTCCGCGTCCAGGATGCTCCACATGAGCGGAGGCGCATCGAACCTGGGCACGCACAGCCAGTCGATCTCGCCGTGCGGCCCGACCAGTGCCGAACCGCCGCAGTCGGAGAGGAAGGCGTGCTCTCCGATCCCGGGTGCGCTCGCGTGCTGCATGGTCCCCCCGATGCGCATGGACGGCCCCGACCCTTTCGCCCTCGACTGCCCGGAGTACCCCGCCACGAAACAGAGCCTCGAGGATGGAAGGAGTGTGCAGCCATGAGGCTTATGTGACGGACGTGCCGGGTAGCGCCGACGACGAGGCACGTTGGGGGGCGACCTACATGGCCAGAAGACGAAGCCCGGAACCCGGTGTTGCCGTCGTGTGCGGTGCGAGCGCAGGTGTGGGCCGTGCGACCGTTCGGGAACTCGCCCGGAAAGGGTACTCCCTCGGGCTCCTCGCGCGGGGCTCGGACGGGCTCCGGGCCGCTGCCGAAGAGGCCCGGGCGGGAGGGGTCCGTGCCCTCGTCGTCGAGGTGGACGTGACCGACCCCGGCGCACTCGAGGAGGCCGTGGACCGGGTCGAAGGCGAACTCGGCCCGGTGGACGTGTGGATCAACTCCGCCTTCGCGACGCTGATGTCCCGCTTCACCGACGCCGCGCCGGAGGAGTTCCGGCGGGTCACCGACGTCTGCTACCACGGCACCGTCAACGGCACACGGACGGCGCTGTCCAGGATGCGCGGCCGTGACCGGGGCACGATCGTGCAGGTGGGATCGGCCCTGGCCTACCGCGGGATCCCGCTCCAGTCGGCCTACTGCGGGGCCAAGCACGCCGTGCGCGGTTTCACCGACTCCGTCCGCGCCGAACTCGTCGACGAGGGCTCGAACGTGCGGGTCACCGAGATCCATCTGCCCGGCCTCAACACCCCGCAGTTCACCTGGGTACGGGCCAGGACCGACCGGCCCACGCGGCCCGTCGCCCCCGTCTACCAACCCGAGGTGGCCGGGCGCGCGATCGCCTGGGCCGCCGAACACCCCCGGCGCCGCACCTACTGGGTGGCGCCCTCCACCATCGGCACGGTGCTCGGCCAACGGTTCGCGCCGCGGGTGCTCGACCTGATGCTGGGCCGTTCCGGGGTGGAGGGGCAACTACGGGACGGCGACCCCGAACGGGTGGGAAACCTGTTCGAGCCCTTCGACACCGAACACGACCACGGTGCACACGGGATCTTCGACGAGGAATCGCGTGGCAGCAGCGTCCAACAGTGGCTGAACGAAAGACGGCTCACCGTGGCGGGCGTCGCGGTCGGGTTGGCCGCCTTCGGGGCGGTCGCCTGGCGCCGAGCCCGTGCGTGAAAACCGCGCCCGAGAGAAGGGGAAGAGATCATGGCCGAGCACAGCGCCGAGACCGATCGCGTCTGGCAGGAGTTCCACTCCGTGGTCAACATGTCCGGGGAGGAACTGCGTGAGTGGCTGCTCACCGACGCCGCCGGCGAGGAGGGGCTTTCCAGCGACCCGGGCCATCCGGTGTCCGACCGCGGCGAGGAGGTCGTGACGATCCTCGGCAAGCGCAAGACGGACGTGACCGGGTCCGACCTGGAGTTGATGAACGAGGTCGCGGAGTTCGTGCGCAACGAGCTCGCCGACCCGCGCCGGGAGGACCAGACGTGGCGCCGGAGGCTGATGTCGGTGGGACACGACCCGCTCGCGCCCTCGTCCCCGCCTCCCGACGAGGAGATCTAGGGCCTGTTCGGCGAACACCGGTCACCTGCTGCGCGGCGCAGCCAGCGGCACTCTCGCTGCGTTCTCATCAGTCAACGGCACATCCGGGCCGACCCCTTCTTCGGCCTTGCGACAGCACCACTGGCTGCGCCGCTCGCAACGGAAGGCGTCCACCAAACAGACCCTAGCGCCGTACGAGCACCATGACGCCCCGGGACCAGCCCAGCAGCGGCAGCGTCTCCCAGCCCTCGCGGGACTCCAGGTCGGAGAGGAGCTCTTCCGCCTCGAGACAGTGGTCCTCGGGCTGGGAGGCGCCGGGCGGGTGGCAGGCCAGGTCGCCGGCGACGTAGAACCCGCCGCGCTCGACCAGGGACAGTGCTTCGTCCAGGTGGGTGAACCGGCCCGCGCGCGTGTTGGCCAGGACCAGGTCGTACCCGGGTCCGTCCACACGTTCCTCGAGCCAGGCGCCCACG
>NZ_ANBF01000147.1 GCF_000341025.1 Nocardiopsis salina YIM 90010 | reverse complement strand
GCGGCGGCCGTCGTCGTCGACGGTGTCCAGGCACGCAGTGGGGTCGAGGCCGGCCAGCAGCCACGCGGTTCCCGCGCCCACGCCGGTACCGATCTCGAGCGCCCGCCCGCCGGGTTTGGCGGCGGCGAGGGTGCGCACGAGCCCGCCGAGCGCATCGTCACAGACGGCAGTGGCGCCGACCCCCTCGGCCTCGGATCGATCGCGGCCAGGGCCCCGGGGCGGCGTGCGATCGGTGCAGTGGTCACGCGATCACTCCTCGTGTCGGCTCGGTCACGCCATCACGGTACCCCGCGCCCCTGGACAACTCCGGAGGCGGGAGGAGGCCGGCCCCGTCGGTCGGCTCACGGAACGACCCCGTGGCCGGACACCGTCGGCGGTGTCCGGCCACGCCTTCCCGTTTCGCCAGGCCGCGGAGTCGACCGACCACCGGGGCACACGGCCAAGGGTTTTCCCGCGCGCCCCGGCGCCCGCGGCTCAGGGTGCGGCGGTCTCGGTCCGGGCCGTGAGGGGACCACCCTCGAGCGCGGTGGCCATGAGCTCGGGGAAGGCGTCGGGGGTGCACGCGAACGCGGGAACGCCGAGGTCGGCCAGGGCGGCGGCGTTGCCCTGGTCGTAGAAGGGGGCGCCCTCGTCCGAGAGCGCGAGCAGCACCACGACCTGCGTTCCGGCGGCCTTCATGTGCGCGACCCGGCGCAGCATCTGTTCGCGCACCCCTCCCTCGTACAAGTCGCTGACCAGGACGAACAAGGATTCTTTCGGCCGAGTGATGAGCCCCTGGCAGTAGCTGATCGCCCGGTTGATGTCGGTCCCGCCGCCCAATTGCGTGCCGAACAGGACCTCCACGGGGTCGGTGAGGTGCTCGGTGAGGTCGGCGACGGCGGTGTCGAAGGCGACCAGGAACGTTCGCACGCTGCGCATCGATGCCAGGGCCGCGCCGAACACACTCGCGTACACCACGGACTCGGCCATGGACGCGCTCTGGTCGACGGCGAGCACCACGTCCTTGTGTGTCCCTGGGCTTCGGCGCCCGTGGCCGACGAGGGTGCGCGGCACGAGGGTGCGGTGCTCGGGCAAGTAGTGGGCGAGGTTGCGACGGATCGTCGCGTTCCAGTCGATGTCGGCGCCCCTGCGCGGGCGATGCGTGCGGGCGGAGCGGTCGATCGCGCCCTGCACGAGGGAGCGTGTGCGCTGGGCGAGGCGCTTCTCCAGGTCGTCGACGACGCGGCGGACGACGGTCCGGGCGCTCTCGCGGGCGCTGTCGGGCATCACGGAGTTCAGGGAGAGCAGAGTGCCGACCAGGTGCACGTCGGCCTCGACAGCCTCCATGAGCTCGGGTTCGAGGAGCATGCGCTGCAGGCCGAGGCGGTCCATGGCGTCCTTCTGCATCACACGAACGACGGAGGACGGGAAGTAGGTTCGGATGTCGCCGAGCCAGCGGTTCACGCGGGGAGCGGAGTCGCCCATGCCCCCTGAGCGCTCGCCGGCCCCGTCCACACCGGAGCGGTCGTAAAGCTCTGCGAGGGCGGAGTCCATGCCGCGGTCGGCGGGATCCAGGGGCGCGTCGGGGCCGTCCTCTCCCAGGACCAGCCGCCATCGGCGGGCACGTTCGGCGATCTCGTTGCTCATGCGGTGACCCTTCCGTGCGGGCGTTCGGGGGCGGCGTGGGCGAGGACCGCGCCGACCGCGGCCACAGCGGGTTCGGCGCGGTCGGGGTCCAGGGGCGGGCGCTCGGCCCCGGTGAGGGAACGGGTGCGTGTGGCAGCGGCACCGATGCTGCGGCGTTCGGGTGCGGCGAAGGCCCCGAAGGTGCGGCGCAGTAACGGCAGCACGTCGGCGAAGCGTTCCGGGGAAAGCCCGGTCATCCAGGCGTCGATGAGGTCGAGCAGGCGTTCGTCGTGCACCAGCACCAGCCCACTGCCCTGCAGGAACCCCTCGATCCAGGCGGCGGCGCGAGCCGGTTCGGTGCCGGGCGACATGGTGCTGGCCAGGCGTCGGCGGAGGGCGGCCGGGCCGAGGTCGCCGGCGTCGCTGAGGATGCGGTCCACGCGTCCGGCCACACGCCCCGGGAGGCGGTCGTCGCCGGCGAGTGCGGAGAGCGTGGCGGTCCAGGTGCGCAGCGCTTCCCCGCCGAGGAGCGTGACGGCCTGGTGTGTGCGGTCGAGGAGGGCCGCGGCGTGGGCGGCCGCGTCGTCGTCGAGGCCCTGCAGCGCGGGGGCGAGCCCGGCGCACACCCGGCGCAGCAGGCCCTCGGCGACCGAACGCAGCTGGGCTCCCTCGGTGCGGCGTACGTCCCCGTACCGTCCGGCGCGGGCGAGGGGAGGCAGGGCGGCCATGAGCCCGGTGACGTCGTCGTCGGTGGCGGCGCGGTCGGTGAGTCGGCGAAGCACGGCAGGCAGAGCGGTGTCGAGCGCGGCGAGCAGGCACTGTTCGGTGAGTGCGGTGAGTACGCGCAGGTCGGCGCCGTCGGCCAGTTCGGTGACACGTGCGGTCGCGGCCTCCTCGACGGTCGCGCCCCAGCGGGCGGCCTCGATGAGAGCGACGTCCATCTCCGGTTCCCAGCGCAGGCGCCAGGACTCCCGGAACGTGCCGCGGTGGCCGACCTCGGGCGTGCGCGGCACGCCCCACTCCACGTCCAGGACCCGGAGCCGGTGCAGCAGAACGCCGCGATCGCGGTGCAGCTCCTTGCGCAGGTCAAGGTCGAGGTCACGGGTGAAGGGCTCGGCCTTGAGGCGCAGACGGCGGCGTTGGGCCGCGAGGTCGTGCTGGAGCGGCACCATCGGGGTGGAGGCCGGAACCGAACCCATGCGTTCCCCGAGCGCGAGTCGGCCGTGCACGAGCGCGGCGCGGGCCTCGTGCCCCTCGCACAGCACCCCGGTGAGCGCCGCCCGGACCTCGTCGAGCCCGGCGAGGGGGCGCCCGCGCAGAGCGGCGAGGGCCTCGGCGAGGCGGACACCTTCGATGACGTGCGCGGAGGAGACCGCCTGCCCCTCGTCCTCGCGCAGGGTGCGGCCTGCGTCGGTGAGCCACCGGTGCACGGGCCGGTCGGGTGCGGTGAACAGGTGCTGGTACCAACCGGGCGCGCTCACCCCGGCGCGGTAACCGGCCGCGGAGGCCAGGCGTCCGTGCGTCCACGGGACCCAGGTGGCGGCGACCCCGGCCTTGGGCAGCCCCTTGAGCAGGGCGGTGTCGCCCTTGACGGTGTGGCCCGCGGTCTCGTGCAGGGCCGGAGCGTGCCAGGCGCCGCAGACCACGGCCACGCGGTGGTTCCCGGCCCGGATCGTGGCGCGCAGGACCTGGCGCATGTGGGCCTCGCGGCGTTCGGTGCGCACGCCCCCGGCTCCGGTCTCTGCCCGGACGGCCGCCATGGCCTCCTGGATCGCGGGGAACGGGGAGGGTTCGCCGTCGCCGCGCTGTTCGACGACGTCGTCCCACCAGCGTTCGGTGTCGTCGTAACCGGCGGCGCGGGCGAGGGTGCCGAGCGGGTCGGCGGGGGCGGTCGCCCCCTCGCGGGGTTCGGGTTCCGACTCGGGGGCGAGGGTGTGTGCGGCGGGCAGGTCGCAGAAGCGCACCTCCGCACCGTGCTCGAGCGCATACCGCAGCGCCACCCACTCGGGGGAGAACGACGCGAACGGCCAGAAGGCCCAGTCCTGTGTGCTCCCCCCGGCTCCGGAGCCCCGCCCGGTGCGGTGGGCGAGCAGGGCGACCGGCGGTTCGATCTCCCCCACCAGGTGCACGAGCGCGTCGGCCTCCGGCGGCCCCTCGATGAGCACCGCCTCGGGGCGCAGGCGCTCCAGCTCGGCCCGGACGGCACGCGCGGACCCGGGGCCGTGGTGGCGCACCCCCAGGACCCGCACGCCTTCGGTGTCGACGGACGGCATCAGGCGCCCACCTCGCGGCAGGCCCGGTAGAACTCGCCCCACCCGTCGCGGTCGCGCGCGACGGTCTCCAGGTACTCGCGCCAGACCACACCGTCGGAGACCCGGTCCTGGACGACCGCTCCCCGGATTCCCGCGGCTATGTCGGCGGGGCGCAGCTGCCCGTCGCCGAAGTGCCCGGACAACGCGATGCCGTTGGCGACGACGGAGATCGCCTCCGCGGTACTGAGGGTGCCGCTGGGCGACTTGACCTTGGCTGTCCCGTCCTCGGTTGCGCCCGAACGCAGTTCCCGGAAGACGGTGACNTCGGTTGCGCCCGAACGCAGTTCCCGGAAGACGGTGACCCCCCGCCGGATCTCGGTGAGGCTCGTGGCCACCTCCGGCATCTGCAGCGACTGCCCGAGCTGGGCCACCCTGCGGGTGACGATGTCGAGCTCCTCCTCGGCGGTGTCGGGCACGGGCAGCACCACGGTGTTGAATCGGCGGCGCAGGGCGCTGGAGAGGTCGTTGACGCCCCTGTCGCGGTCGTTGGCGGTGGCGATGAGGTTGAAACCGCGGCGCGCCTGGACCTCGGTCCCGAGTTCGGGCACGGGCAGGGACTTCTCCGAGAGCACGGTGATGAGCCCGTCCTGCACCTCGGAGGGCATGCGGGTGAGCTCCTCGACGCGGGCGAGCGCACCCCGGGACATGGCGTTCATGACCGGACCCGGCACGAGCGCGGCCTCGCTGGGGCCCTCGGCGAGCAGGCGCGCGTAGTTCCAGCCGTAGCGGACCGACTCCTCGGAGGTTCCGGCGGTGCCCTGCACGAGGAGGGTGGAGTCCCCGCTCACGGCGGCGGCCAGGTGTTCGGACAGCCAGGTCTTGGCGGTTCCGGGCACGCCGATGAGCAGCAGCGCGCGGTCGGTGGCCAGGGTCGCCACGGCGGTCTCGACGATGCGGCGGGCACCGACGTACTTCGGGGTGATCTCCGTGCCGTCCTCCAGGGTGGTGCCGAGCAGGTAGTCGACCACGGACTGCGGGGACAGGTGCCAGCCCGGCGGGCGGGGGCGGCCGTCGGCCGCGGCGAGAATGCGGAGCTCGTCGGCGTGGGTCTGTTCGGCGTGGGGGCGCAGCGCCTGCGCGGTGTCGGTGGTCGCGGCGGTGAGGGTCAACTACAACTCCCTGTGCATGTCGCGGCGGAACCGGACGGTGTCGCGGGTGTCGAGGTAGAGGCGGCGGTTCTCGGGACCGAGGCCCGAGGGGTCGGGCGGCAGGTCGTCGAGGCTGTCGGGGGGAAGGTGCTCGGCCGCGGCCTCACAGACGGCGCGGTATCCGCCGCCGGTGACCGGGTTCAGGAGCATTCTCGTCGCCGCCGCCGACAATCCGGGGGTCCACGGGCCACCGGCCGCACGCAGGATGTGACCGGCGTCGTGGAGGTCTTGGGTGCGGTCGAGCGCGGTGCACGCCCAGGCGCAGCGTTCGACGGGCGGGAGCGGGCGCAGCAGGGCGGACAGCTGGAGGACCCGGCGGTCCTTGGTGGCGCGGGCGAGGTGGCCGCCGACGTCGGGGGCGAGGGAGGCCAGCAGGGCGCGGCTCCACGGCGCGGATCCCTGGAAACCGGCGGCGTTGACCAGGGCGTCGTGCACGTCGTTGCGGCCGGAGCGCTCGACCCGTTCGAGGACCTGAGCGGGGTCGGGGTCGACCAGCTCCGTCCACACGTCCAGAGGAGCGTGGGTGATGAGGGTCCACAGGCGTTCGGCACGGGCGGCCCCGGTGTCTGCGTCGGGTCCGGGGGCGGCCAGGGCGAGGTCGTGCAGGAGCCCGCCCTGGGCGGAGCCGACACGGCGCACGCGGACCGTCCCGTCCGGGGCGGGCGCGAGGAGGTCCCGCACGTACGCGCGCAGGCGTACCGCGTGGTCGCTGTCGGGAAGGCGGCTGAGCAGGGACAGCGCGAGCCCGCGTACCCCTGGGGCACGGTCGGCGAGGGCGGTGGCCAGGGTCGGCTCGTCGTCGGTGGTGAGCCCGGTGGCCAGGACCGCCAGGAGGGAACGCCGGCGTTCGGCCAGGGGTTCGGTGCGCAGGACCTCGGCGACCCGAGCACGTGTGCCCGCGGGGTCCGTGCGGCGCAGGGCGGCGAGGGTGCGGCGGCGTTCCGGCGGGCTGCCGTGGTCCCACACCCGGGGGTCGAAGTGCGCGGCAGCGCCGTGGGAACCCAGGTAGTGCCACGTGTCGCGGAAC
>NZ_ANBF01000146.1 GCF_000341025.1 Nocardiopsis salina YIM 90010 | reverse complement strand
GCCCCCAGCCACTCGGGCAGGAGTGCGGAGCGTGCGGTGAGGATCTCTGCGAGGTGCCCGGAGGCGGTGGTGGAGACCTCGGGGGCGTCCTCGTACGGGGCGGGTTCGACGGGGTCGGCGGTGTGCGGGGTAAGTCCGGCGGCCCGGCGCACGGCGGCGAGGGCGGCGCGGTCGAGCAGGGCGGTGGCGGCGTCGGGGGCGTCGGGCGCGGGAAGCCCCGGGGTGTCGGGGACCGAGCGACGAGCGGTGCCCACGAGAGCGGCGGGGAGCAGGCTCTCCCACGGGTCGGCCTCGGACGCGGTCATGATCAGGTCCTCCTCGTTGTCGTCGGCGGCGGTCCGCGGTGGCGGGGTCACAGGGCGATTGCCGGAGCTCCGTCGGCCCATACGGTCAGAGGCCTGAACCCGTCGGCCGGCGACCACTCCCCCACGACCGTGGCAGGGTGCGCGCCGGTCGCCGCCAGCAGCAGCCACGGTTCGGGGTCGGTCAGCGGCAGGGCACCTCCGTCCCGGTCGGCCAGGTACCAGCACCCCTCGCGTCGGGCGGGAGCGACCGCGGCGAGCACCACGAGGGAGGCGGCCGACCACGGGTCCTGCGCGAGCCCGGCGGCGTGGGTGTCGAGGGCACCGGCGACGGTGGAACCCACGGGCGCGGGTGCGGGTGCGGGAGGCCCGGTGTGCACCTCGGTGGCGCGGCGGTGGTCGGGGTAGAGCGCCAGCTCGGCCTCGGCCCTGGTCCCCGGTTCCGGTCCACCGTCGAGCGCTCCGGGGTCGCGGCCGTGGGCGAGGGTGAAGACTGTGCGGCCGTGCGTGCGCCCGCGAAGCCAGACACGGCGGCTCCACACACCGGACGCGGCGTCGTGGGGCCGGCTGCGGGCGAGCACGGTCCAGGTGTCGGTGACACGTTCCCCGTGGGCGAGCACCTCGTCGGCGCGGGTGGTCACACCGAGCCGGGTACGTACGGCGGTCCTCAGCGCGCCGGCCACGTGCTCGCGCGCCCGATGGGCCTCGGCGAGCAGGTGCAGGAGCGCGAACCGTTCGAGCACGCGCTCGGGCCAGTCGCGGTGGCGCGCCAGGGCGGGCAGTTCGGAGACGAGCGCTGCTGCGCCGGGGGCCTTGGCGTCGACGAGGCGCTCGGCCATGCGGTCCCAGTGCTCGTATCCTCGGGCGGGTACCTCGGAGAGGCCGGACCCGACCTGGTCACACAGCCACAGGGACAGTGCAGCGAGCCCTTCGGCGACGGCTTCCTCCCGTTCGAGGCGGGCGTTCTCGGCGCGGGCGGGATCGGGGGCGGCCGGGCGGGAGCGCCGTGCGGTGGGGCGGGAGACCCACCGACCGACCCACTCGGGGGAGGTGTCCGCTTCCGCCAGTTCACCCCGGGCCCACCGGACGAGCAGGCCGAGCGCATGCTTGCAGGGACTCTTGCGGCTGGGACAGGAACACGTGCAGGCGGGCCCCGGGACGGTGTCCACGTGCACGGCCACGCGGTAACTGCGGCTGGCGCTGCCCCGGCACTCGCCCCACACCGCGAAGGCGTCGCCGGACAGGAGACCGGCGTCATCCCAGGCGCCGGGGCGGGAGGTCGTCGTTCGGGCGGCCTTCCACGACGGGGCGTCGGGGGCCAGGGCCCCGACGTCGTCGACATTCCATCGATCGCTCACGGGAAAAGACTAGGGACGGGCACCGACAGAATCGGGGGCACTTTCGTCCCGGACGATATTTTTCCAGAATGTCGCACCCATGTGCGACACTGCGCCCCCAACCACGACACCGAGCGTCAGCGCACGTGAAACCGGACCCCGAACGAATTCGGAACACCCGTCAACAAATACAGCCGAACACGACCACCATTGATGCGACCGCATTGAAAACAGGACCATTTCCCTCTTAGAATTCCACGACCGGCATGGTACTGGCCCACACGTACCCGGCCGGCGCGGCGGTCCCCGCTCCCCCTTCCATCACCGCAGCGATGCCCATTTCCCCGAAGGGAGGGAAGCGGCCCACACCCCGGGGTTCGCACACCCGATGACGACCACCCGATCCGGCGGCGAGCACACCACCGCCCACAGCTGCCCCGCACAGTACGCCCGGCTGCACGAACCCGTCCCCGCGTCAGGGCGTGACGCACTCTGGGACCGGTTGCGTGAGGAGCACGGCCCCGTCGCCCCGGTCGAAATCGAACCGGACGTACGCGTGTGGCTGCTCCTGGGCTACCAGGAGAACCTCTCCGTCCTGCAGAACCCGCACCTGTTCACCCGCGACACCCGGCGCTGGCGCGAGGTCGTCGAGGGCCGCATGGACCTCACACGGCCCACCTTCTCCTGGCGCCCCAACGCCCTCTACGCCGACGGCGCCGAACACACCCGGCTGCGCTCGCCCATCGTCGATGCCCTCGGCAAGGTCGACATGGCCGCCACCGACCGCACGGTGCGCCGCATCGCAGAGGAGCTCGTCGACTCCTTCATCGCCGACGGCCGGGCCGACCTCGTCTCCGAGTACGCAGTGCACCTGCCGGTCCTGGTGGTCAACAGCCTCTACGGGCTCCCCGACAGCTACGGGCACATGCTCGGCGACATCACCCGCATCGTCTTCGACCAGGACGCCGAGCGTGGTGAGGAGGGGGTGGCGCGCATGCACCAGTACTTCTCCGGCCTGGTCAACCGCAAGCGCAACCGCCCGGGCCCGGACCTCGTCTCGTGGATGCTGCAGCACCCGATCGGGCTCAGCGACAACGAGGTCGCCCACCAGGCGGCGCTCATCAACAACGCGAGCCACATGCCCACCACACACCTCATCGGGAACACGGTGTGGACCCTGCTGACCGACCCGCGTATCCGCACCGCGCACACCGACTCACGGCTACCGGTGCAGTCGCTGCTCGACCACGTCATGTGGAGCAACACGCCGTTCCAGACGCTGCTGGGCCGCATCGCGCTCCAGGACATGCGGCTCGGCGGCGCGCAGATCCGGTCGGGCGACGCCGTCCTGCTCGGGTTCGCGCCCGCCCACCGTGACCCGTCGGTGCGGCGTGAGGAGGACAACGGCACCGGGATGGCCGGCGGCAGCCGCGCCCACCTCATGTTCGGGGCCGGGCCGCACGCATGCCCGGCCCGCGAGCTGGCGCGCATGATCGCTGCGACCGGGGTGACGGTGTTGCACGAGCGGCTGGCCGGCCTGCAACTGGCCGTACCGCACGAGCAGCTGCGCTGGCACCAGTCCCCGTTCGTGCGGGGCCTGCGCGAGCTGCCCGTGCGGTTCGTGCCGTCCGCGCCCAGGGGCCCGAGGGCCGCAGCCGCAGCGGAACCGCGCACTCGTGAGGTCGCGATTCCGGCCCCGGACGAGCCCGAGGACCTGCTGAGCAAGCTCATGGGCTGGTGGCGCGGGCTGCGCGGCTGATCCGCCCCCAGGCCTCAGTCCCCGAGGGCGCGCACGGGCCCGGAGAGTTCCTCCTCGTAGAAGCGGAAGAAGCCCTCCGGGTCCGGACCGGCGTTGATGAGGCACAGGTGGTCGAACCCGGCGTCGGCGAACCCGCGCACCGCCGCGAGGTGCCGTTCCGGGTCTGGCCCGTACCCGAACGCCTCGGCCATGTCGTCCTCGCGCACGGTCTCGGTGGCGGCCTCGAAGTTGATCGGGTTCGGCAGCTCGGCCTGCACCTTCCACCCGGTCACCCCGAACCGGAACATCTCCCGTGCCGAGCGAAGCGCCGAAGCGTCGTCCTCCGCCCACGCGAGAGGGACCTCGCCGTAGAGCGGTCCGCGCCCGCCCGCCTCACGGTAGGTCCCGACCAGGCCGGGATCGGGTTCGGTCGCGAACAGGCCGTCGCCCAGATCCGCTGCCAGGGACGCCGCGCGCTCTCCCCCGGCCGCCACGACGATGTCGGGTGAGCGTTCGGGCAGGTCGAAGACGCGCGCGTCCTCCAGGTCGAGGTGCTTGCCCTCGTAGGAGTGGTAACCCCCGTTCCACAGCAGCCGGATGATGTCGATGGCCTCGCGGAGCATCTCGTGGCGCACCGTGGCGTTCGGCCACCCCATGCCGACGACGTGTTCGTTGAGTCGTTCGCCCGACCCGAGGCCGAGGGTGAACCGCCCGTCGGACAGCAGCGCGGTGGTCGCCGCGGCCTGCGCGACGATCGCCGGGTGCTGCCGGATGATCGGGCAGGTCACCCCGGTGGCCAGACCGATGTCCTCGGTGCGTTCGGCCATCGCCGCGAGCATCGACCACACGTACCCGGAGTGCCCGTGGCTGAACAGCCAAGGATGGTAGTGGTCGCTGACCTCGACGAAGTCGAAGCCGGCGCGTTCGGCCCGCACGGCCTGTTCGACGATCTCGCGCGGACCGAACCCCTCGGCGAACAGCTTGAATCCGACCTTCATGTCGCTCCCTCGGTCAGGCGGGGATCCAGGTGGTCTCCCGTTCCCAGTGCCGGTGCAGACCGACCAGGCGCAGGAAGGCCATGAGACTCTCCTCGTCCAGCGCAGGCGCCACGGTCACACCCTCGGGTGTGGTGGTGCTGCCGAAGGAGGCGGGGAGCCGTTCGGCCAACGGGGTCCCGTCGACGATGCTCCGGCCGTCGGCGGCCAGGAGGATCGGCTTGTGGTGCTTGTAGGCCTCCAGAACGAAGTGCCGGGCGGTGCCGTCCTCCGCGAGCGCCTGCGCCGAGTCGGGACCGCCCACAACGGCGACGGCGTCGTACAGCACCGACGAGACGGTGGTGTAGGCGCGGTCGGCGTTGAGCACGCCCTCCTCCCGGGTGTGCAGGGCACCGTCGCGCGGTGCCAGGAACTCCACGTGCGCGCCCTGGTCGGAGAAGGCCCGGCGGACCGCGTCGGCCGCGGGCGCGTCGACGCCGTCGGCGACCAGCAGCGCGATCTGGCGGCCGGTGAGGTCGCCGAAGGCCGTGTTGGCCTGACTGAGCGCGGGTGAGGAGCGCCCGTGGTTCGGGGTCTCCTCGGTTGGCGGCGCCTCGACCCCCACTCCCTCGGCCACGCTGACGGCGAGCCCGTGGTCGACGTGGTTGAGGTTGGCGACGGCCTGCTGGCGCACCCCGAGCTCCTCGCACTTGCCGAGCTCGAACCGGAACGCCGCCACGACGTGATCGCGCTCCCAGTCGGCCAGGCTGTTCCAGAACAGGGTGGCCTGGGAGTAATGGTCCTGGAAGCTCTCGCTGCGCACCCGGATCTTGTCGCCGTCCACCCGCTCGGTGTAGTGGCGGTAGACACCTTCGTCGGCCAGCGCCGGACAACCCCCGCCCAGGGTGTTCGGGAAGTACGAAGTCTGCCCGCGGTGGACCCTGTGCTGCGCGAACCCGTCGCGCTGGTTGTTGGAGACCGGGGCCACAGGCCGGTTCACCGGGATCTGCTGGAAGTTGGACCCGCCCAGGCGCAGCAGCTGCGTGTCCAGGTACGAGAAGTTGCGGGCCTGCAGCAGCGGGTCGTTGGTGAAGTCGATGCCGGGCACCACGTTCGCCGTGTGGAAGGCGATCTGCTCGGTCTCGGCGAAGAAGTTGTCCGGGTTGCGGTCCAGGACGAGCTTGCCGATGGGCCGCACCGGGACCTGCTCCTCCGGGATGATCTTCGTGGCGTCGAGCAGGTCGAAGTCGAAGCTGTGCTCGTCCTCCTCGTCCACCAGCTGCACACCGAGCTCCCACTCGGGGAAGTCGCCGCGCTCGATCGACTCGTACAGGTCGCGGCGGTTGAAATCGGGGTCCTTGCCCTGGACACGCTGTGCCTCGTCCCAGACCAGGGAGTGCGTGCCCAGCTTCGGTGTCCAGTGGAACTTGACGAACGTGCCCTTGCCGTCGGCGTTGACGAACCGGAAGGTGTGCACCCCGAAGCCCTGCATCATGCGGTAGCTCCGCGGGATCGCGCGGTCCGACATCAGCCACATCATCATGTGCGTGGTCTCGGGCTGCTGACCCACGAAGTCCCACAGGGTGTCGTGCGCCGACTGCGCCTGCGGGATCTCGTTGTGCGGCTCGGGTTTGACCGCATGCACGAAGTCGGGGAACTTGATGCCGTCCTGGATGAAGAAGACCGGCATGTTGTTGCCGACCAGGTCGTAGTTGCCCTGCTCGGTGTAGAACTTCACCGCGAACCCGCGCACGTCGCGCGGGGTGTCTGCCGAACCCCGGGAACCCGCCACGGTCGAGAACCGCACGAAGACCGGCGTGGTGACGTCGGGGCTGCTCAGGAAATGCGCGGCGGTCAGGTCGCTCAACCCTTCGTAGGGCGTGAAGCGGCCGTACGCGCCGGCGCCTCGAGCGTGCACCACCCGCTCGGGGATGCGTTCGTGGTCGAAATGGGTGATCTTCTCCCGCGCGTGGAAGTCCTCGAGCAGCGTGGGCCCGCGGGACCCTGCGCGCAGTGAGTTGTCCGTGTCCTCGACCCGGACCCCGGTATCGGTCGTCAGGGGCTCGGTCGAGTCCGTGCGGTCGTGTTCGAGCTGCCGGTCCTTGGCGTCGTGCTCGTGATGGCCCATGGGTCTCCTCCACCGGTGGTGGTTAGTGGGGGCACACGTACCTGCTTCTCCCTGACCGCCTTGACCGCGCACACGCAGCGCCAAACACACCCGCGCTCGAGTTTGTACAGGCTTTCCCCAGCGGGGCCCATCCCGCCTTCGCCACGCTCCGACCTGTGCTTCCGTCGCGCGCGAGCTGGGTAGGGCCGACATCCCCGAGGCAGGCACACAGGATGAGGAGGACCCATGTCCGAGACACCACCTCCGCCACNGCGGGAGCCGATGGAGCCGCAGCCCCGCGACGAGATGCGCGGGTACGAGGGCCGTGGTCTGTTGGAGAACAAGCGCGCCCTCATCACCGGGGGCGACTCGGGGATCGGCCGCGCGGTCGCGGTCGCCTACGCCAAGGAGGGCGCCGACGTCGTCTTCAACTACCTGAGCGAGGACGCCGAGGCCGAACACACCGTGACCCTCGTCCAGCAGCAGGGCCGCAACGCCGTCGGTGTGCGCGGCGACCTCGCCGACGAGGACTTCTGCGGCCACCTCGTTCGCAGGGCCGTCGAAGAGCTCGGCGGCATCGACGTCCTGGTCGAGCACGCTGCGACCCAGGCGCCGGTGGAGGACTTCACCGAGCTGAGCACCGAGCAGCTGCGCCGCACGTTCGACGTCAACGTCATGGGGGTGTTCTGGACGATCAGGGAAGCGCTCGAGCACATCCCCGACGGCGGTTCGATCATCATCACCGGGTCGATCAACGGGCTGCGCGGCAACAACTCGCTGATCGACTACGCAGCCAGCAAGTCCGCGGTCATGAACCTGACGCTCTCGCTGTCGCAGGTCCTCAGGGAACGCGGCATCCGCGTGAACTGCGTGGCCCCGGGCCCGGTGTGGACCCCGCTGATCCCTTCCACGCTCGGCGAGAAGGGCGCGGAGGGCTTCGGGAAGCAGTCACCGATGGGCCGGGCCGCCGACCCTGACGAGATCGCGCCCTCGTACGTGTTCTTCGCCAGCGACCGGCTGTCGTCGTTCTACTCGGGCGAGGTACTCACACCCACGGGCGGTGAGATCCAGGGGAGCTGACACCACAGGAACGGGGCGCGGACGGGCCACCTCGTCCGCGCCCCGAGCTGTGTGGAGGGGGCTCATCCTCCCCGCTGCGGCAGGAACTCCCGAAGTTTGAGCGCCAGGCCGCGCGCGGCCACGCCCCGGGTGTCGGGGTCGCCGGACAGCAGCGACCTCGCGGTGTCCACGGCCTGGTCGAACTCGACCTGCGGCGGGATCGGCGGCACGTCGCCGTCGCAGTGCACGTCGAGCACGACCGGTCCTTCCTCGGCCAGGGCGGTTCGCCAGGCCGGGGCCACCATGTCGGGGTCGTCGACGACGATCCCCTTCATCCCGGCCGACTCGGCGAACCCGGCGTAGGACAGGTCAGGAAGATCCTGCGAGAACGTGGTCTTGGGCGAGCCGACCATGGCGCGCAGTTCCCAGGTGACCTGGTTGAGATCGTTGTTGTGCAGGACGCACACGACGAAGCGCGGATCCTCCCACAGGTCGCTGTAGCTCTGGGCGGTGAGGAGCTCGGTGAGCCCGTTCATCTGCATCGCGCCGTCGCCCACCAGCGCGATCACTGGGCGGTCGGGGTGGGCGAACTTGGCGCCGATCGCGTACGGGACCGCGCATCCCATGGTCGCGAGCGTGCCCGACAGGGAACCCCGCATGCCCGGCCGCAGGTCGACCAGACGGGCGTACCAGTCCGTGGCCGAGCCGGAATCAGCGGTGACGACGGCGTTCTGCGGCAGCAGCGGTGAGAGCTCGTGGAAGACCTTCATCGGGTTGATCGGGTCGCCGGGCACCTGCGCCTGGGCATCCTGGACCTTGCGCCAGCGTTCCACGTTGGATTCGACGGTCGCGCGCCAGTCCTGCCGGTCACCGCTCGCCCCGTCGCGGGTGAGCCGGTCGGTGAGGGCGCGCAGGGTGGCCGCGGCGTCGCCCACCAGGTTCACCTCGGTGGGGTACCGCAGGCCGATACGCCCCGGGTCGAGGTCGACCTGCACCGCCTTGCGGCCGAAGGGCGGCAGGAACTGGGTGTAGGGCATGTTCGACCCGACGATGACCAGGGTGTCGCAGTCGCGCATGAGCTCCCACGAGGGCCGTGTGCCGAGGAGCCCGATCCCGCCGGTGACGTAGGGCAGGGTGTCGTCGAGCACGTCCTTGCCCAGGAGCGCCTTGGCAACGCCGGCACCGGTGGCGTCGGCAAAAGCCCGGACCTCCTCCTCGGCCCCGCGTGCGCCCTGTCCGACGAGCAGCGCGACCTTGTCACCCGCGTCGACGACCTCGGCGGCGCGGTCGAGCTCTCCTTGGGGAGGAATGACGGTACTCGGCTCGGTCGGTCCGGCGGCCGGCTTGCTGGAGGGGACCTGCAGGAAGTCGTGCGTGGGCGGGGAGTAGTCGGCCTCCTGGACGTCGGCGGGCACGATGACGGCTGTGGGGGCACGCTCGGACAGCGCGGTGCGCACGGCGCGGTCCAGGACGTTGGGCAGCTGCTCGGGCACGGACACCGTGGCGAGATAGGAGCCGGCGACGTCCTTGAACAGGCTGTGCAGGTCGATCTCCTGCATGTAACTGCCGCCGACCGCGCTCCGGGTGGCCTGACCCAGGATCGCGACGACGGGTACGTGGTCGAGCTTGGCGTCGTAGAGCCCGTTGAGCAGGTGGATCGCGCCGGGACCCCCGGTGGCCATGCACACGCCGACACCGCCGCCGAACTTGGCCTGACCGACCGCGGCGAATGCCGACATCTCCTCGTGGCGACTCTGGACGAACCTCGGCCCACCCTTCATCCTGCCCAGTTCGGCGACGAGCCCGTTGACGCTGTCGCCCGGATAACCGTGGACCTCGGTGACGCCCCAGTCGGCCAGACGGCGCAGCAGGTGGTTGGCGACGGACTGCGACATGCCTCCTCCTAAGGCCCCGGTGCGCCGGGACCGGTTCGGGTTCGGGGCTCAGGAACGGCGCCGGCGACCGGAACCGGAGGTCTGCCGATCGCTCTCCTTGCGCAGGGCCTCGACGAGCTCGTCCTTACGCATCCTGGAGCGGCCCTCGATGCCGAGCTCGCGCGCCCGCTCGTAGAGGTGCCCCTTGGTGGCGTTGGCGTCGACGCCGCCTGCGGTCGAGTAGTCGGGACCACGGCGCTTGCCGGCACGCGGGTTCTCGGCCTGCTCGTCCGAGGGGCCCTTGCGCTGCTTGGGCACCCAGCGGTCGCCCTGTTTCTCGAACTTTCGCTTGACCGCGGCGAAGGCGACACGGTGGGCGCGTTCGCCCTCCCCGTACTCCTCGACGGCGCTGTCGTGCGCCTCGATCCAGGTGCGCTGAGCCTTGGCCGGCGAGCGTTTCAGCGTCGCGGGCAGTTCCTGTGCTCCGGGCATGGCGCTCGACCCCCGAAAGACGTGCTGTCTGTCGGTCACGGCCCTGCCCTGACGTTCGCCACAGAAAACACCGGAGCCCCACAAACCACCACAACCACGCCACGCTGGACGGGCCCCGTGATTCCCCTGTTTCCCATGGTCAGGGCTCCCCCGGGGACTGGTGGTTCAACGGATGCGCGGCTTCGGGGCCGACCCCATAGTGGGACGACATCAGCCGGGACGTGACACGCAGTCACCGCCCGGACCCCCGCTGCACAGAAGGACATACCCGTGCGAAGAACGATCCCCCGGCCCCCGTCGCCGTCCCCCGAGTCCCCGCGANACCCGCCGTCGTCGTCGGCGTGGCCGCGGCCACCTCCCTCGGTGTGCTCTCCCCCGTCCACGCCGACAACCCGCACGAGCGCGGCCCGGACCCCACCGAGGAGAGCGTGACCGCGCCGACCGGTCCCTTCGACACCGACACCGAGAACGTCTCCTCCCTCGTGAGCGGCTTCGGTGGCGGCACCATCTACTACCCCACCGACGACAGCGAGGGCACATTCGGCGGTGTGGTCATCTCACCCGGCTACACCGCCGGCGAGTCCTCGATGTCCTGGTACGGCGAGCGCCTCGCCTCCCAGGGTTTCGTCGTCATGACCATCGACACCAACACCCGATACGACCAGCCCAACAGCCGGGGACGGCAGCTCGAGGCCGCCCTGGACCACATGGTCGAGGACAGCGGTGTCACCGACGTGGTCGACGGCGACCGGCTCGCCGTCATGGGCCACTCCATGGGCGGCGGTGGAACCCTGGCCGCCGCCGACGACCGTCCCGAGCTGCGCGCGGCCATCCCGCTGACGCCGTGGCACACCAGCAACGACTGGTCGGACGTCGAGGTCCCCACCATGATCATCGGCGCGGAGAACGACACGATCGCCTCCACCCGCTCACACGCCGTTCCGCAGTACGAGAGCCTGGACGAGGACCTCGACACCACCTACCTGGAGCTGCGCGGCGCGGGCCACTTCGCGCCGAACCTGTCCAACGACGTGATCGCCAAGTACAGCATCTCGTGGCTGAAGCGGTTCGTGGACGACGACGAGCGCTACGAGCAGTTCCTCTGCCCGGCGCCGGACACCGGCATCGGCACGGACTTCTCGGACTACCGCGACTCCTGCCCCCACGGTGAGGCGCCCGCAGCCTGACCCCCACCCCACGCACGCGGCCCCGGACCACCGCCCGGGGCCGCTTTCTTGTGACCCACGGCATCGGCGCGGGCTATAGGCGCCTTCGGTTCCCCGTCTTTGTCACCCCGCACACGCCGCTGGTGGAATCCGGCCAGGCATGGTCGCTGCACCCGAGCATCGCCTACGGGATGATCGCGGTCTCGACGCTGGTCGCGGCGGCGATCCTCATCCGTTTCCTCCTGCGCCCGGCCGAACACGCCGCGACCGAGGAGTCCCACGCCGGCTGCTCTCCGCCCGCCCGGACGCCCGTCACCCCCTCTGCCCGGAACGTAGCTGGAAACCCGTGACCACGCTCCTGTTGATCGCGATCCCCATCGCAGCCTTCTTCGTCCTCCTCGCGCACGGGATCGAGATCGCGTGGGCACTCGGTGTCACCAGCGTCGTCGGTGCGCTGATCCGGGGCGCACAGGAGCGCGTCGGGCCCGCCGTTGTCGGTCAACCCGGTGGCCTCGGACATGCGCTCGCGCGCCTGGACACGGGCGAGCGCGGCCCCGAAGAGCCGCGCTGTGCCACCCGCCCCTCAGGCCTCCAGACCCTTGCGCACCAGGTAGGGCTCCAGGCGGGGTTCGCGCCCCAGGAAATCCCGCACGGCGCCCATCGGGTCGACACTTCCGCCCACGGACAGCACCTTCTCCCGGAACCGGTCGCCGTTCTCCCGCCGCAGCCCGCCGTGCTCGCGCAGCCACTCGACACTGTCGGCGTCCAGCACCTGGCTCCACACGTACGAGTAGTAACCCGCGCTGTAGTCCCCCGCGAAGATGTGCATGAAGTACGTGCTCCGGTACCGCGGCGGGACGAGCGGGTGAGCGACGCCGGCACGCTCCAGGGCACGCGCTTCGAAACCGGCCGGGTCCTCGACCTTCTCCCCCGGCACGAGCCGGTGCCACTGCCAGTCGAGAAGGGCTGCCGCGAGGTACTCGAAGGTGGAGAAGCCCTGGTTGAATCGGTTGGCGCGCTCCAACGCCGAGACCAGTTCGGCCGGCACGGGCTCGCCGGTCTCGTAGTGGCGGGCGTAGCGCTCCAGCACCGCAGGTTCGGTCGCCCACACCTCGTTGACCTGCGAGGGGTACTCGACGAAGTCGCGCGGCACACTCGTGCCCTCCACCAGGGGGAACCGCACCGCCGACAGCAGCCCGTGCAGGGCGTGGCCGAACTCGTGGAACGCGGTCTCGACCTCGTCCCAGGTCAGCAGGGTGGGCCCGGAGACCGGCCTGGCGATGTTGAGGTTGTTGACGACCACGGGCCGGTCTCCGAGCAGGAACGACTGGTCGACGAGGTTGTGCATCCAGGCACCGCCCTGCTTGGTGGGGCGGGCGTAGGGGTCGAGCAGGAAGAGGCCCAGCCCGGCCCCGTCGGTGTCGAAGACCTCCCACACACGCATGTCCGGGTGGTATCCGTGCAGGTCGGGACGTTCGGTGAAGGTGATGCCGTACAGCAGGTGGGCGGCGTGCAGGACCCCGTCCTCGATGACCCGGTCGAGCTCGAGGTAGGGGCGCAGTGCCTCCTCGTCGAAGTCGTAGCGCTCCTTGCGCACCTGCTCGGCGTAGTACGCCCAGTCCCACGGTTCGATCTCGTGCCCGGCCTGTTCGGCGAGTACGGCGGCCTCGCGTTCGACGTTGCGGCGGGCCGGTCCGACGAGCCCGTCGAGTCGCTCCTCCACTGCGTCGACGGTCTTGGCGGTCTGGTCGGCGACCTTGTAGGCGGCGTGGTCCGCGTAGCCCAGGAGCCCGGCGTGTTCGGCGCGCAGCTCGGCGATGCGGACGGCGAGCTCGAGGTTCTCGGGTGCGCGCTCGGTGCTGAGCCGGTACAGCTTCTCGCGGGTGGCGCGGTCGGTGAGCTGGGCCAGGGCCGGCTGCACGGTGGTGTTGAGCAGCGGGAGCACGAACCGGCCGTCCTGCTCCAGGGAGGCGATGCGCTCCTCCCCCAGCCCGTCGAGATCTGCGGGGTCGTGGGTGACCAGAGCGGAGTCGTTGCCCGCGCGCACCAGGCGCTGCCCGAAGGCGGACAGCAGTTCGGCGAGCTCGGCGTTGATGGCGCGCAGGCGTTCCTGCTGGGTGTCGTCGAGTTCGGCGCCGGCCTTGACGAAGTCGGTGCGGTACCGCTCCAGGAGGTGGCCCTCCTCCGGATCGTCGGTGCCCACCTGCTTGATGCGTTCCCACAGCCCACGGTCGAGGAAGACGGCGTCGTGGTGGCCGGCCGAGCGGGGCGCGAGCTCCAGATCGATCTCCTGGATCCGGTCGGTCCCGACGGATCCGGCCAGGGTGTGCAGGACGGTCTCCACCCGCTCGAGGGTCTGCCCGGAGCGCTCCAGCGCCGCGATCGTGTTGTCGAAGGTCGGGGGTTCGGGGTCGGCGACGATTGCTGCGACCTCGGCCAGGTGTTCGGCCACGCCCTCTTCGAAGGCGGGGACGAAGTGCTCGTCCCGCACGGCAGCGAAATCGGGCAGGCCGTAGGGGAGTTCGCTCGGTCGCAGCAAGGGGTTCTGGGTCACGGGGCTCCTCGTCATAGGGCGGTCGCGGCCGTTCTACCGCCCGCGCGCGCCCGTGTCACCTGCTTTACTCGTCGATCACCGTGGGTGACGAAACGGTTCGGCAGGACAGTGCGCACCGTGGCCCGAAGCATACGACCCCCTGTTCGACTCCAACGCGTTATGGGAACGTTGCCAGGTTTATCGGAACCGTTGTCGAAACCTCAGCCGAACTTCAACAACCCTCCTGAACAGGGGAAATGCGTAATACCCGCCCTGACGGCGGAGCCCGGCTGTGAGCGCGCTCACAGCAGCCCTCAGCGGCAATGACCAGGCACGGAACCCCTTTCGTGCCAAGGCTTCCGGTAGCGACCAACGGTTACGAAACACCTTTCCGGGACGAAAGTCACGCGGTTACGCGCATCACCCGGGTGACCGCAGAATGGACGCTGACCCAACAGGTTCCACACCAGTGTCGCGGTGCACCAACCCCGCACCCGCCACCAGCTTGTTAAGGAGGGCTGCCGTGGCCGAGACAACGGAGAAACCCCCCGGCCGGGCCATGTCCGTGCTGCTCGGTTCCCTGCGCGGGATCGAGCGGGTGGGCAACAAGCTCCCCCATCCCTTCTGGATCTTCGCGTTCCTCGCAGGCTTCGTCATTCTGCTCAGCGCGGTACTGAGCCGGGCAGGTGTGCACGCGATCTCCCCGATGGACGGGGAACGCATCGAGGTGCAGAGCCTCCTCTCTCCCGAGGGCTTCCAGGTCATCTTCGGCGAAGCCGTCACCAACTACGTGAACTTCCCCCCGTTGGGCCTCGTCGTGGTGATGATGCTCGGCGTCGTGGTGGCCGAGCAGACCGGGCTCATCAACGCGCTCCTGCGGGGCAGCATCGTCCGGGTTCCGGCGAAGTACATGACCTTCGTGGTCGCCCTGGTCGGGATCGTCGGCAGCGTCGCGAGCGACGCTGCATACGTCATCCTGATCCCGCTGGCCGCCGTCGTCTTCCAGGCCGTGGGCCGCAGCCCCACACTCGGCATCGTCGTGGCCTTCGCCTCGGTCTCGGCCGGTTGGAACGCCACTTTCATCGTGGCACCGACCGACGCCCTCCTCGGCGGTATCAGCACCCAGGCCGCGCAGATCGTCGACCCCGAAGCCACCGTCACCCCGCTGGCCAACTACTTCTTCAACGTGGCCAGCGCCGTCCTCCTCGCGGTGCTCATCACGCTCGTCACCGAGCTGGTGCTGCGCAGGCGCACGGAGGGCCTGGACGACGTCACCACCGGCGGCGAGGCGCTCGGCGACTTCAACCTCAAGCCGGAGGAGCGCAAGGGCCTGGTGGCAGCGGGGGTGACCCTGCTGGTCATGGCTGTCCTGTTCGTCGCCGCCCTGGTCCCGGAGAACTCCTGGTTCCGTGGCGAGGACGGCACGGTGATGGAGTCCCCGCTGATCACCGGCATCGCCGTGGTTCTGGCGACGGCGTTCCTCGCGGTCGGTGTCGCCTACGGGATCATGGTCGGCACGGTCAGGAGCGCATCGGACATCCCGAACTACATGGGCAAGGGCATCAAGGACCTCGCCCCTGCACTGGTGATGTTCTTCGCGGCCGCGCAGTTCCTGGCCTACTTCGAGTGGTCGGGCATGGCCGAGGTACTGGCGGTCCGCGGCGCGGAGTGGCTGGGCGACCAGAACGTCCCGGTGGCGTTCCTGTTCATCGGCTTCGTGCTCCTCGCAGCACTCATGAACATGTTCATCACGAGCGGTTCCGCGCAGTGGGCGCTCATCGCACCGGTGTTCGTGCCGATGCTGATGCTGCTCAACGTGAACCCCGAGACGACGCAGGCGATGTACCGCATCGCGGACGCCTCCACCAACATCGTCACGCCCATGAGCCCGTACTTCGTGCTCGTACTGGGCTTCATGCAGCGCTACCGCAAGGACGCCGGCATCGGCACCCTGGTCTCGCTCACGCTGCCCTTCACGGTGACGATCATGATCGTGTGGACACTGTTCTTCCTCGGTTGGTACGCCCTGGGGATCCCGCTCGGCCCGGGTGCCCCGGTCAACTGACCCCCGGGCACCGCATACCACAGGGCCCCGCACGGACCGCCGTGCGGGGCCCAGCTACTGTCCCGGGCGCATGCCCGTGCCGCCGCAGGGTAGGCCGCGGCCATGACCACCGATCCCCCAGACAGCGACCCCCTCACACGCATCCGCCTGTACGCCAACCGCGGCACCTGGCGAAGCGCCCTGATCACCGGCGTCTCGTACGGGGCCTACATGTCCGTGGGGATGACGCTGTTCCAGTACCTGAACCACTTCTACGGGGACCGGGATCCGGTCGCCCTACCCCAGGTGGCGGCGCTGAACTTCGTGCTCCTGGGTGCCATCTGGGGGTTGATGGACGCCAAGGGCCTGCTCGGCCGGCACGGACACCTCGACGACCTTCCGGCCGAGACGGCCCGCCCGGCCCGGGAGGCGATGCTCCTCGGCCGCCCCACCGGGGACCCCGAGATCGACCGGATCGCCCGCGAGGCCGCCGAGCACGAAGTGTCCAGACGTCCACTGCCGAGCCGGACGGCGCTGTTCCCGGCCGTGGGTGCGGCGGCCCTCGCCACGGCTGCCTTGTTCACGGAGTACGCCGCCGGCGGGATCGAGTTCCTGACACCACTGCTGTGGGTCACGGTGTACTTCCTGACCGCGGGCGTGGTCGTGCTTCTGCCCGTCGCCGCGGCCGTGCGGCGCCGTCACCTGCTCCTGGTGAACGCCCTGCACGCCCGAGGGCCGGGGTGAGCGCAGGGCGCCCCGCGTCAGCGGGACGCCCAGGACACAGTGCTCAGGAAGCGGGCTCGCCCAGACGCACGGGCAGCGCCATCGGGGAGTTGATGAAGACCGACGGGAGCTCGGCCGGCTCGCCTCCCTCCACCGCGGCCTCCGGGAACCGGGTGAAGAACCCGCGCAGCGCCGTCTCCAGCTCCATCCTGGCCAGAGCCGAGCCCAGGCAGGTGTGCGGCCCGTGCCCCAGCCCCAGGTGGCGGGGGCGGTCCTCGGTCAGGTCGAACCGCCCGGCGCTGTCACCGTAACGCTCCTCGTCGAGGTTGGCGGCGAGGTAGCCAAGCAGGAGCGGTTCGCCCTTCTCCACGGTCACCCCTCCGATCTCGATGTCCTCGCCGGCGAAGAGGAACGGCAGCGTCGCCACGCTCGTGGAGTGGCGCAGCACCTCCTCGACCGCCGCAGACCACTCGGCCTCGCCCTTGTGCAGCAACGCCAGCTGCTCGGGGTGGGACAGCAGCACCTGCACACCGTTGGCCAGTGCCGAAGCAGTGGTCTCGAACCCCGCACTGACCATCAGCCACAGGGTGTCGCGCAGCTCCACGTCGCTGAGCCGCTCGCCGTCCTCGTTCGCGGCCACCAGCGCGGAGGTCATGTCGTCTCCGGGATCGGCGCGCTTCGCGGCCACGAGCTCGTCGAGGAACGCATCGACGTCGGCCCGCATCTGCGCGACCTCCTCCGGGCTTCCACCGGCGAAGGCCGTGGCGACCATCGCGCGCATGCGGTCGTGGTGGGCGGGCCCGAAACCGAACAGCGCCGCGAAGACCGCGATGGACAGCGGGTAGGCCAGTTCCTCCTTGACGTCCACCGGCCCGCCCCCGGCACGCTCGGCCAGGCCCTCGATCAACCCGCGCGCGGTCTCCTCCACGGTCGGACGCAGCGACTCGATCCGACGCGGGGTGAAGGCGCGCGAGATCAGGCCGCGTAGACGCCGGTGCTCGGCGCCGTCCGAGGTCAGCATGTTGTCCAGGTGCACCATCGCACTGACCGGGTGGTTCTCGGGCACCTCACCCTCGTTCAGTGCCCGCCACGACCGCCAGTTGCGACGGAACCGCGGGTCGTTGAGAGCCGAACGCAGAGCGTCGTCGCCGGTCAGGGCCCAGACCTCGAGATCCGCGACCACAACGCGCGCAACGGGGCCCGCTTCCCGGAGCGTCCGGGCGAGCCCCCGGTGGTCTCCCGGCTCGAGGACGACGGGTCGGGGTCGTGCGGACATGACTGGCCTCCAGAGGTCGGGGTCTGCGGGTTCCGGGGGGCGGCGGTCTGCACAGGGGCGAATGTCACGGGAAGGGCGTCCAGGCCGTGCGCGAACGGGGACCTGCGCCAGGACAACTCGTCGGCGGGCACGGTCAGCGCCATGTCCGGCAGCATCCGGAAGACCGTGGCGACCGCATCGACGCCGATCTGCCGGGCCAGGTTGCGGGCGGGGCACTGGTGGGGGCCGGTCCCGAACGCCAGGTGCGCGCGGGTACCCGACGGCGAGGTGAGGTCGAGGTGCTCGATGACCCGAGGGTCGGCGTGCGCGGGGCCGTATCCCATGATCAGGCAGTCACCTTCGCCGACGGTCCAGCCCTCCAGCTCCATGCTCCGAGCGGGGTAGCGTCCCGGCATGAGGAAGATCGGGGGCGCCTTCCACAGGACGATGTCGACGAGTTCCTCCACCCGCGCGTTGCCGCTCATGACGTCGGCGCGGGAACCGCGGTCGGTGAGCAGCGCGTGGAGGGTGTTGGCGATGAGGTTCATCAGCGGGTCGTGCGCGGCCGAGATGATGAGGATGAGCTGGTGGGCGACCTCCTCGTCGTCGAGGCCGTTGCCGTGCAGGATCATCCGGGACACCACGTCGTCACCGGGTTCCTCGCGCCGCTGCAGGGTGACCGACTGGGCGTAGCCGAAGAGACCGCCCATCGCGGCCTCGGCCTCGGCTCCGCCGTCCCACACCTGGCGCATGAGGCCGACGAGCTGCTCGCCCTGGGTGTCGTCGAGGCCGAAGGCGCGGTTGAGCAGGACCAGCGGCAGCCGGAACGCGAGGTCGTCGACCAGGTCGGAGCGCCCGCGAGCCGCCGGCTCGGCCATGAGTTCGCGGACGTACTCGTCGACGACGGTGTGGGTACGGGCGGCCGTGAGGATGCTCAGGGCGTCCTCGATTACCTCCCGGTAGCGGCTGTGGTCCGGTTCGTCGCTGGACAGGGCGTTACGGAAGTACCAGAAGGGGCCGGGTACCCGGTCGGGGGTCGCGCGCCCCTCCTTCGCCTCGGCCCAGCGGCGGGGGTCGCGGGGGAAGTCGTGGGGGTCCTGCAGAACACTGCGGTTGAGTTCGTAGCTCAGGAGCACCCAGGCGAGCACACCCGGGGCTACCTCGACGGGGGCGAGGGAGCCGAAACGGCGTCGCAGGTCCTCCATGACTTCGGGGGCGGGTTCCTCTGTCTGCCCGTGGAGGGGGACGGCGGCTTCACGCGCCGCGGCCATCGGGCACCGTGAGGCGGTCGTGTCGGCGGGCCTGTCGGGGCTCAAACGTTCGGGTCTCCTTCCTCGCCCGTGTTCCGGGGGGCGGGACGCGCGGGCGTTCGGGTCGGGGCCGACGCGGGGGCGCGACACGCCTTCGCGTCGCGGACGCGCCCCCAAGTAAAGCAGGGGTCAAGTGCCCGATCCCCACCAGAACGCCGCAGGAGGCCACATTGGGGTATCGATTCCCCGGACCGTTCAGTCCCCGGTGACGTAGGGGTCCTCGAGAGGCTGTCCGCCCTCCAGGGGAAGCTCCACGACAGGCACGTAACGGCCGGCCGCCTCGCCCTCCATGTGGTCTTCGTAGCTGAGCGTGCCGCCCCCGGCTTCCACTTCTTGGGCGCTGTTGAGCAGCATCAACTGCGAGGACACCTCCTCCGCGGTCGGCAACTCCTCGCCCTCGCGGAGGTTGGAGAGACGCACCGCCCGTGCCGCGACCCCCACGGCGTCGTGGTTGACCAGCGCGTATCCGTTGTCGAAGGCACCCGCGTCGTCGCCGACGTGCTCGCGGTAGGCGTCGAGGAAATCGCCGTAGTGCTCGGGTGCGCCCTCCCCCGGTGTGGCGTTCTCCCACCTCGGGTCGGTCGCCGAGGCGTAGACCAGGCTGATGTCGCCGTCCTCGAGGTAACCCATGACCTCGTCGTCCTGCACCACGCTGAGCCCGGTCACCGCGAAGACGACCCGCATGGGGATGTGGTCGCAGCTGCGGATCGAGAGGGCGTACAGGAAGTCGTCGAGGTCGGGGGCGCGGCCCGCGAAGAACACCGTGTCCGTCGCGGCCGTGCACAGGTTCATGGTGATCGCGGTGTACAGGCCGGGGGTCGACGACTCCCCGACCGTGGTGCCCCGGTACTCCTGGGCGGAGCCCTCGGTGAAGTCGGCGAGGTGCTCCTCGTAGGCCCGGCGCAGGGTCGTGACAAAGAGATCGGGATCGTTCTCGTCGTAGACCAGGGCCGCGGACGTGTCCTCGTCGAGCCCGTCCATGTACTCGCGCAGGGCCCGCACGTACTCGGTGTTGCTGGGGGCGGCACGCAGCAGGCCGGGGATCTCACCGTGTTCCAGGCCGTCCGCGGTGACCGCCGAGGAGACCATCGGGATGTTCTCGCCGCTCAACCGTTCGGCGATGTCACGGGTGGAGTCGATACTCACGCCCATGCCGGTGACGGCGACGAGGGGGGTGTCGTCCTCGGCCATCGGGACGAGCTGGTCCACGACCGGTTCCCACTGCGCCTGCTGGCTGCCGACGTTGGCGAGCTCCAGCTGGATCTCCGGGGTCCGGTCGCCGAAGCGCGGCGAGTGGTTGGCGGCCATCTGCGCGGCGTGTGCACCCTCGAGGGCACGCAGCATGCGCCCGGGGTCCATCGGGCCGACCTCGCCGAAACTGAACGTGCCCAGGTGGGCGATCTTGACGGCCTCGCTGTCATCCGCCTCCACCGCCTCGGAGATCCGGTCGTTCTCCTCGGCGATCTTGCTCTGGATCTCCTCGAAGTCGTCGTGGAAGACGTGGGCATCGTCGGTGATGCCCACGCACTGACCGCCGATGAGGCGAACCCCGTTCCCGGGACCCCCGCAGGGGAACTCGTCCCAGTACCGCAGTCCCACTCCCACGAGGACGAGGGCGAGCGCGGCCGCGGCCAGGGACTTCCAGTGGCGCCTCCACCACGGTCTTCGCGGGACCTCGAAGCCCTGGATCATTCTGCCGCTGTTGGTGGCCTCCGGCATCGTCACTTCTCGCTTTCCGCGGGCTCGCCGCTCACTTGAACCGGTCCCACAACGACAGGTGCTGCGCCGCCTCGGCCAACAGCCGGCTGGAGCCCTCCCCTGCGAATTCGGCCGCCAGCTCGGAGAGGGTCTGGTGGGCGGAGGCGTGCAGTTCGGCCGTCCGGAACATGTCGGGGTCGCTCAGCAGGTGGCGGGCGACCAGGAGTTTGAGCGTGTTTCGCACCAGGGGCGAGGGTTCGGCGGTCCGGGTCTGCTCGCCGAGGACCGTCAGCAGTACGTCGAAGTAGGGGCGTTCGAACGTGCTGCGGGTGGGTGCGTCGGTGATGTCCTGGAGCGTCCACACCCATTCGTCGCCGTCGATCTCGGGGTCGGTGAGCCGTTCGGACAGGAACTCCGCGACCAGCAGGAACTCGCCCGCGCACAGCAGGTGGTAGGCCTTGCGCACCGGGTCGGGACGCACGGTGCGGTAGTGGTGCACGAGGCTGCGGTGCACCGTCCCCCAGTCGGGGTAGGTGCCGACCGGTTCGCGCCGGGCCAGGACCCGCTGCAGCAGGCGGCGCAGCACCGTGGGGCGGCCCTCCTCCCACAGTGGGTGCTCGAGCAGGACCGGTTCGCCGACCTCGTGGGTGGGGTCCTTCTGTTCCCGGTAGAGCCAGAGGCCGGACTCGACGTCGCGGGCGGCCGAGCACGTGGTCAGGGCCGCGAGCAGGTCGGTGTTGAAGTTGTTGGGGGGCTCGCCGAGCACGCTGGTGAGCATGGTGTTCTCGGTGGTCGGCAGGGCCTCGATACCGGGTGAGGGCGGACGGTCGAGGAGCGCCTCGGACACCCCGGCCCCTTCGCATCGCACCCACGCCTCCACCAGCGCGGCGCTGGCTCCGGGGTGGCCGCCGGTGAACCCCCACAGGTGGTCCACGACGTCATCGGAGTGCCAACCCTGGCCGCTGGTCTCGGTGAGCAGCTCGCTGACCTCGGCGGTGGTGAAGGGCGGCAGCCGGTAGGGCGCCCACAGGGTTTCCTCGGTGGAGTCGGGCAGCACGTTGACCACTCCGGTGCGCCCGCCCGAGGTGGCAACGACGACGCTCAGGTGGTCACCACCGTCCTTGGCAGACCGTACGAGCGCGGACACCAGCTCGGGGCCCGGGCTGCGGTCGACGTTGTCCAGCATGATGGCGGGTGTGGGCAGCCGACGCTGGGCACGGTTGACCTCGCGCAGGTCGGCGCGCAGGGCCTTGCACAGTGACTGTGCGGCGAGCTCGCGGTTGTTGCGGCCCAGAACGGCGTTGTACTGGTCGGGTTCGTGGACCTGGTGGCGCAGCGCGATGAGCTCGTCGACGGGCTCGTTGACGCCGGTGCGGAACCAGCTCACGACCTCGTCGACGGTGTTGACCGCGAGCCCGGACAGGCCCAGTCCGGCGCGGATGAGTTCGACGGCGCCGAACCCGGTGAGCAGCTCCTCAGGGGAGATGACGCGGCCGGCGCGTTCGAGCTGGTCGCCCAGTTTGCGCAGGGCGCCGCGGCCCCGGGTGCGTACTTTTCCGAGCACCCATTCCAGGCGTTCGCGTTCGCCCTCGGGCAGGGGGTGGTCACCGAGGGGATCGGATCCCAGGTCGGCGCGGATCGCCAGGAGCGCCATCCACAGGCGGGGGAACTCCAGGCGACCGAACTCCTCCCGGGTGTGACCGAGGGCGCTGGCGTTGACCGAGGCGACGAAGCTGAGCACACTCGTGACGTCGGTGAAGCGGTCCTCGGCCAGGTCGACGTAGGCGTAGGGCACACCCGCGTCGTACAGGGAAGAGGCGGCCCAGCTCAGAAAGTGGGTCTTGCCGGCCCCGTGGCCGCCCTCCACGACCATGACCGGGCGCTTTCCCGAGTCGTCGCCGCTTGGCGAGGCCAGTGCCATGAAGCGTCTGGCTCCCTCCCTGCGTCCGATCGGACTCTCCACGTGTGACTCGGCCACACGGCCCTCCCCTGTGGTCTTTATGTGCCGCCCATCGATCAATAATGCGCGACTGCGGTGACAATAAGAGGAAGCTCACATTTCGTTAGGCATGCGTTATGCACACCCGATGATTTCTGGGTCCTATTTGCCCGATTGCACTTTTTGTTGCTGGTGTTACTTAGGGGATCTCAAACCCTGCTGAAGGACGCACCAGAGTTGTCCAGCGACGTCGTCCCTCGACCCGTCCGCGGCCCGCCGCACCGAGCGCGCGCTCGCGGGCGCCCTCACCGGACGCACCGTCGTTGCGATCGCACACCGGTTGCACACCGCGCACTACGCCGACCGGGTCGCGGTCGTCGAGGACGGGCGCGTCACCGAGCTCGGCACCCACCCGGACCTCGTTGCCGGAGGCGGGCCCTACGCCGCCCTGTGGCGCTCCTGGCACGGCCCGGGCGACGCCTGAAGCGCCACCGGGCTCAGTCCAGTCCCCCGCGGCCTTTCCTTGCACGCGCCAGGACCCGCCGGAAGGCCAGGGTGGCCACGACGAACCACACCGCCCCCACCGCGAGCATGAGCCCGGAGGCCGCCGCGACGGCCCCCAGGTCCCCCTCCTGGAGCGACCGCACCGCGTCCAACCCGTGTGTGACAGGCAGAGCCTGCGCGATCCACTGCAGGACCGGCGGCCAGAAGTCCAGCGGCACCATCGCACCGGAGAACGCCGTGGTGTACAGGACCATCACCGTGCTGGCGATGTTGCGGACCTCGGTGAAGGACAGCGCGAGCGCGCCCCACGACCAGGGCCAGGCAGTACGTCGCCAGTGCAGTCAGCGCCGCGACGGCGACCACGAACGGGACCTTCCACAGAGCCCACGGATCACCGAAGAACGGGGGCACGGCGAGCAGCGCCACCGACGTCGTCACGGCTGCGGAGGCCGGCCAGAACACACTCCTCCCGAAGAACAGCAGCACCGGTTCGACCGGTGAGGCGGCGATGAGGGGCATGCGCCCCTGCATCCGTTCCCAGCAGGTGGAGGCCGAGGTCAGCATCGTCTCGGTGACACAGACCATCATGGCCGCGCCGACGATGATGTACGCCGTGTACTCCGGATCTCCCACGAGCACACCCACGAGGGCGAAGAAGACCACCTGGCACAGCAGGCGCACGAGCCACGCGAAGGACCACGAGCGCCAGGTGTAGAGCGTCCAGAAGTCGGCATGTGCCACCATCGCGGCCCCGCGCACGGTCCGAGCCGCGCGCACGGGTGAGAACGTCATGGCGGTCCCCTCTCAGACCTGGGAGAGCGTGCCCTCGGAGCGGGCACGGCGCAGGAAACGGACGATGGTGGCCCCGCCGATGAGCAGGCCGAGGGCGCCCAGGGCGAGCACCGTGAGCAGGCGCGGGACCGCATGTTCCACCGGGTCGGGGGCGAGGGCGTCGCGCATCAGGTCCGCGCCCCAGGACAGGTACAGCAGTCGACCGATCGCCTCGAGCCGGCCCCGGTCGTTGTTAGTGCTGTCATGAGCACCTGAAAACGTTCTCAGTGCTGTTATGAGCACTAACGACGACCCCTGTCCTCAATGCTCTGCCGGGAGTGCGCGGGGCCGCTGTTGCTTGTGCTGTCGCAGGAGCGAGCCACCGCGCACACGCCGCAAGCGTGGGTCGCAATGGGGCCACCCCAGGGGGTCACCGCGCCGAAGGCGCCAGCCCGTGCCTACCGTTCCTTTGGGCTGCCAGGGGGCCTCGGGGGAGAGGGTGTTTCGTCGATGTGGGTCGGGTCAGCCCGGCGAACAGGGCCGGAACGCACAGCCTGAGGCGCCGCGAACAACCCACCACCGACCTGCCACCATCACCCAACGCCCCGAAGAACTGGCGGGGCGCCGCAGAGGGTTGCGCGACGGCCCGGCCGGGCTACGATCCCGACCCCGACGAACCACCACCCCGAGGCAACACCACAGAACACCCAACACCTGCGGCGCCGAGGGCACCTTCAATGCCCTCGGTGGTTCTTCACAACTGAAAAACACGGTGACCCCTCAACGGTTAAAAGCTGCCCAGGGCCCCGGCCGACCCGACCGACACCTTCCACGTCCCGGCCCCGCGCCTGCCCGCACGCATGAACAGCGGCCTTCCGCACCTGCCCTTCCGGCAACGCCAACAAGCACGACACTGTGGTCCGCACCCGCACGCAGGCTGTCGTCAGAGGGCCGTCAGAGCTGCGCGGCCTCCCGGGCCAGCTCCGTCACGCGGTCCCAGTCCCCCGCCTCGATGAGCGAGGACGGCGTGAGCCAGCTGCCGCCCACGCAACCCACGTTGGGCAGCGCGAGGTAGGAGGGCGCCGATTCGACGGTGACCCCGCCGGTCGGGCAGAAGCGCGCCTGCGGCAGCGGGGAGGACAGCGACTTCAGGAACGCCGCCCCGCCCGACGCCTCGGCCGGGAAGAACTTCATCTCGTTCACACCCCGCTCCAGAAGTTCCAGAGCCTCCGAGACCGTGGAGACACCCGGCAGGAACGGCAGACCGGTGTCGGCCATCGCCGCGCTCAGACGCGGGGTGCAGCCCGGGCTGACCAGGAACGACGCCCCGGCGCGGGCCGACGCCGACGCCTGCTCCGGTGTCGTCACCGTGCCCGCGCCCACCACGGCCTCGGGCACCTCGGCGGCGACCCGCTCGATCGCCTCGAGGGCGTCCGGGGTGCGCAGGGTGATCTCGACGCCGGGCAGCCCGCCGGCCCGCCGGCCACGAGCGCGCGGGCCAGCGGCACGGCCGTGGCGGGGTCGTCGACCACGACCACCGGCATGACCGGCGCCAGGTCCAGCAGATCGGCCCCGGAGGCGGGCTTCGTCGTCATCGGTGTGCTCTCCCGTGGAAACGAGGTGGATGGAGTGGGGTGCGGCCCCGGGTCACAGGACCCCGGCGCCGGTCTCGGCCGGGCCGACCGCACCGCGCAGGGCGGCGAACAGTTCCCGTCCGGTGCCGGCGGAGGAGTCCACGCTCGGGCGGGCCGCCTCCCGTCCGGAGAGGTCGGCGAGCACGTCCAGTGTGCCCTCCGAGGCATCCAGACGGACCTGGTCGCCGTCGCGCACGTAAGCGAGGGGACCGTCGTGGCCGGCCTCCGGCGAGACGTGGATGGCGGCGGGCACCTTGCCCGAGGCACCCGACATCCTACCGTCGGTGACCAGGGCGACCTTCTGGCCGCGGTCCTGCAGCACCCCGAGCGAGGGGGTCAGCTTGTGCAGTTCCGGCATGCCGTTGGCGCTGGGGCCTTGGAACCGGACCACGGCCACGAGGTCGCCGGTCAGCTCACCCGCGGCGAAGGCCTCCTGCAGCTGCGCCTGGTCGTCGAAGACCCGCGCGGGCGCCTCGACGACGTGGCGCTCGGAGGCGACCGCGGAGACCTTGATGACCGCGCGCCCGAGGTTGCCCTCGAGCATGCGCAGGCCGCCGTCGGGGGCGAAGGGGTCCTCGGCGCCGCGCAGCACGTCCTTGTCGCCGCTCTCGACCGGGCCGTCCACCCAGGTCAGGGATCCGTCCTCGGTCAGCTGCGGGACCCGGCGGTACTGGGACAGCCCGCGGCCCATGACGGTGTCGACGTCCTCGTGCAGCAGCCCGGCGTCGAGCAGGGAACCGATGAGGTACGCCATGCCGCCGACCTGGTGGAACTGGTTCACGTCAGCGGCACCGTTGGGGTACATGCGCGTGAGCAGCGGCACGACGTCCGACAGCGCGGCGAAGTCGTCCCAGGTGAGCTCGATGCCGGCGGCGCGCGCCATCGCGACCAGGTGCAGCGTGTGGTTACTGGACCCGCCGGTGGCAAGGAGCGCCACGACGGCGTTGACGACCGCTCGCTCGTCGATCTGCTCACCGACCGGCACGTGGTGCCCGCTCACAGCTGTGTGGCCGAGCACGCGGCGCCCGGCCTCGCCGGTCAGGGCCTCGCGCAGCGGGGTGCCCGGGGGCTCGAAGCTGGCACCGGCCAAGTGCAGGCCCATGACCTCCATGAGCATCTGGTTGGAGTTCGCGGTTCCGTAGAAGGTACAGGTCCCGGGCGCGTGGTAGGCGGCGGACTCGGCCTGCAGCAGCTCGCGGCGGCCCACCTGGCCCTCGGCGTGCTGCTGGCGCACCTTGGCCTTGTCGCGGTTGGGCAGGCCGGAGGGCATCGGGCCGGCCGGGACGAAGGCCACGGGCAGGTGACCGAAGGACAGCGCGCCGATGAGCAGACCCGGGACGATCTTGTCGCACACACCGAGCATGAGGGCGCCGTCGAACATGTCGTGGGACAGCGCCACGGCCGAGGACATCGCGATGACGTCGCGGCTGAACAGCGACAGCTCCATGCCGGCGCGGCCCTGCGTGATGCCGTCGCACATGGCGGGGACCCCGCCGGCGAACTGGGCGACGCCGCCGGCCTCGGAGACCGCGGACTTGATGAGGTCCGGGTAGTCCTTGAGCGGCTGGTGCGCGGAGAGCATGTCGTTGTAGGCCGAGACGATCGCCAGGTTCGGGGTCACCTCGCCCGAGAGCTTGAGCTTGTCCGAGACCCCGCACGCGGCGAACCCGTGCGCGAGGTTGGCGCACCCCAGGGAACTGCGGGCCGGACCCTCGCTCGCGGCGGCGCGGATGCGCTCCAGGTAGGCGGCGCGGCCGTCGGCGCTGCGTTCGGCGAGGCGGCGGGTCACCTCGGCGACGACGGGATGGACTTCGACGTGCGCGGTCATCGTGTCTGCTCCTGTTCGTACCAGGTCCGGCCCTTGCGGCCGATGAGCCGGTGGGCGCCTGCGGGGCCGGCGCTCCCGGCCGGGTAGATCTCGGGGGAGGTGTGGTGTTCGGTCCACGCGGCGATCACGGGGTCCACCCAGCGCCAGGCCGCCTCGACCTCGTCGCGGCGCACGAACAGGGTGGGATCGCCGGCGAGGACGTCGGCCAGCAGCCGCTCGTAGGCCTCGGGCGAGCGGGTG
Source organism: Nocardiopsis salina YIM 90010 (assembly GCF_000341025.1). Taxonomy (GTDB): domain Bacteria; phylum Actinomycetota; class Actinomycetes; order Streptosporangiales; family Streptosporangiaceae; genus Nocardiopsis; species Nocardiopsis salina. The sequence goes on along the minus strand of NZ_ANBF01000146.1, from coordinate 23,061 downwards.
TCGAAGGTGTCGGCGAAGCTGAGCTTCAGCGGCACGGGGCGCAGTCGCGGGGTACCAGGGCCGGGTTCCTTGGCCGTCATGGTCAGGTGGATACCCTCGTCGGGCTGGAGCCGGATGACGAGGTGTCCGGGCCCCGGGATGCCGTCGGCTCCAGGGAAGATGGTGTGGGGCACTTCCCGGAACCGCACGACGATCTCCGAGCGCGCCTGCTCCATGCGCTTGCCGGTGCGCAGGTAGAAGGGCACACCGGCCCAGCGCCAGTTGGCGACCTCGGCGCGCAGGGCCACGAAGGTCTCGGTGTCGCCGGTGGTGGGCCCGCCGGCCTCGTCCAGGTAGCCGACGACCTCCTCGCCGCCGACATTGCCGGGGCCGTACTGTCCGCGCACGGTCTCCTCGTGCACACGGTCGCCGGTGAGCGGGGTGAGCGCCTGCAGGACCTTGAGCTTCTCGTCGCGCACGGCGTCGCGGTCGTAGCTCGAGGGCGGCTCCATCGCGGTCAGGCAAAGCAGCTGGAGCAGGTGGTTCTGCACCATGTCGCGCATGGCGCCGGAGGCATCGTAATAACCGCGTCGGCCGCCCACGCCGACGGACTCGGCCGCGGTGATCTGCACGTGGTCGATCCAGCGCGAGTTCCACAGGGGTTCGAGGAAGACGTTGGCGAACCGCAGCACGAGCAGGTTCTGCACCGTCTCCTTCCCGAGGTAGTGGTCGATCCGGTAGGTGTCCGCCTCCGGGAAGACCTCGGCGACCTCGGCGTTGACCTCGCGTGCGGATGCCAGATCTCGGCCCAGGGGCTTCTCGAGCACGACACGGGAGCCGGGCACGGCCAGCCCGGCGTCGCGCAGGCCGCGGCAGATGGCGCCGGAGAGCATGGGCGGGACGGCGAGATGGAAGACACGGTCGCGGCCGGGCGTGAGCGCAGCGGCGAGGTCGTCCCAATCGCGGACGTCGCCGCCGACGTCGACGGTCACGTGGGCGAGGCGGTCAAGGAATCGGCGCAGGTCGTCGGGTTCGGTGACCTCGTGGTGACCGCGGATCGCGGCGGCGGCCTTGTCGCGCAGGTCGGCGTCGGTGAGTCCGTCGCGGGACACGGCGACGATCCGGGTTCCGGGGTCGAGGCGGCCGTCGCGGTCGAGCAGGTGCAGTGACGGCAGGAGCTTGCGCATGGCCAGGTCGCCGGTGCCGCCGAAGACCACGAGATCGGTGGGTCCGGACGCGGGTGGCTGAGGCATGTCGGTTCTTCCGTCGGGGAGAGGCGCGGCGGGAGGTGCGCGGGAAGGGGGTCGCTCCTGGTCGAGTGACCCTGTTCCGACCATAGGCCGGGGTATGAACAAAAACCAAGCACACTTCTGAACAATTATTTACATAACTGCGCATCGTTTCTCGCGCCTGGGTGTGCCAAGGCCACGGATGGTTCAATGTGGCATGCCCAGAACCCCGGGACGCCTGTCATCGACCGCCACGAGCGGCCACATCCTGGAGCTCATCCGCACCGGCACGGCGACCAACCGCTCGGAGATCGCCCGCACCACCGGCCTCTCGCGCCCCTCGGTGGCACTGCGCGTGGCCGAACTCGTCGGCGGCGGACTCGTCGTCGAACGCAACGGTGCCCCCTCCGGCGGCGGCCGCCCGCCCACGCTCCTGGAGTTCGACGCCTCCTCGGGGTTGATCCTCACCAGCGCCCTCGGCATGGCCCGCAGCCAGGCCGCCGTGTGCGACCTCAACGGCGAGGTGCTCGTGCGCACCCCCGGTTCCCCCGACCTCGAGGGCGGACCGGAGACCACCGTGCCGTGGCTGCTGGAGACCTGGCACGGACAACTCGCCTCCCTGGGCCGCGACACCGGCTCCGTCCGCGGGGTCGGCATCGGCCTTCCGGGGACCGTCGAGTACCACACCGGCCGCGCCGCCGACCGCCCCTTCCTCGGCACGTGGGCAGGGGTCGCACTCGGCCCGCTCATCGCCGAGTACCTGCCCGCGCCCGTCCCCGTGAGCGTCGACAACGACGTCAACGTGATGGCGGTCGGCGAGCACCTGTGCGGGGGCCACGGCCGCCCCGACGACATGGTCTTCGTCAAGGCCTCCACCGGCATAGGCGCCGGCCTGGTCTCCGGTGGCCGACTGCTGCGCGGGTCGCTGGGCGNGGGCGGCCTGCCGTGCCGCTGCGGCAACACAGACTGCCTGGAGGCGGTCGCGGGCGGGCGCGCGCTGCTCGACGCCGCGGCGGAACAGGGCAGGGACGTGGACGGGCTCAAGGAACTGGTGTCCCTGGCGCTGGACGGCGACCCGGTCGCGGTCACCCTCGTGCGCGGAGCCGGACGGCGTCTGGGCGAGGCCCTGGCCGGCGCGGTCAACCTGCTCAACCCCGACACCATCGTGCTGGGGGGCGACCTGTCGGAGGCCTACGACCATCTCGTGGCCGGCGTGCGCGAGGTGATCTTCTCTCAGTGCACCGCGCTGGCGACCCGGCAGCTGAGGGTGGTGTCGAGCTCGCTGTGGGACGAGGCGGGCGTGCGCGGATGCGCGGCGATGGTGGCCGAGGAGATCCTCTCACCGGAAGCGGTCAACGCGTTCCTCGCCGGGTAGGAATACTTGACAACCCTCCCCGAAGTGGCGAATAGTCACCGATCACCGCGCGGCCCCTCGATGTCCCCCATCCCTGTTCCGCGCGGCCCCCGCCCGGAAAGGTCCCCTCGTGCTCGACACCGAAGTTCTGATCGCCCTGCTCGTGGGTGCCGGGATCGCCCTGGTCACCAGCGTGGCCGTCACCGCGTTCCAGGCACGCCTGACCCGGCGCACCGACACCAGATCCGCCTCGCGCACGTCGGCACGCAGCCTGATGAGCACCTTCATCTCCGAGCGCGACTCCGACAGCCCTGGTGACAACTTCCTCGGCGAGGCGGAGATGACGGTCATGGCCATGACCGACCGCAGGACCCGCGACCGGCTCCGCGACCTCATCCGGCTCCTGCGCGAGCGTTCGCTGCCGGAGTTGGAGGAGCTCAGCGGGGTCGACGCAGAACGCGCCCGCCGCCTGCTTTGTGACCACGCATTGGAGGTGCTCGGCGCGCACCTGCGTGCGGAGCGCCTGCCGGAAGTGCCCTCCACCGTCCGCACGATGCTCTCCGTCGAGGAGGAGGCGCTGCGCATGCGGTCGGGTGAGGCGCCCGCCCCGAGCGAGCCCATCACCAAGAGCGCCGTCGCCGAGCGTCCCCGTCACACCGGCGGCAAGGGCGGCTCGGGCGGTGGCGGCGGCGGCCAGACTCGCCGCAGGACCTCCGCCAAGACGGCCTCGAAGCCCGCTGCGAAAGGTTCGGCCAAGACCGCGACCAAGACCGCCGAGACCGAGGCAGACAAGGCGCAGAAGAAGGAGAAGGAGAACAGCGCCTTCTGGGACGACGACGAATAGGCCCACCCGGCTGGGCAGAGCCGTTCTGTCCGGAGGTGCCGCCGGTGTGCCCACCCTGGCGTTTTCGGCGGGTCACACCGGCCATCGTCCGCACAAGGATGAGAAAGTCGGACACTGGAGCGCCAGAAGGCGCCCGACCTGCGAAGGAATTGTGCGGCGCAATTGCGGTCAGTACTCCCGCTCACGGACAACCCGAGCACGCCATCGGAGACGACTTCACCTAGGATCGCCACGCGTGGGTGTCGGCATCCCCGTCCTGGACCCGTGTCCCCACCTTCTGCACCGGACCAGGTCACCCTCCCCGCCCGCCCCCCGCTTCGCTCCGCACACGGACCACTGACCCCTGCCGGGCGCCGACGCGGTCCTCGGCCCGCCCCGTCGCCCGGGACCACCGAGATTGCACGATGGCCGCTGACGACGACAAAGACGGACCCGGTCCGGACGACAAGCGCTCCCCCTCCTCCCCTGCCGAACACGGAGGCGTACCCACACCTGCTTCGGATACGGAGGGAAGTGACGTGACCACTGAGGGCACTGGTGCGGGCGGGAACGGTGAAGAGCTGGAGGAGACCGGGCTCGAGAACACCGGCACGGAAGGGACCGGCACCGTCGGTTCCGGAACCGACGCCGAACAGGCCGACATCGAACAGGTGGAGGCCGACCTCGCGTTCGACGAGGCGGAGACCGAGGAGCCCGTCCCCGACGGCGGCTCCGGGCGCAAGGCCACGAAGGCCGCCCCGGCGACCGTGAAACCACCCCGCCGACGACGGTGGCGCAAGGCCCTCCTGTGGTCCGCCGCCTCACTCGCCCTGGTGATGATCGCCCTGGTCGGCGGTGCCTACTCCTACTACCACTCGCTCCGGTCCGACATGGACCAGCACGACATCGAGTCCGTGCTCGTCGAGGAGGAGCGCCCGGACCCCATCGACGACGCGGTCAACGTGCTCTTCATCGGCTCCGACGGGTACGAGGAGGACAGCCCCGCGTACACAGAGGAGTTCGAGGGGGAGCGCTCCGACTCCCTGATGCTCGCGCACATCTCCCCCGACGGCCGCGCGTCCGTGGTGAGCTTCCCGCGCGACTCCCTGGTCGCGATGCCGGCCTGCGAACCCTACGGCGAGTCCGACGGCACCCACCCCCACCACGGCATGATCAACACTGCCCTCTACCACGGCGGCCCTCCGTGTGTGGTGCGCACGATCGAGTCGCTGACCGACATCCGCATCGACCACTTCGTGAACCTGAGCTTCACGAGCTTCCGCGACGTCGTCGACGCCATCGGCGGTGTGGAGATGTGCATCCCCGAACCGATGGAGGACGACCGAGCCGATCTGGAGCTCGAGGCAGGCGACCAGGTGCTGGACGGGGAGACAGCGCTGTCCTTCGTACGTGCGCGCTACGAGATCGGCGACGGCGGTGACATCGGCCGGATCGACCGGCAACAGATGTTCATGGCAGCCCTCACCGACCAGGTGATGAGCAGCGAGGTCCTCACGAGCCCCGGAAAGATGAACGGCATCGCGGAGGCCGTCGCCCGACACAGCGCCACCGACCAGGACCTCAGCCTGGACCGCATGGTCTCGCTCGCGTTCACCCTCGCCGACGCCGACCTGTCCGACGTCGAGTTCCACACCGTGCCATGGTTCCAGGCACCCCACGACCCCGACCGGATCCTGTGGAACGAGGAGGAGGCGGAGAAGCTCTTCGACGCGGTCCGCGAGGGTGAGCCGCTGCCGGAGTTCATGGCCGCCGACGACAACCGCGTCCCGAGCGAGCCCCCGGGCGCCGAACCCACGGAGGCCGACGCTCCGGGGCCGTCGGACCAGCCCGCGGAATCTCCGTCCGCGCGCCCTGGCGAAGGCCGCGACGCCACCTCCGACCCGTGTGAGGACGGCCTGGGCCTCGGCACAGAGAACGGCTGAGGGACGGACGCGGCAACGGGGGCGGGCCCGCACCGGGTCCGCCCCCGCGTGACGTCCGGGCGGCGGGGACCGTCCTGTCCGCCGTCGTCCGCACCGGGAACCCCCACAGTTCGACCGGTGCCACCTCGACGGTGGGTCCCGCGCGCCGCCCGGACGCTGTGCGCCCGCCACGACCTGCGGACGCACGTTCCGGGAAAGATCAGACCAGATCGCCCGGGAGCAGGTCGGTGACCGGGTCGGTGTCGACCTCGGCGCCGGTCACGTCGTCCAGGCCGGACATGGGCAGCGACTCCGTCTCCAGCTCGGGCTCGCCCAGCTCGGGCAGCCCCTCGAGCCCGACGAGGTCCTCGTTGGTCTGGACCTCGTCGGACATCGGCAGGGTGTCCTCGACCCCGACGAGGTCGGCGACCCCGCCGGTCAGGTCGGTGTTCCCACCGGTGTCGAGGCTGACAGGGCTCCCGCCGTCGCTCATCGGCACGCTCTCGCCGAAGTCACGGGCCGGGTCGTCGAGGTCGACGAGGTGGGGCTGCACCTCGTGCACACCGACCATGTCGCCCATCTCGGCGGCGGTGTCGGAGGCCACGTCGGTGACCTGCCCGACCGTCCCGCTGTCGTCCCCGTCGGCCAGCGGGACGGTGTCCTCAGCGCCCGGCAGCACGTCGCCGACGCCCTGGGTGACATCGCGCTCCTCGACCAGCGGGGCCGTCTCCTCGGCACTCGCCGGGATCACCCGGTTGAGCCCCTGGTCGGGGTCGAAGGTGCCGGACAGCGGCAGGGTCTCCTCGTCGAGGTCGAGCGGCCCGAGGGCGGTGGTGTTCTCGGTCCCGGCGTCCACCGGGGCGTCGGCGTTGACGTTCTCGAGCACGGGCCCGGTGCCGGCGCCACCGGACTGCGGCTGCACCTCGGGGTCGGCGGAGAGCTCGCCGGGCTGGACGTCGACCACGCTGTCGAGAGGCATTTCCTCCAGGGGCAGGCCGTCGAGGGTGTCGGCGCCGGCGACGCCCGCCCCGAGGGCGACGAAGCCCGCGGTACCGGCCGTGAGCAGCAGGGTTCGAGCGGTGTGGAACATCATGGATCCTTTTCGAAAGGGTGCTTGCCGTGCTTCTGTGCCTTCGGTCCTGGTCGGGTGCACCCGGACCGACGTGAACCCCGTCGGCGGCGTATCGGCGGAGCTCACGACGGTCCCCAGAGGCGTGCGGGCGCGACGGCCCGGGGCTGGGAAACGGTGCCGGAGAAGGACTGCGCGGCGCGCCGGGGGCGCGGCTGGGCGCAGGTGGGAAGGCGCCCTAGTCGGGCGAGAAGGTGGCCTCGTCCGCGGGTGCGGCGGGCACGGAGCGCAGCACGTGCCGGGCGGCCTGGAGCTCGCCCGGGGCGGGCGCGGGGGCGCCGAGCGCGGAGAGGTACCCGGCGACGGCGGCGTGCACGGGTGCGGCGGAGGCCGAGGTGGAGGGCAGGGCGCTGCCGCCGCTGCCGGAGGCGTGGGCAGGCGCTGCGTCGCCGGTCTCGTTGCCCTCGTCGACGGGTGCGGCGACGGCGTCGGCCGGGGCGGAGGGACCGGCGGTGACGGTCTCCTCGACCGGGGAGGCCTGTTCGACCGGCGCGGTCTCGCGGGGCCGGTCGCGCTCATCGTCGTCGTGTCCGGAACCCTGCTCGGCGGGGCCGTCCTCGACAGCGGACGCGGGCTCGGGTTCGGGTTCGGGCTCGGGTTCGATCGCGGTGTGGACGTCCTCCTGCACACGCTGGGTGACCTCGCCGAGGTCGGGGACCTCCGGCTCGGCCACGTCCGCGGGCAGGTGTCCGGACGTCTCCTCCACGACCTCGGCAGCGCGGCCCCCGGCGTCGGTGACGGCCCCGGTGAGGGGCTCGTGCAGGCCGTTCGTGCCGAGGGTGTCCTCCTGCCCGTGTTCGAGTCCTTCGCCGACGGTGGACAGAACACCGGTGGCGGGTGTGGTGCGATCCTCGGCCTGGGCGGGTGCGGCGGCCAGCCAGACGGCGGCCAGGGCCCCCAGGAACAGACCGACGAGCACCAGCGACCGCCGTGCCGGTTCGGGCAGCACGGCCGCACAGGCGCGGGGTGCGCCGTGGCTGCCGTGGTGTCCGATCACCGGGGAACGCCCTTCACATACAGCGAGAAGAAAGTGACTCTCTGAGTTCGGTTCACGGTGACGCTAACACGGGGGTTGAACGGGCTGGTGCGGATTCCGAGAATTCGGCCCACCGGCATCTGCCCCGACGGACCCGCCGTAACCATCACCGACGCAGCTCCGTACCCGTCGATGCGGGGGCACGCCTCCGGCGCTCGGCGTAGACTCGTCCTCCGACGCCTCGGCCACCGGCTCTGCGGAGGTTGACCGACCACATGACCGAACTCCCCGGGAGCCAGCCCTTCCCCACGGGCTCCCGCCCCTCCACCGACCTGGGCGACCTGCTGACCGGGGTCCGCTCGCACCTGAACACCGACACCACCCCCGAGGGGCGCGTCCACTCCCTGCTCCAGGCCGTTCTGACCATCGGCGCCGACCTCGACCTCGCCACCGTCCTGCGCCGCCTCACCGAGGCCGCGGCCGGGCTCACCGGCGCACGTTACGCAGGCCTGGGCGTGCTCGACGAGGACGGCGGGTTCAGCGAGTTCATCCCCGTGGGGGTGACCGAGGAGCAGGCCGAGCTCATCAACCGGTTCCCGCACGGCAACGGGATCCTCGGAAGGCCCCTGCACGACCGGGCTCCGCTGCGCCTGTCCGACCTGCGCGAGCACCCCGACTTCGGAGGGTTCCCGGCCGGGCACCCGCAGATGGTCAGCTTCCTCGGTGTGCCCATCCAGGTGCGCGACGAGGTCTTCGGCAACCTCTACCTCTGCGACAAGTTCGACGGCGAGGAGTTCTGCGCCGAGGACGAGTCGATGGTGACCGCACTGGCCACCGCCGCGGGTGTGGCGATCGAGAACGCCCGCCTGTACGAGGAGACCCGGCTACGCGAACGCTGGCTGGGCGCCTCCACCGAGATCACCACCCGGCTGCTGTCGGGCGCCGACACCAACGAGGTGCTCGGTTACATGGCGGCGCAGAGCCGGGAGATCGGCGGCGCGGACACGGCCGTCGTCCTGCTCCCGGACCGGCACGCGCGCGGCCACCTGTTCGCGGAGATCGCCGACGGCCCCGTCGCCCAGGAGATCCTCGGTACGCCCGTGGAGATCGCGCGCACGCACTGCGGGTGGGTGTTCGAGAACGGCGAGCCCCGCATCGTGCCCGACCTGCGCGAGGCCGAGTGCCCGATGCTCACCCATCGGGGTTACGGCCCCGGGCTGCTGGTCCCCCTCGGAACCCCCGGCAACACCCGCGGTGTGCTGCTGCTCGGCAAGATCACCGAACGTGCATCCTTCACCTCCACGACCCGGCGGATGCTGCACTCCTTCTCCGTGCAGGCCGGCGTGGCTCTGGAGCTGGCGGAGGCACGGCGCGACACCGAGCGCCTCGTGGTGTTGGAGGAACGCGACCGGATCGCCAAGGACCTGCACGACGTGGTGATCCAGCGGCTGTTCGCCTCGGCGATGACCCTCATGAGCACGTTGCGGCTCATCACCTCGCCCGAGGCGGAAGAGCGGGTGCAGCGCACCATAGACGATCTGGACGGCACCATCCGCGAGATCCGGTCGACGATCTTCGCGCTCCAGAACCCGCCGCACCGCAAGGACACCTCGCTGCGCGGGCGCATCCTCGAGCTGTCGGAGAACTCAGCGCACGGCCTGGGGTGCCACCCGGGGGTGAGCCTGGACGGTCCGATCGACGCCTCGGTGCCCGACGAGGTCGGCGAGCAGTTGCTCGCGGTGCTGGGCGAGAGCCTCACCAATGTGGCCCGGCACGCACGCGCCACCGAGGTGCACGTGTCGGTGAACGCGGAAGGGCCGAGCGAGCCCGGACACCGCACCGCGCTGACACTCAGCGTCACCGACGACGGAATCGGGTTGAGCGAGGGCGGGCGCCGCAGCGGGCTGCGCAACCTCGAGGAGCGTGCACGCTCCTTGGGCGGCGACTTCACCGCCGAGCGCGGGGATCAGGGCGGCACGGTCCTGGTGTGGCGCGTGCCCATCCCCGACGACGCGAGCGATCACACCGAGGGCTTCTGATCCCGGGCGGGCACAGCGGGCTCAGTAGCGGCGGCCGCGCAGTTCGGCGACGAGCACGGCGGCCTGGGTGCGGCGCTTGAGGTCGAGTTTGGAGAGCAACGCCGAAACGTAGTTCTTCACGGTCTTCTCCGCCAGGTACAGGCGCTCGCCGATCTGGCGGTTGGTCATGCCCTCACCGATGAGGTCGAGGATCTGGCGCTCCTGCGGGGTGAGCTCGGCCAGCGGGTCGGGCTCGGACTGCCCACCGCGCAGGCGCTCCATCATCGCCCCGGTGCTGCCGGAGTCCAGGAGCGAACCCCCGGCGGCGACGGTACGCACGGCCCCGACCAGGTCGGCCCCGTGGATCTGCTTGAGTACGTAACCCGCCGCACCGGCCATGACGGCGTCGTAAAGGGCGTCCTCGTCGGCGAACGAGGTGAGCATGAGACAGGCGATCTCGGGCTGGCCGGACCGGATGTCGCGGCACACCTGCACACCGGAGCCTCCGGGCAGACGCACGTCGAGCACGGCGACGTCGGGGACCACGACCGGTATGCGCGACAACGCCTGCTCGGCGGTCCCGGCCTCACCGACGACCGTCATGTCGTCCTCGGTGTCCAGCAGGGCCGCCACACCCCGGCGCACGACCTCGTGGTCGTCCACGAGGAAGACCCTGATCTGCTTCCCAGCGCTGTCGGTCACACCGCCCGTCATCGGTCCATCCTTACCCCGGGGTCTGCGCGGGGCGCACACTGCGCCCAGAAGAACGGTAATACGTGCCGCGGGCGGCGCGCGGGCCCGAAGGGTCCGGGGGCCTCGGCCGAAAGTCCCGGATACGTGCATTTCACGTGTGCAACTGCGGGAATGCCCCGCTTCCGGCCCACCGAGAACGTGATCAGGCCGTGACCGGGAACGGCCACGGCCCGATCGTCGGAGGGGCGGGGGGCGGGGCCGCCGGTCGGCCCACGGGCGGGCCAGCTCGAAGGCGCGGCAGGCCGCCAGAACCCGGGCGTCGGCGTGCCGGGGCCCCACGACCTGCAGTCCGATGGGCAGCCCGTCCCCGCTGAAGCCGCACGGCACACTCGCCGCCGGCTGCTGGGTCATGTTGAACGGGTAACTGAAACCGGCCCAGGAGGTCCACCGCTGACCGGACAGCTGCGGCGGGGACTCCTGCCCGGCCTCGAAGGCGGTCATCGGCATCGACGGGGTGAGCAGCAGGTCGTAGGTCGTGTGGAACAGGCCCATGCGCTTGCCCATGTCCATGCGCGTGGCCATGGCTGTGAGGTAGTCCTGCGCGGAGAAGGTCAGGCCGTCCTCGATGACCTCGCGCAGCCCCGGGTCGAGCAGCTCCCGCTGCCGGTCGTCGAGGTGCTCGGTGGCCTTGGCCGCACCGCTGTTCCACAAGACCTCGAAGTCGCGGCGGCACTCGGGCAGGCCCGGGTCCGCCTCCTCCACGTGCGCACCCAGCGCCTCGAGAACCGTGGCGGCGTCGGCCACCACCCGCGCCACCTCCGGGTCGACCTCCTGGCCGCCGAGTGTGGGGCTGTAGGCGATGCGCAACCCCCGCACCAGGGCTTCGGGGTCGTGGTGCAGCCGCACGTCGCCCAGGCCGGGGGCCGGGGTCGGCATGGCCATCCAGTCGCGCGGGTCGAACCCGGAGACCACCTCGAGCATGAGCGCGAGGTCACCGACGGTACGGGTCATGGGACCGGTGTGCGCGAGCGAACCGAACGGGCTGGCCGGGTAGTGCGGCACCAGACCCCACGTGGGCTTGATCCCGCAGACACCGGTGAAGCTCGCGGGGATCCGGATCGACCCGCCGCCGTCGGTGCCGGTGGCCAGGGGCGCCATCCCCGCGGCGACCGCGGCCGACGCTCCCCCGCTGGAGCCACCGGGGGTGGTCGACAGGTCCCACGGGTTGCGGGTGACGCCGTACAGGGGGCTGTCGGTGACGCCCTTCCAGGCGAGCTCGGGGGTGGTGGTCTTGCCGACCAGGACCGCCCCGTGCTCGCGCAGGCGCGCGGTGACCGGGGAGTCCTCCTCCCACGGCCCGTCCTGCGGTGTGTTGAGCGACCCCTTCAGGGTGGGCCAGCCCTTGGTCAGGTGGATGTCCTTGATCGAGGCGGGGACGCCGTCGAGCAGCCCCTCAGGGGCACCGCGCCTCCAGCGTTCGGCGGAGGCGCGGGCCGCCTCGAGGGCCTCCTCGGGGCGCACGAGGCAGAAGGCGTTGAGGGCCGGGTTGTCCTGCTCGATGCGTTCGAGCACGGACTCCACGGCCTCCACCGGGGAGAGCTCCCCGGTGGCGTAGCCGTGCAGGAGCTGTTCGGCGGACAGGTCGGCCGGCGCACCCCCGTATCCATCGCGTGCCCGGGGAACACCCGTCCGGCCCACGGCGCCGTCGGCCGTGCCGACGCCCGCACTCTCGGTCCCGGCCCGGTCGGAACGGATCGTCACTTCAGCCTCCCAGTGTCACACCGCGGTTCGCAGATCAGCCGGGGACGTATCCCCGGCCCTTGTCGACGACGTGGAGCAGCTCGCGCCCGTCCAGGTAACGGGCGAGGTTGTCCAGGAAGAGGTCGACCAGTTCGTCGCGCCAGCCGACCACGTCACCGGACATGTGCGGCGAGACGATGGAGCCCGGCAGTCCCCACAGCGGGTGGATCGCCTTGAGGGGCTCGCGTTCGAACACGTCCAGGGCGGAGCCGGCGATGGCGCCGTGCTCGAGTGCGGCCACGAGGTCGCTCTGGACGACGATGGGGCCGCGCGCCACATTGATCAGGCGCGCGGTGGGTTTCATGAGTTCGAGGAAGCGCCGGTCGACGAGGCCGCGGGTGGACTCGGTGAGCGGAGCGGCGATGACGACGTGGTCGGCCTCGGGGAGTTCGCGGTAGAGGGTCGCCCCGCCGTCGCGACCGCGCTCGTCGAGGCTGGACTCGACGACGGTGCCGAAGTCGGGGTCGCCCTCGCGTGCGTGGCTGCCGGATGCGTGCACGTCCATGCCCACGGCCGCGAGCTTGCGTCCGATGTGGCGGCCGATGGGCCCGGTGCCCACGACGAGGGCGCGCTTTCCGCTCACGCGTTCGGTCTCGCGGTGCTTCCACTGGCGCTCGTTCTGGAGCTCCCAGGTGCGGTGGAACCCCTTGGCGAAGGCAATGACCTGCCCGAGCACGTACTCGGCGATGGGCTCGTCGAAGATGCCCCGGGAATTGGTCACCACCACGTCGCTGTCCACGAGCGCGGGGAACATGAGGTTGTCGACGCCGGTGGTGGCGGCGTGTACCCACTGCAGGCTGTCGGCCTTGGCGAAGGAGGAGGCCAGCGCCTCGGAGAACAGGTCCCAGACCAACAGCGCGTGCGCCCCGGGGAGCTCGGCGTCGAGGCCGTCGGCGGTCGTGTAGACGACCTCCCCCAGGCGCGGGTCGTCGTCGATGCGTTCGTGCCCGGGCGGGCGTTCGCCACCGGTGAGGACGAGCAGGCGGGGACGGTCGGGGGCGGTCGGGGCGGAACTGTTCACGGGCGTGCACTCCGATTGCGACTGATACGGCCTGCGGGTGGGGCCGGGGTTCGCCCTGCACGATGAACGCTAGGGAGCCGCACATGGATTGTCAACAATCCACAAAGCGGCTTTTCCAGGGAAAACCGGGCTCCCAGGGCCTGCTCGGCGGACACCGATCACCTGCTGCGCGGCGCCCCAGCACTGGATACGCCGCTCGCAACGGAAGGCGCTCACCGAACAGGCCCTCCACCCACTCTCACCGAAGGCCCTACCCGTGGCCGTGAGCTTCTATTGCCGCACCCCGGACGCTAATCGTAAGATTGTTGACAATCCGACTCCGGATATGCATCGGCACCCGTCCCCACCAGCGCGAACACCGCAACAGCACGAACCGAAGGGACGCGCACCTTGCCCCGATACATGAGGATCACCCTCACCGAGCGCGGCGTCTCCTGCGTCGCCGAGCTGCTCGACAAGGACGCCCCCCGCACCTGTGAAGCCGTGTGGAACGCCCTGCCCCAGGGCGACGCCGTGCAGCACGCCAAGTACGCGCGCAACGAGGTCTACACGATGGTCCCGCGCTTCGCGGAGACCGAACCGGGACAGGAGAACCCGACCGTCACCCCCATCCCCGGGGACATCGTCTACTTCTCCTTCGACGGAGGCATGCTCGACCGCACGTTCAAGGAGGACAAGAACATCGACCATCTGCCGGGCGTCATCGACCTGGCCCTGTTCTACGGGCGCAACAACCTGCTCCTGAACGGCGATGTGGGCTGGGTGCCCGGCAACGTCTTCGCGACCGTGGTCGAGAACCTGCCCGCCATGGCCGAGGCCTGCAACGACGTCTGGCGTTCCGGGAGCGTCGGCGAGCGCCTGCTGTACGAGCGACTCGACCGGTGATCCGAGGGCCACGGCCGCCGCACGAGCCTCACCGGACCAAGAGCACAACACACACGACACGTTCCGGGAGGTGAGTGACCGATGCGGACCGACATGACCGAGACCGGCACCGACGCCGAGCCGCAGGTCGTCGAACTGGCCGCGAGCCGGGTGACGCCCTGGCAGGCAGGGGTGGGTGTCATCGCCCCCTACGACTTCGCGCTGGACCGCGAGCTGTGGCGGTGGACGCCCGACGACGTCTCGCTGCACATCACACGGCTGCCCTACGTCCATGTCCCGGTGACGGTCGACCAGGCCGCGGCCCTGAGCCGGGCCGAGCAGGTGGACCCTGCGGTCCGCGCACTGCTCGCACCGGAACCGCGCGCCATCGGGTACGCCTGCGCCTCCGGGAGCTTCGTGCACGGGGCCGAGGGCGAAGGCCTCCTGCACGGCACGATGCTCGAGGCCGGCGCACCCCGGGCGGTCACGACATCCGGTGCACTGATCAGGGCCCTGGGCGCCCTCGACCTGAGACGCATCGCGGTGGTGACGCCCTATGTCGACAGCGTCACCGAGCGGTTGCTGTCCTACCTCGGCGAACACGGCGTCGAAGTGACCTCGAGCGTGGGGCTGGGGCTGCTCAGCCACATCTGGCAGGTCACCTACGCCGCGGTGTCCGACGCCGTGCACTCCGTGGACCACCCCGACGCCGAGGCGGTCTACATCAGCTGCACCAACGTGCTCACCTACGACATCATCGCGCCGCTCGAACGCGAGCTCGGCAAACCCGTCCTGGCCGCGAACCAGGTGACCATGTGGGCCCTGCTGGCCGACGCCGACCGGCACGCCGTCGCACACGGGCAGGGCCTCCTGAACGCCACCGCCCCGAGCAGGGTGTGACCGCCCTCCGACACGAATGGAGAACCAGTGACCCGCGTCGGATTCCTCTATCCGGGCCACAGCGCCCAGGACGACTACAAGACCTTCGCCACGATGATCGGCGGGGATGTCGAGCTCCCGGTGGTGCACACCCTCATGCGCGAGGACGCGCACCGGGTGGACGCCCTGCTCGACGTCGGCGGCCCCGACGTGCTCGCCGAGGGCGCCGAACAACTCGCCGGGATGGATGTGGACGCGGCCGTGTGGGCGTGCACGAGCGGCAGTTTCGTCTTCGGTTGGGACGGCGCCCGTGACCAGGTCGCGGGGGTGCGTTCACATGCCGGAGCACCGGCCTCCAGCACGTCGTTCGCGTTCGTGCACGCCCTGCAACAGTTGCGGGTGCACGACGTGGCGATCGCCGCGACCTACCCCGACGACGTCTCCGCGAAGTTCGTGGAGTTCCTGAGTGCCGCCGGGGTGAACGTGGCATCGCTCGCGAGCCACGGGGTGCCCACCGCCGCGGAGGTCGGAACGCTCGAGCCGGACGAGGTCGTCGACTTCGTCGTGAGCAACGACCACTCTGCTGCCCGCGCTGTGCTGGTACCGGACACCGCGTTGCACAGCGCCGCCCTGGTCGAACCGCTGGAGGCGCTCCTGGGCAAACCCGTGCTCACCGCCAACCAGGTGAGCGTCTGGGAGGGCCTGCGATTGGCCGGGGCCGCGCGTGTGGAGAAGGGGCCCGGATCGCTGTTCCGTTCCGGGACCGATCTGGTCGACAGCGCCCTCCACGCGCACTGACACACGTGCACCGACGCCGGGTGCGGGCGGGACGGGGTCGTGCCCGCACCCGGTCACCGGCGGGGGACGGTCCGTCCCGACTGCGAACGAATGGCAGCACACCATGCCTTAATCTCGGCCCCACTCCGAGTCCGACCGCCGTCTGCAGGAAGGAAAACGGCCCATGTCCTCTTCAGGACACCTCAGACCCGTGCCCCGACGCTCCACCGCCGAGCTCATCGCCGACCAGCTCAGGTCGGCGATCATGGTCGGCTCCCTCGCCCCCGGTGACCAGCTGGGCGAGGCGGACCTGGCCGGACGGCTGGGGGTGAGCCGCGGACCGCTGCGCGAAGCGATGCAGCGGCTCGTACAGGAGGGGCTTCTGCGCAGCGAGCGCCACCGGGGCCTGTTCGTCCGCGAGCTGACCTCCGAGGACGTGCGCGACATCTACATCGCCCGCCTCGCCGTGGAACGCACCGCGTGCGAGGTCATCATGCGGGGCAACAGGGGCGAAGCCGTGGCACGGCTGACGCCTGCGCTCGAGCGCCTGGAAGAGGCCGCGCACAGCGACGACCGCGACCTGATGAGCGACGCCGACCAGGCCTTCCACCAGACGCTGGTGAGCTGCTCGGGCAACAGTCGGCTGGAGCGCATGGCCCAGACGCTGCTGGTCGAGACCCGCATGTGCCTGACGGTGATGCAGGAGACCTATCCGGAGGCCGAAGAGCTCCTGCAGGAGCACCGCCGCATCCTCGATGCGATCGTCGACGGCGCCGAGAACCGACTCCTGGCCCTCATCGAGGAACACATGACCGACACCGTGGAACGCATCAACGCAGGTCGGACCGCCGGGGACTAGGTGTGTTCGGGTACCCGCCCACACCGCCGCCCGCCACCGACCCTGGAGCGACACCTCCGGCGCAGGTGCCGAAGGTACGGACGGCGCCCACCGAACGGGCCGGGGGCCGAGAAGGGCGGACGGGCCGGAAGGTCCACACCCGCACGTCCCGGCGTGTGTGAGCCCGTCACACACTGCGAGGAATTCGGCCGGATGTGTTGCGTGCGCACGGGTATGTCGTGTTAGCTTCGGTTTCGGACAAGGCAGGGATCTCTTTTCGGCCCTGACGTAACCGGGCGCAGCCCCCTTCTGTGCCCGGGTCCACCATCCCCTTCCGGCACATCGCCCCCGCTTCCCCGGTGGAAGGACCCCTTTCGTGTTCACAGCCTGCGGTCACGACGGCGCCCTCGGCGCGCGTGCGGCCGTGCTGTCGGACGGGGTTCCCGCCACCCTGCGGCGCACCCTGGTCCTGCTCGGTCTGCTGGCCGGCGCCCTGACCACCTCGTGGGTCTTCGGCACCACCTCCGCACAGGCCGAGGAGCTCGACCTCACCGGCGGTGTCGAGGAGGTCCAGGAGCAGGTGGACGGCGTCGTCGAGGGTGAGATGCCGGACGCCCCCGAGGGCACCGAGGCTGCCGAGAGCCCTGAGATTTCCGAGGCCCCGGAGACGCCCGAGGCCCCGGACGAGCCCGTGGACGAACTCGGCGACACGGTCAACGACACCGCCCGGGAGGCCACCGGAACGGCCGACGAGGTCACCGGTGCCCTGGACGAGACCGTCCCCGAGACCCCCGGCGTCGACGTGGTGGGCCACGTGCACGAGACCGTCGACGGCGTCACCGACGAGGTCGACCAGCAGGTCGAGAGCACCGTTCCCGACACGGAGCCGGCCCCCGAGGCCGGAACCGGCACCCCGGCGCCCGCGCCCGAACGCGAGAACACCGGCACCGAGACCGGAGCCGCGTCCGAGGAAACGGCGGACTCCGCCGCAGAGCAGGCCCCGACCCCGGCACAGGTCCTGACCGAGCGCGACGACCGCTCGCAGGCCACCGGCGACGAGGGCGCCGAGCGGAGCCCGGTCTCCCCCGACTCCGGTCCCCAGAACCCCGCTGCCACCGGCACAGTCTCCGCGAACAGCGGTGCCCCCGTCGGCGCGGTCGCCGGTTTCCTCCCCACCACGGGCGGACCGGCCCCCGCCCCCGGGTCCGAACAGGCCGCCCTGGACGTCCTGCGCGCGGTTCCCGCCGCCGACGCCGGCGAGCCCACCGTCGCCCCCGACTGACGGTTCTCCTCACCGAGCGCTCCCGAACAGCGCTCCTCCCCGCGCAGTAGCGCGCTCTCGCCCACAGCGGCCCCTTCCCAGCCCCGGATCGCTTCGCCACGATGCGTGAACGACCGGACGCTCTGGGGGTTGACGTGAGCCCCGCACCGAGGAGAACCCCCTTCCCCGTCGGCGGAGTTCAGGTCAGTCACGAAGGCCGAGAGGTCGAGGACTGAAACCCCGGTCGGCGTGCCCGTGCCGCTCGTATCCGTCCACGTGCACGGTCACGCTGCCCGGCCCCGAAGAAGAGCCATCGGTATCCGGAAGGATCCACATGTTCAACAACGCCCGTACCTCCGCCCGCACCCTGCTGCTCGCCGCCGGCACCGCCGGGTTCGTCGCCCTCGGCAGCGGGTTCGCGACGGCGGAGCCCCTCCCCGACGCCACGGGCGCGATCGACGGCACCGCCGGCCAGGTTCCCGGCGCCGAAACCCTCCCGGCCACCGAGCTGCCCGGCACCGAGGACGCCACCGCGCCGGGTGTGCCCTCCGTCGAGCGCACCGTGACCTCCGAGCTGGACGGCCTGCTCACCGAGGCCGACGTCGCCGAGATCCCCGAGCTGGCCTCCCTCGCCGAGATCGCCGAGCTGGAAGGCGTCGAGGGTGTGGCCCTCGGCAACATCGACGACCTGGGCAACGCCGCCCCGCAGGCCCCCGCTCTCGACGGGGCGGTTCCGCAGGTCGACGTCGGCTCCTACACCTCCGCCGTCGAGGGCGCGACGCTCCCGGCCCGCTTCTACGCCGACGAGAACGTCGACCCCGACGAGATCGTGGAGACGGTCGAGCACACCACGATCCCGGTGCTGTTCGTGGCCGCCGACGCCCAGAGCGACGTGGACGCCCTCGCCGACGAGGTGGGCGCGGTCGCCGACGGTGCTCTCTCCGACGCCGGCGCCGACGTGGCCGGTATCGAGCACCTCGCCCTGGGCTCCGCCGACGACCTGGCCGGCGGCGTGCCCACGGACCTCGAGGTCCTGGAGGTCGCCGACCTGCCCGTCGACACCGACCTGCCGGTCGACGGTGTGGAGACCGGCGACGTCGTCGACGAGGGCGCCACCGAGAACGTTCCCGCCACCGGTGAGGTGACCGAGCAGCTGCCGCAGACCGACGAGGTCGGCACCGACGCGCTGCCCGAGGTCCCGGCCGTGGACGGCGTCGAGGACACCGTCGACGAGGTCACCGACCTGGAGGGCCTGCCCACCGACGCCGTCGACACCGAGCTCGACGACGTCACCGGCGACCTGACCGGCGCGGTCGACACCGACGCCGTGGACACCGAGCTGGTCGACGACCTGCTCTGATCCACCGCTCCTCCCATGGACGTGCGCCCCGGTCCGGAGGTGGCCGGGGCGCACCACGGGGTCGGCCGCGGTCGGCACCCCCGGCCGATCATGCGCCGAGGGCAGTGGGGACTCCACGGCGCACTCGGGTGGAACCGGTTCGGCCGGGGCCGCGGCGACCCCCTACGGCCCCGGAGGGCACCCGTCGCAGAACGCGGCGCGGGCAGCCCTCCGGGGCCGTTTCCTGTGACTGGGGCGGGGATCAGATCCCGCCGATCCCCACGTACTTGTACTCGAGGAACTCGTCGATGCCGACGTCACCGCCCTCACGGCCCAGGCCGGACTGCTTGATGCCGCCGAACGGGGCCGCCGGGTTGGAGACCACACCCTGGTTGAGGCCGACCATCCCGGCCTCCAGCGCCTCGCTCACGCGGAAGGCGCGGTTGAGGTCGGTGGTGTAGACGTAGCTGACCAGCCCGTACTCGGTGTTGTTGGCGACACGGATCGCTTCCTCCTCGGTCTCGAAGGAGGACACCGGGGCGACCGGGCCGAAGATCTCGGTGTCGGCCATCTCGGCGTCGTGGGGCACACCGGAGAGCACCGTCGGGTTGTAGAAGTGCCCGGAACCCTCACCGCGGCTGCCGCCGACGAGCACCTGCGCGCCCCGGCCCACGGCGTCGTCGACCAGGTGCTGGACCTTGTCACGGGCCTTCTCGTCGATGAGCGGTCCGACGTCGACACCGTCCTCCAGGCCGCGGCCGACCCGGAGCTCGCCCATCCGGCGGCTGAGGCGCTCTGCGAACTCCTCGGCCACCCCGGACTGGGCGTAGATACGGTTCGCTGCGGTGCAGGCCTCTCCGATGTTGCGCATCTTGGCCTGCATCGCCCCGTCGACTGCTGCGTCGAGGTCGGCGTCGTCGAAGACCAGGAACGGTGCGTTTCCACCCAGTTCCAGCGACGTGCGCAGGACCTTCTCCGCGCTCTGCTCGATGAGCTTGCGCCCCACTCCGGTCGAGCCGGTGAAGGACACCTTGCGGATGCGCCCGTCACGCAGCAGCGGCTCGGTGAGCCCGCCCGCATTGCTCGTGGGCAACACGCTCAGCACACCCTCGGGGAGGCCGGCATCCTTGAGGACACCGGCGAGAGCGAGGGCGCAGAGGGGCGTCTGCTGGGCGGGCTTGAGGATCATCGTGCATCCGGCCGCGATCGCGGGGCCGATCTTGCGGGTCCCCATGGCCATGGGGAAGTTCCACGGGGTGATGAGCATCGAGGGGCCCACCGGCTGGCGCATGATGAGGAACCGCGCCTGGCCGTTGGGGGCGGTGGCGAACCCGCCCTCGATACGGACCGCCTCCTCCGAGAACCATCGGAAGAAATCCGCGGCGTAGGCGATCTCGCCCTTGGCCTCGGCCAGGGGCTTGCCCATCTCCAGGGTCATGAGGGTCGCCAGTTCCTCCTGGCGCTCCATGAGCAGCTCGTACCCCTTGCGCAGGATCTCGCCGCGCTCACGGGGGGCCGTGTGTGCCCAGGAGCCCTGGGCGTTGTGTGCGGCCGCGAGCGCGGCGAGCCCGTCGATGTCGGTCGCGTCGGAGACCTCGCAGAGCGCGGAACGCGTCGAAGGGTCCTCGACCTCGAAGGTTCCGCCCGCGGCCGCTTCCTGCCACTTGCCACCGATGAAGAGCTTCTTCTCCACCTGTGCGACGACTCGTTCTTCCAGATCAGACATGTTCCTACTTCCGGTCGAGGGGGCCGGCCGGCGAGCCGGCCTGTGGTCAGAACTGCCCGACGTGAGCCCACTGGACACCGCCGCGGCTGGGATGCTTCCATAGCAGCGTCGATTGTCAACAATCCTACGGAAACCCGAACACGGAATCGAGGCCACCGATGGCGGAGCTCTCCCCGGTTCTCAAGCAGGCGACCCCCGTACTCGCCGAGCGAGGCGAGGGTGTGCACANGGGGCCGCCCGCCGCTTTCTCGACTTCACGGCGGGAATCGGCGTCACCAGCACCGGCCACTGCCACCCCAAGGTCGTTGCGGCCGCCCAGGAACAGGTCGGAACTCTCATCCACGGCCAGTACACCACCGTGATGCACCGACCGCTCCTCCGGCTCACCGAACGGCTCGGCGAGGTCCTGCCCGAGGGTCTGGACCGGCTGTTCTACGTCAACTCCGGCAGCGAGGCCGTCGAGGCCGCACTGCGGCTGGCCCGCCAGGCCACCGGACGCCAGAACGCGATCGTGTTCACCGGGTCCTTCCACGGGCGCACCATGGGCGCCGCCTCCCTCACCACGTCCGGGACCAAGATCCGCGCCGGCATCGGCCCCCTGATGCCCGGCGTCGTCGTCTCCCCCTTCCCCAGCGCCTACCGGCTCGGCATGACCGAGGCCGACGCGGTCGCGCACGCGCTGCGCGAGCTCGACCACCAGCTCGCAACCACGACCTCCCCTCAGGACACCGCCGCGATCTTCGTCGAGCCGGTGCTGGGCGAGGGCGGGTACGTCCCTGCCCCGGAGGCGTTCCTGCAGGGGCTGCGCGAGCGTGCCGACCAGCACGGGTTCCTGCTGGTCGCGGACGAGGTGCAGACCGGCTTCGGGCGCACGGGGACCTTCTGGGGCCACGAGCGCTCCGGCATCACCCCCGACANGCATCCCCCCCGACATCGTCATCCCCGCCAAGGGCCTGGCCAGCGGCTTCCCCATCTCCGCGATCGCAGCACCCGCGTCGGTCATGGACAAGGCCTGGCCCGGGTCGCAGGGCGGCACCTACGGTGGCAACGTGGTCGCGTGCGCCGCGGCGCTGGCCACCCTCGACGTGATCCAGGAGGAGGGCCTGGTCGCCAACTCCGCCGCGCAGGGCGAGCGGCTGCGCCAGGGCCTGGAGAAGGTCGGCTCCGCGCACCCGGAGATCGGCGACGTGCGCGGCCGCGGCCTCATGCAGGCCAGCGAGTTCGTGACCGCCGACGGGTCCCCCGACGGCGCGACCGCCGCGCGCGCGCAGCAGGTCGCTGCGAAGAACGGGCTCCTGCTGCTCACCTGTGGTCCGCACGGCAATGTGGTGCGCATGATCCCGCCGCTGGTCGTCAACGGCGAGCAGGTCGACAGCGCCCTGGAGCTGTGGGCCGCCTCCGTCGAGGAAGCGACCTCCTGAACCCGGCGCCCGGGGCGGGGTGCTCCGCCCCGGGTCTGGCGCGTGGCCCGGGCACCTCCGGAGATGCGGTACCGTCGAGGCAGACGGCGTTCCGCGCACGTCATGGCCTTCGTGCACATGGCCCGGTTCACACCGGAAAGCGGCACGAAAGCACTCCGAGACTCTGATAGAGTCGAAGACGTCGCCGGGGAGAGCGAGAGCCCGACCCGGAGACAACACAACAGAATCTGCACTCGTAGCTCAATGGATAGAGCATCTGACTACGGATCAGAAGGTTGGGGGTTCGAGTCCTCCCGAGTGCGCCACCTTGAGACAGTGAAGAAAGAGCCGGTCCCGGACACCACACGGGCCCGGCTTTTTCTTTTGAGCTGTGCACACCCTTTTCCCGGGGAACGGCACAACCGGTTCCCCACCCCCTCGCTGCACCCCCGCGCACGAAGAGGCCATGGCACTCCCAGCAGGGAATCGGCGGGCTTGCGGTTGACGTTGCGTCAAGCCCTACCTTCGTCGGTGCAGGTGGAAGGGGTGCGCACCATGGACCGGCCGATCCAGGCGGTGGTGGCCGCCACGGGCACGACCAGCCGCGCACTGCGGCACTACGACCGCATTGGGCTGCTGAGGCCCTCGCGGGTGGGGCCGGGCGGTGTACGGCACTACGACCGCGACTACCTCGTGCGGCTCCAACGCATCCTCCTGCTGCGCGAGCTCGGACTCGGACTCGCACGGCAGGACCTCACCGAACGCTCGGCCGAGGCCGACGGTGCCCTGCGCCGCACGACGGAGGCGGGGCTGGACCCGAGTTCGGGCGGGTTCCAGCGGGCAGTGGCGGCGCACCACGCGTGGCTGCGGTCGTTCCCCGGGCCGGACTGGAACCGCGAGAGCCACCCCGCGCTCGGTGAGATGTACGTGTCCGACGAGCGCTTCGCCGCGAACTACGGGGGCGTCGAGGGCGCCCACCGGGTACGCCAGGGCTGTTTCAAAGTCGGGGGAGGTCGGTATCGGCGCTGGTCAC
>NZ_ANBF01000145.1 GCF_000341025.1 Nocardiopsis salina YIM 90010 | reverse complement strand
GCAGCCACTGCACCACCGTCGGCGGGCAGCGCCACGAGCTGTTGCAGGAGCGCGGCGGCGTCGGGGCGCCGGGCCGGGTCCTTGTCCAGGCAGGCGCACACGACCTCGCACAGCGGGCCGTCGAAGCCCTCGACGTCGGGCTCGCCGCCGAGGATGCGGGCGATGCGGGAGGCCTGTGTCGGCCCGGGGAAGGCCTCACGCCCGATCGCAGCGAAGACCATCACCGCGCCCCAGGAGAACAGGTCCACCGCCGAGGTCAACCGCATACCCTCCAGCTGCTCGGGCGCCATGTAGCCGATCGTGCCGATGACCCCGGAGGCGGTGACCGAGGTGGACTCGACCGCACGCGCGATCCCGAAGTCGATCACCCGCGGACCGTCGGCCGCCAACATGATGTTGTCCGGCTTCAGGTCACGGTGCACCACACCGGCGGCGTGGATGGCAGCCAGAGCGGTGGCCGTGTTGACCGCCAGCCGGTGCAGGTCGGTCCCGCGACGGGGGCCCTCCTTGGCCACGGAGTCCTGGAGCGTGGGGCCGTCGATGTACTCGGTGGCGATCCAGGGCTCGTCCGCCTCGGGATCGGCGTCCAGGATCGAAGCGATACAGAACCCGCTCACCCGCCGCGCCTGATCCACCTCCGTGGCGAACCTCCGCCGCATGTCCGTGTCGCCCGCCCAATTGGCGTGAAGCACCTTGACCGCGGCCTTCCGTCCCGAGGGGTCCTCGCCCAGGAAGACCTCGCCGAAACCGCCGCGTCCCAGCGGGCGCAGCAGCCGGAAGTCGCCCACGGTCCGACCGTCCGGTCGCCCGGGATCCGCGCCGCTCTCCTCGTCCAGGGGTTCGTCCACGCCCGTCCCGTCCTTGATCGTCCTGCGGGGGTCACCCAGCCCGCACCCGGGGTCCACGGCGGGTACCCCGGGGTGCTCGTGTCCTGGGCGGCGGGCCGGCGGACCCGTGCGGTGGCACGGGGCACGGGGACGGCCTCGCCCGACTGGGAACGGCCTCCAGGTTAGCCACAGGGCGCGGGTGCCGGGGACGCCAGGGCACCCGCTCCGGGGGGCTCGGACCGGGACCGTCCTCGGCCGGCGCGCTCACCGCGCACGACGAAGGGGCCGCCACCGTCGGTCGGACGGTGGCGGCCCCTGAACCGCGCGGCGCACCTGTTGGGTGCGGAGCGGAGTTGGAACCGCTACTTGGCGATCAGCTGGCGCAGCACGAACTGCAGGATGCCGCCGTTGCGGTAGTAGTCGGCCTCACCCGGGGTGTCGATGCGCACGTCGGCGTCGAACTCGACCCCGGTGTCGGTGCTGACCTTGACCGTGCTCGGGATGCGCCCCTCGTTGAGCTCGGTCACGCCGGTGATGGAGAAGGTCTCCTCGCCGGTCAGCCCCAGGGAGTCCGCCGAGTGCCCCTGCGGGAACTGCAGCGGCAGAACACCCATGCCGATGAGGTTGGAGCGGTGGATGCGCTCGTAGGACTCGGTGATGACCGCGCGCACACCCAGCAGGCGGGTGCCCTTGGCGGCCCAGTCGCGCGAGGAACCGGAGCCGTACTCCTTGCCGCCCAGGACCACCAGCGGGGTGCCCTGCTCGGCGTAGTTCTGCGCGGCGTCGTAGATGAACGACACCGGGCCGTCGGGCTGGGTGAAGTCGCGGGTGTAGCCGCCTTCGGTGCCCGGCGCGAGCTGGTTGCGCAGGCGGATGTTGGCGAACGTCCCGCGGATCATCACCTCGTGGTTGCCGCGGCGGGAACCGTAGGAGTTGAAGTCGCGGCGCTCGACACCGTTGGCCTTGAGGTAGTCCGCGGCCGGGGTACCGGGCTTGATCGCAGCGGCGGGCGAGATGTGGTCGGTCGTGACCGAGTCGCCCAGCTTGGCCAGCACGCGGGCACCGGAGATGTCGGTGACCGGGTCCGGGGTCTCGCCCATGCCCTCGAAGTACGGGGGCTTGCGGACGTAGGTGGACTCTTCCTCCCACTCGAAGGTGTTGCCGGTCGGCGTGGGAAGCGAGCGCCAGCGCTCGTCGCCGGCGAACACGTCGGAGTAGGCCGACTCGTACATGTCGGAGGCGATGGAGTTGTCCATGACCTCCTGGATCTCCTCGGCGGTCGGCCAGATGTCGGCCAGGTGGACGGGCTCGCCGTCCTTGCCGATGCCCAGCGGCTCGGTGGTGATGTCGACGTCCATGGACCCGGCCAGGGCGTAGGCGACCACCAGCGGCGGCGAGGCCAGGTAGTTCATCTTGACGTCGGGGTTGATCCGGCCCTCGAAGTTGCGGTTGCCGGACAGCACCGAGGTGACGGCCAGGTCGTTGTCCTGGACGGCCTTGGAGATCTCCTCCGGCAGCGGGCCGGAGTTGCCGATGCAGGTGGTGCAGCCGTAGCCGACCAGGTTGAAGCCCAGCTTGTCCAGGTACGGGGTCAGGCCGGAGCGCTCGTAGTAGTCGGTGACGACCTTCGACCCCGGAGCCATGGAGGTCTTGACCCACGGCTTGCGGGACAGGCCCTTCTCGACCGCCTTCTTGGCCAGCAGGGCGGCGCCCAGCATGACCGAGGGGTTCGAGGTGTTGGTGCACGAGGTGATCGCGGCAATGGTGACGGCGCCGTGGTCGATCTCGGTCTTGGTCCCGTCGGCCATGGTGACCTCGACCGGGCGGTGGGGACGGTTGCCGTTCACGTGCTGGGCCGGGGCGTCGGAGGCCGGGAAGGACTCCTCGTTGGCCTCGTCGACCTCGTCCTCGACGTAGTTGCGCACGTCGTGGCGCCACGACGGCTTGGCCTCGGACAGCGCGATGCGGTCCTGCGGGCGCTTGGGGCCGGCGATGGAGGGGACGACCTCCGACAGGTCGAGCTCGAGGTACTCGGAGTACTCGGGCTCCTTGGCGGGGTCGTGCCAGAAGCCGTTGGCCTTGGCGTAGGACTCGACCAGCGCGACCTGCTCCTCGGAGCGGCCGGTCAGCTTCATGTACCGGATGCTCTCCTCGTCCACGGGGAACATCGCGGCGGTCGAGCCGAACTCGGGGCTCATGTTGCCGATGGTGGCACGGTTGGCCAGCGGCACCGAGGAGACGCCATCACCGTAGAACTCGACGAACTTGCCGACGACACCGTGCTCACGCAGCATCTCGGTGATCGTGAGGACGAGGTCGGTTGCGGTGGTGCCGGGCTGCAACTGGCCGGTGAGCTTGAAGCCGACCACGCGCGGGATGAGCATGGAGATCGGCTGGCCGAGCATGGCGGCCTCCGCCTCGATACCGCCGACGCCCCAGCCCAGGATGCCCAGGCCGTTCTGCATCGTGGTGTGGGAGTCGGTGCCCACACAGGTGTCGGGGTAGGCCTGGCCGTTGCGGTTCATGGTCACGCGCGCCAGGTGCTCGATGTTGGCCTGGTGCACGATGCCGGTGCCGGGCGGGACGACCTTGAACTCGTCGAAGGCGGTCTGGCCCCACCGGAGGAACTTGTAGCGCTCGTAGTTGCGCTCGTACTCGATCTCGACGTTGCGCTCGAACGCGTCGGGGCTACCGAAGAGGTCGACCACGACCGAGTGGTCGATGACCAGCTCGGCGGGGGCGAGCGGGTTGATCTTGTCCGCGTCGCCGCCCATCTCGTGCACGGCCTCGCGCATGGTCGCGAGGTCGACGACGCAGGGAACGCCGGTGAAGTCCTGCATGATCACCCGCGCGGGGGTGAACTGGATCTCCTGGTTCGGCTGGGCCTTGGGGTCCCAGTTGCCCAGGGCACGGATGTGGTCGGCGGTGACGTTCTGGCCGTCCTCCTTGCGCAGGAGGTTCTCGAGCAGAACCTTCAGGCTGTAAGGGAGTCGGTCGGAGCCCTCGACGGCGTCCAACCGGAAGATCTCGTACGACTCGTCGCCAACGCGCAACGTGTCACGTGCACCGAAGCTGTTCGTGGACACGGTGTCTGCCTCCTGATCTCGCCACTTTGTCCCCAGCATCCTGCCTCATCGGGCGGACGCGGGACCTACTGAGGCCGCCCTTACCGGATGCCGCGGACCGGGACCGCCGGGTGCGGGGCCCGTCTCGGCACCAGCATCCACCAGTTCCGCTCTGACCTGCAACGACACCACTCGCGACAGGAAAGGCGGCCCACGGATCCCGGGCGTCCACGATGGAGCGGGGCCGGGCGCCGACAAGCGGTGAACTTCACACGCCCGAGCCGGATGCGGGCCGGGGGAGCCCCGCTGTTATCTTGATGTCAAGGTATCTGACTTGTATCTCGATATCAAGTTATCGGGGCCCGGTCCGGGGTGCACGCCCGCCCCTCGCAGTACTCAGTCCACCTGCGGAGCAACCTGCTCGGCCACCAGCGCGAGGTGGTCCAGGTCGGACATGTCCAGCACCTGGAGGTAGAGGCGCTCGGCCCCCGCCTCGGCGAACCGGCCGATCTTGTCCACCAGCTCGGCCGGACTGCCCGCCAGACCGTCGGCCCGCAGCTCCTCGGGGGCGCGGCCGATGCGCTCAGCCCTCCGCGCGATCTCGCCCTCGTCACGGCCCACGCACAGCACCTGAGCCGCCGAGTAGACCATGGGCGCCGTGCGCCCGGTGCGCGACACCGCGTCGCGGGTGCGACCGAAGGCGGCCCCCGTCTCCTCCAGCGAGGAGAAGGGCACGTTGTACTCGTCGGCGAACGTGGCCGCCAGGCGCGGGNCCCGCCCCCGCCGATGACGACAGGCGGACGCGGCGCCTGCTCGGGCTTGGGCAGCGCAGGCCCCTCGGAGAGCCGGTAGTGCTTGCCCTCGTAGCGGAAGGACTCACCCGCTGGGGTACCCCAGAGGCCGGTGATGATGTCGAGCTGCTCCTCGTAGCGGTCGAAGCGCTCCCGGCCGGTCACAGGGAAGGGGATCCCGTAAGCGGCGTGTTCCTCCTCGTACCAGCCCGCACCGAACCCGAACTCGACACGGCCGCCGCTCATCCGGTCGATCTGGGCCACCGAGATGGCCAGCGGGCCGGGGTAGCGGAAGGTCGCGGCGGTCATGAGCGTGCCCAGCCGGATGCGGGAGGTCTCGCGAGCGAGACCGGCGAGGGTGATCCAGGCGTCGGTGGGCCCGGGAAGACCGTCGATGTGGTCACCCATGTGCAGGTAGTGGTCGGAACGGAAGAGGCCGTCGAAGCCGAGCTCCTCGGTGGCTCTGGCGACGGCGAGCTGGTCCTCGTAAGTGGCCCCCTGCTGGGGCTCGAGGAAGATCCTCAGACGCATGAACCCCATCTTCGCCCACCTGCGCCCGGGGTGCAGAATCCGCCGCGCGCCCGCCCACGCGTGCGGTCGTGCAATGATCCCCGACACACCAGATTGCACTTGGCGAATATTTTACCAGGAAGAAAATAGGATGCTTTCGTCGGCCCCGTCCGGGGCGTGGCCCTCTCCCGGAGGTGGTGTCCTTGTCCCTGTCCCGCTCCTTCCTCACCGCCCCGGCAGCCCTCGTGGGCGCCGCAGTACTCGCACTGCTCCCCCTGGCACCGGCCGCTGCCGACACGGCCTCCGAGGAGGAGCCCGGTTTCCCGGCGAGCGCGGTCAGCACGTTGGTCCGGGTCGATCTGCCCGACGAGGACACCCGCGGTTTCTGGGGTCGGGTGCACGCCGAGTCGGAACTGGGCCAGGAGCGCGCCTCGGCCGAGTTCGCCTCCGATCCCACCGGCATCACGCCCTACCTCGAGGTCGCCGGACCCCAGCGTTCACAGGTCGGCACCAGTGCCGAGGACAACGGACGCGCCGAGGCCCACACGTCGGCCGCCGCGATCGAGCTCTTCCCCACCGCCGAGGCGCAGGACCCAGCGCAACACAGATCCCAGGAGCAACAGCCCCTGGTCTCGGTGAGCGAGCTGCACACCTCCGTGGCCTGCGACTTCCACGGGAACCTGTCGTGGGAGCACGGTCTGGGCGGCAGCGGTTTCAGCGAACAGGTCGTCACCGTTCTGGGCACCCCCGTCCCAACGAACGAGCCCGAGGTCACCCAGACAGTCGATGGGCCCGGCGGGGAGGACACCGAGGTCACCGTCACCACCACCGAGCCCGAAGGGGACGACGCACGCAGCGGGACCGTGGGCACCACCGTCACCGCCGTCCAGGACGGCGAGATGCTCTTCGAACTCACCCTCGGCCACGTCAGCGTCGAGTGCGGCTCCCCCGAGGAGACCGTCGGCGGCATCGGGGGCANCCGCCGAAGGGGCCGAGGCAGCCGGCGACACGGCCGGTGCAGTGCCCACCGAGGACGAGCGCTCAGCCCCCGGCCAGGACGGGATCGGACTCGACCGGTCGACAGAGGAACTCCCCGGCCCCGGCGCCTACCGCGAGGCCTCCGCCGAGGGTCTGCCCGTGACCGGGACGGCCGTGGCGGGCCTGGCCGCCGTGGGCGCGCTGGCGCTCGTCAGCGGCGGCATCGCGCTGTATCTGGGGCGCCGTCGGGACAGCGCGCAGGGCGACGACCCGTGAACGGCCCGGACACACCCCAGGACGGCCGCGTCCCGGGACCCAGGGGCCCTGATCGGGTACATCCTGCACATGGAAGAAACCCCCCTGCTCCCGGAAGACCGTGCCAGGCTCGTCGAACTCCTCGCCCCCATGGACCCCGACCACGCCCGTGACGTGGCCGAGTACCTGGGGATCGATCTCGGGGCCGAACCGGCCGAGGGCCACTGACCCCGCCTCCCGGGCGCGCGTGTGCCCGGGAGGCGAGACCCGCGCAGCGGACGAACCGCACGCGGAGGCCCACCCTGGTTTCAGTCCTGTTCGCGGTGGCGCGGGGCGAGCTTGACCGGCTCCAGCACCGCCAGGCACTCCACGTGGTGGGTCATGGGGAAGGCGTCGAAGGCGCGGAGCTCGGTGAGCCGGTACTTGCGGCGCTCGAACTCGGCCAGGTCCCGGGCGAGCGTGGCCGGGTCACAGGAGACGTAGGCGACCGCGCGCGGGCGGGTGCCGGCGATCAGCCTGACCGCCTCCTTGCCCGCACCGGAACGCGGCGGGTCCAGGGCCACGACGTCGGCGCGCACGTCGGCCCACTCGCGCAGCTGGGCGGTGGCGTCACCCTGCTCGATGCGCACCTGCTCCAGGTCGCGCAGGTTGTACCGGGCGTCACGCACGGCGTCGGTGCCGCTCTCCACAGCCATGGCGCGTCCCTCGGGCCCCACCGCCTCGGCGAGGAAGCGGGTGAACAGGCCCGCTCCACAGAACAGGTCCAGGGCGGTCTCCCCCGGCTTCGGGCCCAAGGCCTCCAGGACGGCGTGGGTCAGCACGTGGCCGGCCTCCGGATGCACCTGCCAGAACCCACCGGCACTGACCCGGAACTCGCGGCCGTCCACGTTCTCGCGCACACCCTTGCGCCCGCGCACCTGCTGGACACGGCCGCCCTTGAACCGGCGCAGCACCGCGCTGGAGGCCTTGAGCTCGGGAAGCGTGCCGAGCTTGGCCTGCACGGGGTTGACGATGACGGCCCGGTCGGCGCGAGCGGCGGAGGCCACGGCCTCGACGTCGCGCACACCGTTCCAGCGCACCTCGGGAACGCCGAGCTCGGTCACGCCGGGGTGGGCGATGAGGCAGCGGTCCACGGGCTCGACCTCGTGGGAGCGGTGCCGGCGCAGCCCGGCGTGGCCGTCCTCGTCGACGGAGAACCGCACGCGGGTGCGCCAGCCGAGCCCGTCAGGGGTACCGGGGAGTTCCTCGACCTCGACATCGCGCTCGATCCCGGCGATGCGGCGCAACTGTTCGACGACCACACGGCCCTTGAGCCGGCGCTGGGACTCCGGTGAGGCATGCTGCCAGTCGCAACCGCCGCACTTGCCGGGGCCGGCGAAGGCGCAGGGGGCCTCGACCCGGTCGGGGGAGGCTTCGAGCACCTCCACTGCGTCGCCGCGCAGGAAGCGCGTGGTCTGCTCGGTCACGCGCACACGCACCCGCTCACCGGGCAGCGTGTGGCGCACGAAGACGACCTGGTCCTCGTGGCGGCCCACACACCACCCTCCGTGGGCGACGTCGTCGACGGTCAGTTCCAGCTCGGTACCCACACGGGTCATGGCGGCGTCCTTCGATGGTCGGGGCACGTACGGGGTGACCCTGCGCGCACAGCCACCAACCTTCCCCAATCTACCGTCCTGCAGGGGCCCGACCGGACGTGCGAGAGCCGTCCCCGGGGGGGGTGGGCCGACGCACGTGCTACGGGGATCTGTGCCAGGGTGTGACGTTGAGGGCACGGATCGATCGTTCAGGGTGCCCGGTGAGGGTTTTCTCGACAGGAGTGCGGGCCAGATGCACATCGTGATCATGGGGTGCGGCCGAGTGGGGTCCACCCTCGCGCACACGCTGGTGGACCTCGGGCACACGGTCGCGGTGATCGACCAGGACCCGGACGCGTTCCGGCGGCTGCGCGGCAACGTCGCCAAACACGCGGTGCGCGGGGTGGGCCACGACCGCGAGGTACTGCAGACGGCCGGGATCGACCGTGCTTCGGCGTTCGCGGCGGTCAGCAACGGCGACAACTCCAACATCATCGCCGCCCGGGTGGCGCGCGAGACGTTCGGTGTCGAGCACGTGGTCGCCCGCATCTACGACCCGCGCCGTGCGGCTGTCTACCAGCGCTTGGGGATCCCGACGGTGGCGACGGTGCGCTGGACCGCCGATGCGATCCTGCGCCGCATGGTGCCCGGCGACGCGCAGTTGGCCTCGGAACCGGAGTGGCAGGACGCCTCCGGCACGCTGGCGATGCGCGAGACGGCACTGCCCGAGACCTGGGCCGGGCGCAGCATCGCCGAGCTGGAGCGGGGCCGGGGCCTGCGGGTGGTCTACGTGACGCGCAGCGGCCGGATCCTCCTGGGCGGGTCCGACGAGGTGTTGGAGAGCGGCGACGTCCTTCACGTGGCTGCCCGCGCCCGGGACCTGCGGGCTCTTCCCGAACGGTTGGCCGACGAGACGGAGCGTGGTTGAGATGCGGATCGCGATCGCGGGTGCGGGGAGCGTGGGGCGCTCCATCGCCACGGAGCTGGCCGGCAGCGGGCACGACGTACTGCTCATCGACCGGGACACCCGGCGCATCGGCGTCGACGACATGCCCCAGGTGGAGTGGCTGCTGGCCGACGCCTGCGAGCTGGNGGTCATCGCCGCCAGCAGCGACGACAAGGTCAACCTGGTGGTTTCATTGCTGGCCAAGACCGAGTTCGGGGTCGAGCGGGTGATCGCGCGCATCAACGAGCCCGGCAACGAGTGGCTCTTCGACGATTCCTGGGGTGTGGACCTGGCAGTCTCTCCCCCACGCCTGATCGCGGACCTGGTCGAGGGTGTGCCGGAGGAGGGCCCGGAGGACGAGGGAACTCGTCCTCCGCTGCCGGGTGCGGAGATCGCCGAGACGGTACTACCGGCGGACAGCCCTTTCGCGGGCCGCCCGGAGTCGGAGCTGACAGCGGCGCTGCCCGAGGGCGTCGCGCTCGTCGCGGTGCTGGCCTCCGGCGGGGTGGTTCGCCCGCCCGATCCGTCGCGGGAGCTGGCCGTGGGCCACACGGTGGTTTTCCTCGCGGCGCCCGAGGTCCTGGGCGCCCTGGAGGACCTCCTCGGCCCCGCCGACGACGACCTCTGACGCGGCGGCCGAGAACACGCAGCCACCGCAGCCCGGTGGACCAGGGGCAGTGATGCCGCAGGGGCGTCAGGGGGGCTCGGGGCGCGTGCGGTCTCCGGCCGGTTCCCGGCCCTCTTCCTCGTTCTGCGTCGAGCCCTGCCCCCGATCCAGCGGGGTGCGGCCGCGTGCGAGCACCCAGACCATGCCGGCGAACGCGGCGACCTGCAGGGGCCAGCCCATGGCGACCTTGGACAGTCCCAGGAGCGCGAAGGTGTCGGCCCACTCGTAGCGGTCGGCCAGCCACAGCGGGTACTGCACGAGCACCCGGATCACGCACGGCAGCACCAGGAGCCAAGTCAGGCGCGAGGCGAGCGTGACCACGGCGGGGTTGGAACGCCAGGAGGTGAAGTCCTCCTTGTCCCCGATGAAGGGACCGATCATCAGACCGATCGCGGGCCAGCGGACCAGCACCGTGATCGACAGGACCACCGCGTACACGGCGTTGTAGATGATGCCGGGCAGGAACGCGTCGGCGGCGTTGCCGCTGCGCATCGCGAACAGTGCGGCGATGCCGATCCCGAACAGGCTCGTGATCACGTACTGGGGCGAGGAGCGCTGAACCAGGCGGATCGCGCCCAGGAGCAGGGCCACGACGACAGCCGCGGTGATCGACTGCCCGAGCTCGCTGGTGATGACGTAGCCGAGGGTGAAGGTCAGGGTGGGCACGGCGGCCTCGACCATGCCGCGCTTGCCGCCCAGGGCCTTGGACAGTTGCGAGCGGACCAGAGCCTCGACGGTGTCCTCTGTGACCCGGGGGGTGTCGCGAGCGCCGTTCTGGTCACCCGCCGACGGGGCGGGCTCCTCGGCGGCCCGATGCTGCTCAGTCATCCTGCTCCTGGTCCGGTCTCGCATGCCTGCGGCGCGGTCTCGCCCGCCCTGGACAACCAGCCTATGCCACGTGTCACCCTGCGCATCGGCCGCCGGAGCAGCCGGTGACGGACCACCGCCCGGGTTCGTCCGCTTTGATCCCCGGTTGTCGCGTGCGGCTTCTCACCGCTTTCCGTGCGGCATCGGACTTCCGTACGCTGGCGACCACACCCGCCGTCGCTAGGAGTCCGCATGAGGCTGAGCACCGCACCCCGGACCGACCATCTGGCGTTCGCCGCCGCCGTGGACCGGTCCCTCACCCGAACGGGGCGCTCGCACGTGTGGTCGCCCTACTCGGTGGCCACGGTGCTGTCCCTGCTGGCCTCGGGCGCACGCGAACGCACTCGCGAACAGCTGGTCGCCCTGGTCGGTGAGGATGTGCGCGGACACCTCGAGGCGCTCGACGACGCCGCGGCGCCCGAGGAGGGCCTGGAGCTGTCCGCACTCAACGGCCTCTACCCCCGCGAGGACCTGCCTCTGCGCCCGGAGTTCGAGGAACTGGTGCGCGCACGGGTCGCGGCCGAGGTCGAACCGGCCGACTTCCGCGGCGACGCCGAGGGGGTACGCAGGCGCGTCAACGAGCGGGTCTCGCAGGTGACCCACGGGCTGATCGACGAGCTGCTGCCCGGAGGCACGGTCCACGCGAACGTGCGACTCCTACTGGTCAACGCCTTGTGGGTGACCATGGCCTGGACCCGCCCGTTCGAGTCCGAGCGGACGTCGCAGCGCCCCTTCCGCGCCCCGGGCGGACGGCGCCGGGTGGCGACCATGCACCGCGCCGAACGCCTCCCGTACGCCCGCGCCCGCGGGTGGTCGATGGTGAGCCTGGAGGGCGGACACGAGCTGTCGCTGGACCTCTTCCTGCCCGACGACGAGGCTTCGACCCCGCCACCGCTGGGCTCCGCCGACCTCGAGGCGCTCTATGCGGGCCGCAAACAGCAGCAGGTCGAGCTGGCCCTGCCCCGGTTCTCGGTGGAGACCGACACCTCGCTCCTGGAGCCCCTGGGCGATCTGGGGGTTCGCGACGCCGCCTCCGACCTGGCACGGTTCGACGGCATCAGCGAGGCACCACTGAAGGTCGACGCCATGCTGCACCAGTCGGTGCTGCGGGTGGACGAGAAGGGCGCCGAGGGGGCCGCGGCCACCGCGGCGGTGATGGTGATGTCGGCGGCGGTCCCGACACGTCCGGTGCGCTTCACCGCCGACCGGCCGTTCGTGTTCGCGCTGCGCCGCCGCGGGGCGCTTCTGTTCCTGGGGCGGGTGAGCGATCCGGTCGACCCGGGGCCTGCGAAGTGAGGCCAGGGCCACAGGGCCCTCAGGCGTCGAAGACCTCGAATCCGGTCGCCAGCGGGACCCCGGCCCAGCGTCCGGCCCCGACCGCCGCCTCGGTCAGGAACGTGCGGTGGTCCCAGCCCTCCAGGGCGCCCATGTAGACCTCGTGCGCGTCGAGGGAGGCCACACCGGCCGCGAGGTCCTCCTCAGCCAGTTCGACGTAGTGCGTCGGGGCGGGCGCCGAACCGAACGCCGCGAACCGCACCCCCTTCCACGGTTCCAGGCCCTCGGTGAGCTGGTCGCGGAAGATCCACCGGTTGGCGGCGTCGCGCACGGCGTCCAGCAGTGCGGGGCCCAGGACCCGGTGGTCGGCGTGGTTGAAGAACGAGGCGCCCCCGAACCGCTCCCGGAAATTGATGGAGACCACCACGTCGGGGCGGTGCCGGCGGATCGCCGCGGCCAGGGCCCAGCGCAGCGGCAGTCCGTACTCGAGGGTGCCGTCGGGGAAGTCGAGGAACTCCACCGCCGAGGCCCCGACCACCGCCGCCGAGGCACGCTGCTCGGCCATCCGGATCTCGGCACACTCCGCGGGGTCGATGGTGTCGATACCCGCCTCGCCCTTGGTGACGAGCAGTTCCACGACGTCCTTTCCCTGCCGCGCCCATCGGGCCAGGGCGGAGGAGGCGCCGAACTCCAGGTCGTCGGGGTGGGCCACCACGGCCAGGACCCGATGCCAGTCCTCGGGCAAGGGCCGGGGGGCGCTGTCTTCCGTGCTCGGGTTCATGTCCCCGAGCCTACGGACGCCGGCGCTCCCCCGACAGGACCCGGCCCCGTCAGTTGTCGGAGGGCTGCTCTCCGGCCGACCCGGACTCGGGCGAACCGTTCGGGGAACGGCCCGCGTTGCCCTGCTGCGCCGCACGCTGCTTGGCGGCATCGGCCATCTTGTCCTGGATCTCCTTGGGCACGACGATGGGCAGCATCTCGCTGGGCGGCGCGGGCTGATCGCCGCGCACCACGACGATGCCGGCGAACATGCGCTCGGCCTCGGCCATCATCTCGGGCTTGGAGGCACCCTCACCGCGCACGACCCCGCGCAGTACCCAGCGCGGGCCGTCCACACCGATGAAGCGCACACGCTGGCCCATCTGCTTGCCCTCTTCGTTGGTGCGGCCCTTGACCGGCACCAGGGCGCGCAGCTCCGCGCCGAAGGGGCCCTCGTGGTCCTCCACGCGTCCGCCCTGCTGGGTGACCTGCCCGCGCAGTTCCTCGCGCATCTCGTCCCACAACCCGGAGGACTTGGGCGCGGCGAAGGGCTGCACCTGGAGCGAGGTGCGGCCCCGCACCAGGGTGATGCCGATGACGCGCTGCTTGCCCTGCTTGTCCTGGGCGACGTTGACCTGGATGTCGGTGCCCTGTTCCATGGGCACCTTCATGCTCCCCAGGTCCATGCGGTTGGCCTCGGGGGCGTCCTCGCTCTCGTCCCAGGGGCCGGTCGCACGGTAGCGGTCGACGTCCTTGGCCGGCTGGGCCCTGGGCGCCTCGGGTGTGATCTCGTTGTCGAAGGAGACGGCTCCCGCCGCACCCTCCTTCTTCACTGGGGCCGACTCGGGTGCCGGTGCTGCCCCTCTGTCGGTCTCCTGGTCCTTCTTCTTACGGCGTCCGAACACGCCCTCACCTCTCCAGCTCTCAGGTCGGACCCGGCTGGTCACCGGGGTTGGCCCCTGCATCGGCGGGCCGCCGGCCGGGCCTGGGGGAACCGTCAGCTCTGTGCGGTGTGTCCCCCGGTCGATCCGAAACCGCCTGCGCCCCGCTCGGTGTCGGGCAGGGCATCGGCCTCGACGAACTCGGCCCGCTCCACGCGCTGGACCACCAGCTGGGCGATCCGGTCCCCCCGTTCGAACTTGACAGGGGCGTGCGCGTCGGTGTTGAGCAGAGTCACGCGGATCTCTCCCCGGTAACCGGCGTCGACGGTGCCGGGCGCGTTGACGATCGTGACGCCGTGGCGCGCGGCCAGGCCGGAGCGCGGGTGGACGAAGGCCGCGTACCCCCGGGGCAACGCGATGGCCAGACCGGTGGGCAGGGTGGTCCGCTCCCCCGGTTCGAGGACGGCGTCCACGGTCGTGCGCAGGTCGGCGCCGGCGTCACCGTCGTGGGCGTACTCGGGGAGGGGGAGGCCGGGGTCGATCCGGTGGACCGTGATCGGGATCCGACCCTCTTCCATGGATGTGGTACTCACATTCGCCGAGCCTATCGTTCCCGGCACAGCGGGCCGGGACGAGCGAGGGGCCGGGTCGGCCTCGGCCGACCCGGCCCCCGGGGACCGTTACTGCTGCTTCTCGGGCTCGGGCAGAGTCACCTCGACGGTGAGCTCCTTGCCCTCGACCGGCTCGAGGTCGACGGCGGCGGCGCGGCCCGCGGCGGACAGGTCCCCCACGGCCGAACGCACGGCCTCGACCCGGTCGCCGGCCACGCGCACACGTTCGACCTCGGCGCGCATCGACAGCTTGGCCTCGGATTTGGCACGGCGAACGTCGCGCAGCACCTCGGCGGTGACGGCGAGCACGGCCGGGTCGCCGTCAGCGGCCACGGTGCGGTGCTCGTCTGCGGAGGGCCAGGCCTGGCCGTGCACCGAACCGTCCTGCCACCAACTCCAGACCTCCTCGGTCACGAAGGGCAGGAACGGGGCGAAGAGGCGGTGCAACGCGCCCAGGGCGATGAGCAGCGCCGCTCGGGCCGAGGCGCCCTCGGGCGACTCGGTGTCGTAGGCGCGCGCCTTGACCAGCTCCAGGTAGTCGTCGCAGAAGTCCCAGAAGAAGCGCTCGGTGCGTTCCAGAGCCCGGGTGTGGTCGAAGCCGGTGAAGGCTGTGGTGGCCTCCTCGACGACCTCGGCCAGGGCTGCGAGCATCGCGCGGTCCAGGGGCTCGGTGACCTGGGCCGGGTCGGAACCGGCGCCCTCGCCCGCGACGGACATGACGAACTTGCTGGCGTTGAGGATCTTGATGGACAGGCGGCGCCCGACCTTCATCTGGCCCTCGTCCAGCGCGGTGTCGGTGCCCAGGCGGCCGTTCGCGGCCCAGTAGCGCACCGCGTCGGAGCTGTACTTCTCCAGCATCGCGATGGGCGTGACGACGTTGCCCTTGGACTTGGACATCTTCTTGCGGTCCGGGTCCAGGATCCAGCCGGAGATACCGGTGGAGGACCAGGGCAGCGAACCGTTCTCCAGGTGGGCGCGCACGACCGTGGAGAACAGCCACGTGCGGATGATGTCCTGGCCCTGCGGGCGGAAGTCCATCGGGAAGACCCGCTCGAACAGGTCCTGGTCGCGTTCCCAGCCGGAGGCGATCTGCGGCGAGAGAGAGGAGGTCGCCCAAGTGTCCATGACGTCGGGGTCGCCGGTGAAGCCGCCCGGGAGACCGCGCTGGTCCTCGGTGTGGCCCTCCGGGGCCTGCGAGCTCGGGTCGACCGGGAGCTGGTCCTCGGCCGGAACCAGCGGCTGCTCGTAACGCGGGTTGCCGTCGCCGTCGAGCGGATACCAGACGGGGAAGGGCACGCCGAAGAAACGCTGGCGGCTGATGAGCCAGTCGCTGTTGAGGCCCTCGACCCAGTTCTCGTAACGCTGGCGCATGTGGTCGGGGTACCAGACGAGCTCGCGTCCGCGCTCGAGTAGCTCATCGCGCAGGTCCTCGTCACGGCCGCCGTTGCTGATGTACCACTGGCGGGTGGTGACGATCTCGAGGGGCTTGTCGCCCTTCTCGTAGAACTTGACCGGGTGCGTGACGGGCGTGGGCTCGCCGACGAGGTCGCCGCTCTCGCCGAGCATCTCGACCATGCGCTCGCGGGCGGTGTGCACCGTGGCCCCGACGAGCTTGTCGTAGGCCTCGCGGGCGGCGCCCTCGCGCAGCCCCTTCGGCGCTTCGGCCATGATGCGGCCGTCCCAGCCGATGATGGGACGGGTCCCGAGCTGGAGCTCGCGCCACCAGGTGACGTCGGTGGTGTCACCGAAGGTGCAGATCATCGCGATGCCGGACCCCTTCTCGGGGTCGGCCAGACGGTGGGCCTTCACCGGGACCTCGACCCCGAAGACCGGCGTGGTCACGGTGCTGCCGAAGAGGTCCTGGTAGCGCTCGTCGTCCGGGTGGGCGACCAGGGCCACACACGCCGGGAGCAGCTCGGGGCGGGTCGTCTCGATGTGCACCGGGCTGCCGTCGGCCTTGTGGAAGGCGACCTTGTGGTATGCGCTGGGACGCTCGCGGTCCTCGAGCTCTGCCTGGGCGACGGCGGTGCGGAAGGTGACGTCCCACAGCGTGGGTGCCTCGGCCATGTAGGCCTCGCCCCGCGCCAGGTTGCGCAGGAACGCACGCTGGGCGGCGGCGCGGGAGGTGTCGTCGATGGTGGCGTAGGTGTGCCGCCAGTCCACGCTCAGCCCGAGGCGGCGCCAGATGGACTCGAAGACCTTCTCGTCCTCGGCGGTGAGGATGTCGCAGAGCTCGATGAAGTTGCGGCGCGAGATCGGGATCTGCCGCTTGCGGTCGGGCTTGGCCGGGGGCTGGAAGTCCGGGTCGTAGGGGATCGACGGGTCGCAGCGCACGCCGTAGTAGTTCTGGACGCGACGCTCGGTCGGCAGTCCGTTGTCGTCCCAGCCCATGGGATAGAAGACGGCCTTGCCGTTCATGCGCTGGAAGCGCGCCACGGTGTCGGTGTGGGTGTAGGAGAACACGTGACCGATGTGCAGCGACCCCGAGACCGTGGGCGGAGGGGTGTCGATGGAGAAGACGTCCTCGCGGCCGGCGGTGCGGTCGAAGTGGTAGACGCCGGACTCATCCCATACGTCGACCCACTTCGCCTCGATACCGTCCAGCGAAGGCTTGTCGGGCATGCGGAAGGAATGAGAGCGGTTGGTCATGCGCCAATATTAGGCCCTGTTCGGCGGGCACTCGACCGGCTTCGCGAGGCCCGGCCGGTGAAAGGACGCCGCTCCGTCCCCGGTGTTCCGCCGCTGCGCCGGGGCCGCCCCCCGTGGCAGGATTCGTTACGCAGACGGTGCGCGGCCGGCCCGCGCACCATCGTGTAGGAAAAAGGAAACGGTGGACGATTCTGATGGCTAAGAAGGACGGCGGTGAGATCGCTCCGGCGCTCATCGGTTTCGCGGCCGGTTTCGCGGCGGAGTTCGCCACGCGCAAGGCGCTGACCTTCGCGTGGACCCGTGCGACGGGTGAGGAGCCGCCCACGGACCTGGAGTCGCCCGAGGTCAGCCTGGGGCACGCGCTCAGCTGGGCCGTCGTGGCCGGTGTAGGGGTCGAGGTGGCCCGGGTGCTGGCCGTCCGCGCCGCCCGCAAGGGGATCAGCGGTTCGCCCAGGGCCGAACTCTCCTCGTAGCGGTGTCCCGGCAGGGGACCAGGCGTGGTGGTGGACGGCTCACCGCACGGGGGTCGTGCGGTCGGCCGTCCACCACCCTCGCCCGTGGACGTGAGGGCCGCCCCGTGGCTCTGCCTGTAGGGAGGGATGACAGGTCGGACCCGTCTTCACATGCGCGCCCCGTGGGTGTCGACCCCTGAGACGGCCCGTTCACGTCCGTTTCAGACGCACTCCTTGCAGATGAGCCCACCCTTGCGCTGTTCGGCGAGCTGGCTGCGGTGGTGCACCAGGAAGCAGCGCGAGCAGGTGAACTCGTCGGCCTGGCGGGGGAGCACGCGCACGGCGAGCTCCTCACCGGACAGGTCCGCGCCGGGCAGCTCCATCCCCTCGGCGACCTCGTCCGGGTCGACGTCGACGGTGCCGGTGCCCTTGTCCCCACGGCGAGCCTGCAGCTCCTGGAGGCTGTCCTCGTTGATGTCCTCGTCAGTCTTGCGCGGGCTGTCGTAGTCGGTGGCCATCTCTGCTTACTCCATCCCCCTCGTTCAGTGCCTCGTTGCGCGGGTGTAACGCTTGAGAGACCTTGGTTTGTGCCCGGTTCGTCCGATGAGTTCTTCCGATGCCGGCGGACCGTGCCCCCTCCCGGGTCACCGTCCACAGGTCAGCGGCGCGACCACGGTCCTGTGGCCGGAGGCGGCCACGTGAGGTGGTCGTGCCCGCGACCGGTCGATTGAGTACTACCCAAGGCCGGGCGTCCCGTAGACCTGGAAAGTCCGATTCCGCCCACGGTCGGAAGAACCGCGTGACGCCGCCCCCGGTATGGACAAAAACCAAGACATGCCCACGTCAGGAGGGATTCCCTCCCTGTCCACGCCCGGGGAAGCATACCCACCCGTGGTCCACGCTCGTGACACGGGTACGCGTGTCGTCGGACACGTATAGATACCACGAAGCGGGAACTCCCGCAGCCCGGCTCCTGCCCCGGTAACAGCCCTGTTGCGATGCCGTGCGAAGACGGCCACGGGCGTCAACGCCGGTCGGTCGGGTCCGCCGGGGGCGCGGGAAGGCACACGGTCACGACCAGTCCGCCGCCGGCCCGGGGCCAGGCGGTGACAGCTCCCTCGTGGGCGCGCACGACCGAGCGCACGATGGACAGCCCCAGGCCGGCGCTGCGCCCGGACCCGACGCGGTCGCCCGTGCCTCGGCGGAAGGGCTCGAAGAGGCCCTCGATCTCGTAGGCGGGGATCACCTTGCCGGAGTTCTCCACCTGCACCGCGGGCATGCCCTCGTACAGGCCGCTGCGGATGGTGATCTCGCCGCCCTCGACGTTGTACTTGAGGGCGTTCTCCGCGAGGTTGCCCACGAGGCGCTCCAGGAGCACGGGGTCGCCGACCACCGCAGCGGTGCGCAGGTCACTGCGCAGCGTGACGTCGGAGGACCCGATCTCGTCGTCGAGCTGGCTCAGCACGGTCTCTGCAACCTCTCCCAGGTCGACGCGGGCGTGCACCTCGAGTTCGCGGTCGCTCCTGGCCAGGAGCAGGAGCCCGTCGATGAGGCGCTCGTGGCGCGCGTTGGTCTCCATGAGGGTCTGACCGACGCTCTTGAGGTCCGCGGACACGTCGGGGGCGCTGAGGGCCACTTCGAGCAGCGTGCGGTTGATCGCCAGCGGTGTCCGCAGTTCGTGCGAGGCGTTGGCGACGAACCGGCGCTGCCCGTCGAAGGCCCGGTCCAGGCGTTCGAGCATGCCGTCGAAGGTGTCGGCGAGCTCACGGATCTCGTCGTCGGGCCCGGACAGCGCGATTCGTTCGTGCAGGGAGCGTTCGGACAGGCGTCTGGCGATGCGCGTGATCTTCTGCAGCGGTGACAGCGCACGCCCGGCCACGGCGTAGCCCAGACCGACTGCGAGCAGGCCCACCAGGAACAGGGCCAACAGGGAGAAGCGGGTGACGTGGTTGAGGACCTCTTCGATGAGGTCGCTGTGTGCGAGCAGCTCGGCGGCGCTGTCCTCGACCAGGAGGGCGTTGAGCAGCAGCGCCACGATGAGGTAGTTGACCAGGACCAGGACCGAGCCCGCGGCGAAGAACAGCATCCCGTAGATGAGGGTGAGCCGGGCGCGCAGGCTGAGGTTGTCGGTGATGCGGTGCACGCGGTCCATGGGGCCGGGCTTGGTGCGCTGCTCGCCCTCCTCCCCCGCCGACGCGGGTTCGTTGAGCCTGCGCCAGGTACCGGTGTCCCCGGGGCGGGTGGGTTCGACCTGCCCCGGTTCGGCCCGCTCCGGTCTCACAGCCGGTATCCCGCGCCGGGGACGGTGTGGATCACGGCGGGTTCACCGAGCTTCTTGCGCAGGGTCATGACCGTGACCCGAACGACGTTGGTGAAGGGGTCGGCGTTCTCGTCCCAGGCCTTCTCCAACAGCCCCTCGGCGCTGACCACGGTGCCCTGCGCGCGCATGAGCACCTGCAGCACCGCGAACTCCTTCGGGGTGAGGGAGACCTCGGCTCCGTCGCGGTGCACGGTGTGGTTGGCCGGGTCGAGCGCGATGCCGTGGCGTTCCAGGACGGGCGGCAGC
The DNA here is from genome assembly GCF_000341025.1 of Nocardiopsis salina YIM 90010. Lineage (GTDB taxonomy): Bacteria > Actinomycetota > Actinomycetes > Streptosporangiales > Streptosporangiaceae > Nocardiopsis > Nocardiopsis salina. Next base: position 7,530 of record NZ_ANBF01000145.1, on the reverse strand, counting down.
GGCGGGGTCGCGCGCCGGGCCAGAGCGTGCACCCGCGCGATGAGTTCGGCGAAGGCGAAGGGCTTGGCGAGGTAGTCGTCGGCGCCCAGGCTGAGCCCCTCGACCTTGTCCTCGACCCCGTCGGAGGCGGTGAGCATGAGGATGCGGCCTGGGTAGCCGTCCTTGGCCAGGGTGCGGGCGACCTCGTCGCCGTGCACACCCGGGAGGTCCCGGTCGAGCACGACCACGTCGTAGTCGTTGACCCACAGATGCTCGAGGGCGGTGTCGCCGTCGTAGACCACGTCCACGGCCATGGACTCGCGGCGCAGACCGACCGCGACCGCGTCGGCCAGAACCTGTTCGTCTTCGACCACGAGTACGCGCACGTTGGACCTTCTACAGCCTCGACAGCGAACAAAAAGGGGCCGCTGCCGGCGCATCCCCCAACACACCGGCAGCGGCGTTCTCGGTCCCAGCCGCGCCTTCGGGGGTCCCGCGGCCGAGGTACGAAGACGGTAAACCCGTCTTCGCGGTTCTGGCGAACCGCCTCGGCCCGGTTCCGTTCGCCCGGGCGCTGGGCCGGGAGTCTCACTCCCCTTGGTGCGCGGGGGCCGTCGCCGGCGAATCCCCCAACCGCCGGCGACGGCTCAACCCCGCACATCTCGAATCTGACACATCGAGAATAAGAAACAAGTAAGCGCAGGACCTACGGCATTCAATGTGTCATGGGACACCTGCCCACTCGGTGCCGCCCTACCCCGGCGAACCCCTCCCACATCCCTGGAGAACCCCCGCCTGAACTGGAGTTTCACCACAGCCAACACCAGCCACAGAGGCCACATCCGGCCACGGATACATCTCCCCCGGACCCGGTGGTTTGACCCTCGTCACAGTGAGGTAGAGATAGTTAGCGCACGCGTGGAAACCGGCCGAGCGCCGGACCGCGACGGGCACGCATGTCACAGGGTCGTGACTACTTCGATCGACACACGCACAGGGCGTGTGCCTGACGGATCCGCACCGGGCGTCGCCATGCCCCGGTGCCTACCCCTGGAAGAGGTGCAATGGGCGAGTTCCTCGCGGAGATCAAGGTCCGTATCAACGAGACCTACCGGTCGCTCCAGTCGGCTCAGGCCGCCGGTGACGACTTCCTCGCCGACACGCACGCGTCGGAGCTCGAGGACCTGTACCGCCTCGCGGCCCGCAACGGCGTCGACGCCCGCGCCTGATCGGGCGTCGAAGAGCTCTGGGGGCCGCCCGGATCCACGTGACCGGGACGCCCCCGCAACAGCGGAAGGGGCGGGGACCGAAGCAGGTCCCCGCCCCTTTCGTACGCTCAGCGGTCCTCTCAGAGCTCCTCGTCGGGCGCGCTCAGTCGTCGCGGTCGGCGCCCAGCTCCATGAGCAGGGGCTCGAGCTCCTCGAAGAGCTCCGGCCGCGCGGCCACCACCAGGTCCTCGGCGGGCGGCCCCCCGCGGGCCCCGGCCACACGCAGACCGGCCTCGGAGGCCACCAGCCCCGGCGCGGCCCAGTCCCACGGGTTCAGGCCGCGCTCGTAGTACGCGTCGGCCTGCCCCGAGGCGAGCCCGCACAGGTCCACAGCGGCCGAACCGGTACGGCGTATGTCGCGGACCCTGGGCACGACCTCCAGCAGGACCTGGGCCTGCCGCCGGCGCCGTTCGGGCAGGTAACCGAATCCCGTGGCCACCAGGGCCCGGTCCAGCGGCACCGCCGCGGGGGCGGCCAGCCGCTCCCCGTCCAGGAACGCTCCCCCGCCCAGGACCGCCTCGTACAGTCGGCGGCGCCCGGGCTGGGCCACGGCCGCGGCCACGATCTGCCCGTCGACCTCGGCGGCGATGGCCACGCCCCAGTCGGGGCCGCCGTAGAGGTAGTTGACGGTGCCGTCGATCGGGTCGACGATCCAGCGGACCGGTGCGGTGCCGGCCTCGTCGCCGCCCTCCTCCTCGCCGAGGAAGGCGTCGCCGGGGCGTTCGGCCAACAGCCGGGAGCGGATGAGCTCCTCGGTGGCCCGGTCCATCTTGGTGACGACGTCGGTCGGGCTGGACTTGGTGTCCAGGACGGTGATTCCCTCCTGGCCCTGTGCGGCCAGTTCACCCGCCTCGGTGGCCACCCGCACGGCGAGTGCGCGCAGGTCGTCCGGGTCGGGTGCCGGCTTCGTCGTGGTCACGTCGGTTCTCCCCCGCTGTGGCTGGTTGCTCGGTTTGCAAGCTTCTCTTCGAAAGTTGCCTCGGCCCCTGCGGGGTCGGTTCTGAGCGCCCCGGCAGAACTCTGCAGCCCCCGAAGGCGGCCCCGAGAACGAGGGGCCGCCAAAGGGGACTACCGCGCCGCCAGGCGTCCGTTGAGGGCGGTGGCGGGTGACGGGTGGGCGAAGATTCTGCCGTGTGGGGCACGGATGAACCCGGCCGAAGCAGAGCGAGGCCCAAGGGCACAGGCTAGAGGTGGTCGGGACGGACCCACTCCTTGCCGAACACGTGGTGGTCCAGGAAGGCGAAGATGGTCTCGTACCAGACCCGTGCGTTGCCCGGGGTGAGGATCCAGTGGTTCTCGTCCGGGAAGTAGAGGAACTTGGCCTCCACGCTGTGGAGCATCAGGTCGCGCCACAGGCGCAGGCCCTCGCCGATCGGCACCCGGTAGTCCTTGTCGCCGTGGATGACGAGCATGGGGGTGTTGATGCGGTCGGCGCTCAGGTGCGGGGAGTTGAGTTCGTAGCGCTCGGGGCGCTCCAGCGGCGTGCCGAACTCGTGTTCCCACACGGGCGGGTGGTCGGTGGTCCCGATGAAGGCCCCCAGGTGCCACAGGGAGGCGTGGGAGACGATCGCGGAGAAGCGGTCGGTGTGGCCGGCGATCCAGTTGGCCATGTACCCGCCGAAGGAGCCGCCCATCATCGCGGTGTGACGGGCATCGATGTCCCCGCGCGCCTCGGCGGCGTCGGTGATGGCCATGACGTCGGCGTGCACACGCGGTCCCCACTTCCCCCAGGCGCGGCGCAGCATCTGCTGGCCGTAGCCGGTGGACAGGCCGGGGTCGGGCAGCAGAACGGCCCAGCCGCGGGCGGCCAGGAGCCAGGGGTTCCAGCGCCAGCTCCAGCCGTTGAAGCTCATGTAGGGGCCTCCGTGCACCCACAGCATGAGCGGGGCGGGCGAATCTGCCGAGGCCTCCTCGGGCAGCACGAGCCAGGAACGGATCGTGGTTCCGTCGTCGGCGGCCGTCTCGATCTCGGTGAGCGTGCCCGGCATCGTGAGCTCCGAGCCGGGGGTGCGCAAGTAGACGGGCTCACCGTCCTCGGCCGCGGCATCCAGGCGCACGGGCGCGGGCGGGGCGTCCCAGGCGTCGCGCAGGGCGAAGACGTGGCGCCCGTCCGGGGAGGGGTTCAGCGCGCTGTAGGCACCGTGGTCCCCGGTCAGGCGGGTCAGGGCTCCGGTGTCCAGGTCGACGCGGAACACGGGCCTGCGGCCCTGCTCGTCGGCAACGGTGAAGACCGAGGCGGAGTCGGGGGCCCAGGCCAGGTCGCGCGGCCACAGTTCCGACTCGGCGGCCAGGATCCGCTCCTCGCCGGTACCGATGTCGACCACGCACAGCCATGCGGCCCGGGGTTCGCCGTCGTAGTCGCCGTCGTGGTCGCGCGCACACAGGACCTTGCGGCCGTCCGGGGAGACCAGGGGCGATCCGTAGTCGTGGTGGTCGGAGGAGATCAGGGTGGTGCGTTCGCCCGTGGCGGTGTCCACCCGCACCAGCTGGGTGCGCACCGCGCCGCCGCCCACGGGCACGCGCCAGGTGGTGATCAGCGTCGAGCCGTCGGGGGTCAGACCGCCCGAGGCGCCGATCAGGTCCTTGCCCGCGTCGGGTGTGAGGTCGCGGTGCTCGCCGAGCCCGGAGTCCTCGTCCTCGGGCGGAGCTGCGGTGAAGAATCGGGGGTACTGCGGCCCGAGGTCGTGGTCCCAGGAGCGGAGCGGCAGGGACTCGTGCAGGATCGCGGTGACCCCGGCCTCGCGGCGTTCCTTGCGGGCCTCCTGCTCGCCCTCGGCGTCGGAGGAATCGGGATGGGTGTCGGCGGTGAAGGCCACCGTGCCTGCGTCGCGGGCGACGGTGAAGGAGGAAATGCCGCCGGGCCGGGCGGCCACGCGGCGGGCCTCACCGCCGTCGGCGGGCAGCACCCACAGGGCGGGCTCCGGTTTGTCGTCGGGGCCGGTGTCGGGATCGGGACGGCCCGCGCCGAAGAGCACGGAGCCGTCGGGGAGGAACCCGGCGTTGCTCTCGCCCTCGGCGGAGCGTGTGAGGCGGCGCGGGGCGCGCCCGCCCTCGGACCCGGGTGCGGTGTCGATCTCCCACAGGGCGCTGCGGAAGCTCTTGCCGTCGGGGGATGCGCCACTGACCGGGGCGACCAGACGGGTCCCGTCCGGTGACAGGTGGAGGCCGTTGACGCGGCGGAGCTGAACGTATTCCGGCAGTTCGTACCAGGAACGGACCAAGACGCGTATCTCCTGTGACTCGGTGTGGACGAACACCGCTCAGGGGATGCGGGCGGTGCTGTGTGCCCCGTGCGGCGAACACGCGATCTGCTGCGCGTCACGCCCGTACGGGGCCTGGAACCACCTTCCCACAGGTGCGTGCGGGCCTGGCAGGGAGCCGGGAGGGGCCGGCCCCGCGGGACCGGCCCTGACGGTTCAGCAGCTGCACTGCCCCATCGCACACGGCGGCAGCTCACCCAGGCGCTGCTGCTCGGCACGGCCCGTGTACTCGCGCACCAGGTCGGTGATCATCGAGACGAACGCGGGATGGGTGCCGGGGCTGAGGGCGCGCTGGTAGCCGATGCCGAGCTTCTCGGCGGTCTCGCGGGCCTCGACGTCGAGGTCGAACTTGACCTCCATGTGGTCGGAGACGAATCCGTGCGGGACGACCACGACGGCGGGAACGCCCTCGCCGGCCAGTTCCTCCATGCGGTCGTTGACGTCGGGCTCGAGCCAGGGCTGGCTGGGCGGTCCGCTGCGGCTCTGGTAGACGACCTCGAAGGGGTACTCACGGTCCAGACGGTCCACGACCAGGCGTGCGACCTCATGGAGCTGGTCCCCGTAGGCGCCGGCGGGACCGTAGGTCCCGCCGGGAGGCCCGCTGCGCTCGGCCATCTCCGTTGGGATGGAGTGCGCGGAGAAGAGCAGGCGCACGCCCTCGCGCTGGTCGGCGGGAAGGCGGTCGAGGGCGTCCCGGGTGTACTCCGCCAGCGGGTCGACGAAGCCGGGGTGGTCGTAGAAGGGTCGTACCAGGTCGATCTCCGGGGCGCCCTCCCCCAGGGCTGCGCGGGCCCGGTCGATGTCCTCGAGGTAGGCGGTGCGGCTGGACCAGTTGCAGTAGGCGGAGGTGGGCACCGCGAGCACGCGGCGTACCCCGTCCTTCTTCATCTGTTCCAGGGTGTCGATGAGCATCGGGGTCCAGAACCGGTTGCCCCAGTAGACGGGCAGGTCGATGCCTGCCGACTCGAAGTCGGCGGTGACGGCGGCGAGCAGGTCCCGGCACTGCTGGTTGATCGGGCTGACCCCTCCGAAGAGGAAGTAGTGTTCCCCGACCTCCGCGAGCCGCTCCCTGGGGATGTTGCGTCCGCGCGTGACGTTCTCCAGGAACGGGATGACCTCGTCCTCGCCCTCCGGGCCACCGAAGGAGATGAGCAAAAACGCGTCGTAAGGCCTCATGCTTTTCATGAAACCAGCTCAGCTGCACCTGCTCGCTCCGACCCGTGGTCAGCGCACTTGTGTTCTTGGACTCTCCCCTGACGGGCGCCTCGTCCCGGGGCGCGGGCCCCTGGCGGCGGGGGTGACCGGTCGGTAATGTCCGGTCGCATGACTGATGTGCTTTGGCAGACCTGGTCCGGCACCCACCGTGCGCACCCGCGGCGCACCGCCTCCCCCAACGACACCGCTGAGGTCGCCGCACAGGTGGCCGCGGCTGCCGAGGACGGGTTGCGCGTGCGGATGGTCGGGTCCGGCCACTCGTTCACGGACGTGGCCGTCACCGACGGCGTGCTTCTCTCTCCCACGTCACTGGCCCGGTTGCGCTCGGTGGACCACGAGGCGGGCACGGCGACGGTGGACGCCGGCATGGCGCTGTGCGACTTCAACGAGGAGCTGGCGCGGCACGGGCTCGCGCTGGCCAACATGGGCGACATCGCGGTGCAGACGGTCGCGGGTGCGGTGCAGACCGGGACCCACGGCACCGGTCGCGACGCAGGCGGGCTGGCCTCGCAGGTCGTGGGACTGGAGATGGTGACGGCTGACGGGTCGGTGGTGCAGTGCTCGGCCGAGGAGGACCCGGATCTCTTCAACGCGGCAAGGGTCGGGTTGGGCGCCTTCGGGGTGGTCACGGCGCTGACCTTCGCGGTGCGCCCGGCCTTCCTACTGCACGCGCGCGAGGAGCCGATGCCGTTGGAGGAGGTCCTGGAACGCCTCCCGGAGATGCGGTCGAGCAACGACCACTTCGAGTTCTTCTGGTTCCCCCACACCGGTAACACCAACACCAAGCGCAACAACGTCACCGACGGTCCGGCCCGGCCGCTGTCGGCGTTCAAGGCCTGGCTGGACGACGATCTGCTCTCCAACCGCGTTTTCGAGGGTGTCAACCGGGTGTGCCGCCGTTTCCCGGCCCTGGTCCCCGCGGTCAACCACGTCAGCTCGCGGGCGCTGTCGGCGCGTTCCTACACCGACGCCTCCCACCGGGTGTTCGCCTCGGTGCGCGACGTGCGGTTCGTGGAGATGGAGTACGCGGTCCCCGCCGAGCACACCGCGGAGGTGTTGCGGGAGATCCGCTCGGTCGTGGAACGGCGCGGATACCGGCTGAGTTTCCCGGTGGAGGTGCGTTTCGCCCCGGCCGACGACGTATGGCTGTCGACCGCCTACCAGCGCGAGACCGCCTACATCGCGGTGCACATGTACCAAGGAGCTCCGTACGAGGAGTGCTTCGCGGACCTGGAGTCGGTGCTGGTGTCGGTGGGCGGGCGCCCGCACTGGGGCAAGCTTCACACCCGCACGCACACGGACCTGGAGAAGGTCTGCCCGCAGCTCGGTGCTGCGGGGGCAGTACGCGACCGGGTGGACCCGGAGCGGCGGTTCGCCAACGCCTACCTGGACCGGGTCCTGGGCTGAGTCCGGTCCGGCTCTGCGGCTCGGGCGCCCGCGCGCTCGGGACAGGGGCCGGGAACGCGCCGGCGCCGCCGCGCACTCGGTGTGCACGGCGGCGCCGGTGTGCCCCGTGGTCCGACGGGACGGGCCCGTCCGGGTGTCAGTCGCTCTGCAGCTCCGGGTCCTGCTCGTCGCCGGGCTCGCGCGGCGGCGGTACCGATCCGCCGGGTTCGTCGCCGGGCTCCTCCTCGACGGGCGGGTCGGTCTCCTGGTCGCCCGGGTCCGGCGTGGGCCGGCTGCCGTCGCCGTCCCCGTCGCTTCCGCTCCCGGTACCACCGTCGGTGCCGTCGTCACCCTCTGGCTGCTCGGTGCCCGGTTCGGTGGGCCGGTCCTGCTCCGGCTGCGGGGTGGGTTCCGGTTCCGGG
>NZ_ANBF01000144.1 GCF_000341025.1 Nocardiopsis salina YIM 90010 | reverse complement strand
GCTCCGGCTCGGGCTCCTCCTCGGCCGGCGCCGAATTGCCGCCCACGATGGAGGGCGAGGTCGACTCGTCCAGGCCTCGGGTCCAGGCGGTCAGAGAACGTCCGGTGAGCAGCTCGAAGGACAGGATGACCAGCATCACGACGGTGAAGACGAGGGCGGCCGGGATCAGGACGGCGCGCCATCCGCGGCGGCGCGGTGTCGGCGCCCCCTCGGGCTCGCCGTCGGCGCCGGGGCTGTCGGCCCCGTCTCCTCCGGTGCGACCGGCCCGCACGGCCGTGCCCTGGTCCTCATCCGGGCTCTGGGCCGGGATCAGGACGGTCTCCTCGGGGTCGACGGCACCCCCGTGCCCGTCGACCCGGGTGGCCTCCTGGTCGGCCTGGGCGAGGTCGGCGCCCAGGACCGGCATCGCCATCGTCCGGGTGGCGTCGTCCTCGCCCTGGTTCACGGGTGGTAGGTCGACACGGATGTCCTGCTTCCCGGTCACACCCGTCGCGCCCTCCGTGGTGGCCTTGCCCTTGGCAGTACCCGGTGCCTTGGTCGCGACGGCCTTCTCCGCGAGCTGCTTGGCCTGTTCGCCGCTGCGCGAGAACCAGTGGGAGAGCAGCGGGCTGGCGCTCGTGCTCAGGATCGCCATGACCGCCGTGCCGATGACGGTTCCGTAGACGTCCAGGTACGAGGCCAGGGTTGCCGCGGTGAGTGTGGCCAGGCCGGCGGCCGCGACCTGCGCGAAGCTCAGGTCGATCTTCTTTCCGCCCTGGTCCCGGCCGTCCTCGCCCCGGTCACCGGTCCCGTGGTCGCGATCGGGGTGTGCGTCCCCGGGTTCCTCCGGGGTATGGGTTCGGCCCATCCGGGTTCCCCCCTTGGCTGAGCCGTGTCGGGACACGGCGTACTTCGGTCGTGATCTCTGGGATGGGCGTGTGGTGGGCCAATGCGCACCACGGGTCACAGACTCCACTTAACGCCCATGAGGGGATAACTAAGACTAAGGGCGACAGATGCCTGATAACACCATCAAACAAGAAGCATCACTGTCTAGTGACCATCGGCGTGTCGAGTTGCGCCCGGATAGATCCCTGTGTTGCGGCAACGCGTAGAGACCGGGTTTTTCACCGGACCTGGGGTGGTTCGTGCGGTCCGGGATACGATCACCGCGGAGCCCCGTGCGGAATCGTCGACATTCCCCCACGAACGCTCCCGGTCGCCGACGGACCAGCGTGCCAAGATTGGCACCGGAAGCGACCGTGAGGGCCTCGGGCAGGTTCCGGGGCCGCTCCCACCGTGGTGAGAGCCACGGGCCGGGAGGCGGGCACACAGTTCGGACAGGCCGGGTGCGGTTCTGGCCGGGCCGGGTGTCGGCCGACCAGACTTGGAGAACGCGGGGGTCGGGTCGCGGGATCAGCCCCTCGACGGGACGCGAAAGGGAGGGCGATGCACGAGCTTCGCCTCGTGGCCGTGAGTGAGGACGGCGCCTACTTGGTGCTCGCCAGTACCGGTCGTGGAACCCGTTTCATGCTGCCCGTCGATGACCGCCTACGCGCCGCTGTACGCGGCCAGTTCTCCCGGCTCGGCCAGTACGAGATCGAAGTGGAGAATCCGTTGCGCCCCAAGGAAATCCAGGCCCGCATCCGGTCCGGCGAGACCGCGGAGGCCATCTCCGAGATCTCCGGCATACCGATCGAACGGGTCCGTTGGTTCGAGGGTCCCGTGCTCCAGGAACGCGGGTACATCGCCCAGCAGGCTCAGAACGCCACCGTGCGCGCCCAGGGGGATACCGCGCCCGGCTCGACCCTGGAGGAGCTCGTCACCAAACGCGTCGGCGCCCACCAGCTGGAGACCGGCGATGCGGTGTGGGACTCCTGGAAGCGCGAGGACCGCACCTGGCAGCTCAGGCTCGTCTACTTCCACCAGGGTGAGGAGCGCACGGCCCACTGGCTGTACGAGCCCAGACACAACAGCGTGAGCCCCGCCGACGAGGAAGCGGCCAGGTTCTCCTCTCCCGAACCCTTCGAGAGCGTCCAGGCCCCGGGCGCCAATGTCACACCCTTCGCCCCGCGCCGGAGCGAACCGGCCCCCGCCCGGCCGGAGCCGGAGCCCGATCCGGAGCCCGCGCCCGAGCTCCGGCCCCGTGAGCCGCGTCCCGCCGCGGAGGAGCGCCCCGAGCCCCGTTACCCCGCC
>NZ_ANBF01000143.1 GCF_000341025.1 Nocardiopsis salina YIM 90010 | reverse complement strand
CGCGACGAGCCGCTGCGTCCGGTGGCCGGGCGTGCGCAGACCGACCAGTTCGGTGTTCCCCTGACCGAGGAGCGCCGGCGCCTGGCCGAGGAGCGGCGCCGTCCCGCCGCCGAGCCCCGGCACCCGCGTCCGGGGCAGGACCCCTACTTCGACCCGGCCGAGAGCGAACCGGCGCGTCCGGAGGCCGCACCGCGCCCCGGTCCGGCGGCCCCGCCGAGCGCGCCTCCTCCGGCCGCACCGGAGCGCCCCGCTGCACCCGAGCGCCCCGCTGCCGCGGACCGGTTCGCGGTCCCGGAACCGCCTGCCGAGACCGAGCGCCCCCACCGGGCCGAGCAGCCCTCCGCCCCGGACCGGCCGGACCCCCGTCCGGCCCTCCCGGCCGAACCTCCGGCGCCCGAGCCCGCGCCGCCTGCCGCCGAGCCACCCGCACAGCCCGAGCGTCCGCGCAGGCGCCGCGCCACCATCGATCTCAACGACACAGGCCGTCCGCGCCGGACCGCCGAACAGACCGGGCCTTCCGCACCCGCCGCCGAACAGAGCGCCGAGCGTCCTGCCCCCAAGCGCAAGGGCCGCGGTCGCCGGGCGTCGGTCCCGTCCTGGGACGAGATCATGTTCGGTTCCAAGAAGAGCGACTGACCACCGGCCGCGGCGCCCGTCCGCACGGGGCCGGTGCACCACGAGGACAGCGAGGACCGCTGATCAGCGGTCCTCGTCCGCTGTGCGGGGGCTCTCCTCGTCATGGGGGTCCCGGAGATCCTGAGCATCGGTGACGCCGGGGCCGTCGGAGCTCGACCCCGGCGAGGACGTACCGCTTTCGACCAGGAACGGGCGCACCATCTCCGGGGTGACGTCGGCGGCGAAGGCCACCGACCCCGGCAGGGAGGCGTCCTGGGCGGTGTACCCTCCTGCACCCGCGCCGACGGTGACCTGCAGGTTCGCGATACCTGAGCGGCGCTGGAACAGCGTCTGGGTCCAGGTCCAGCCGATCACGGCGGAGCGCTCCACGATCGCCTGTCCACGCTGGAGCGAACCTGAGCGCACGCTGACGTGGGCGCCGTCGTATCCGTGGCCGAGCGAGCGGTAACGGTCGATGCCCAGGGGCACGCCCAGGACGGCCAGGACCGCCGAGGCGATGACGAGCCAGTTCCAGTCCAGGACCACACCTGCCGCGCCCGTGAGCAGGAACGGACCCACCGAGCGGATCAGGCGGCGGGGCAGCGCCGCGCGCGGGTGGCGCCGGAGCCCGCCGTCGTACCGGGCCAGGGCACGTTCGACGACCGAGGCGACTTGCGGGCGCGGGCCGGTCGGGAGCAGGACCGCGCGGGTGGCAGCATCGCCCAGTCCGGTCACGATCGCACGCAGGCGCACGGCGCTCCGGGTTCGTTCGAGCGGGTTGTCCTGGAGTTCGTGCCCGCGGATCCGGCGCTTCTCCAACGTGACGCTGCGACGGGTGAACAGGCCGCGCTCGGCCACGAGGGAGCCCTCGCGGCCCTTGAGGGTGAAGCCCCAGTTGGTGACCGCGTAGGAGACCACGGCGAACACCGGCATCAGGAGCACCAACGCCACCGGGATCCCGATGGCCAGGGTCGTGAGCAGGGCGCGGTCGGTGGCGTCGATCCAGCCCATGACCGTGTCGGTGGCCACCTCCATCTGGGCCGCGGACTGCTGGAGGATGCCGATCGCCGTGGCCAGCAGCGCGAACGGGGTGAGCAGGTGGGCCAGGCTCAGTGCGCCGAAGAGGTACCAGGTGCGCGGCATCTCGAAGTGGACGACGGTCTCCGGTTCGGCCGCGGCGGTGCCCCCACTCTCCTCGGTGCCTTCCCGGTCCTGCTCGGTCTCGGTGAGCACGGCGCGGCGCCTTAGGAGCTCGCCCCGCAGGCGGTCGGCCTCGCCGGCGTCGACGGCGTCGAGCTTGCCGTCCTCGGTGGCCATGGAGCCGGCGGCGGCCTCGATGTGGACCACGGAGACACCCAGCATGCGGTGCAGGAGGCTGCTGGTGACGTCGACGCCGCGGATGCGTTCCAGCGGGATGGTGCGGCGTTCCCGGCGTATGAGCCCCTTGCGGATCTCGATGCGGTCGTCGGTGATCTCGTAGCGCAGGGTCTGCCAGGTGACGAACCCGCCGACGAGCAGCATCACGACGGTCGCGCCGGTGGCCGCCAGCAGCCACGGGTTGAAACCGCCGATGACCAGGCCGATGAGGATCGGGAGGAGGATGCTGCGCAGCTGGTTGATGGGGCCGACGACCATGCTGCGGGGGCTGAGGCGGCGGCCGCTCTCGGAGGTGAACGGCTGGGAGGCCTCCTCGGTCCACCACTCCCGTGTCTCGGGCGGGTGGTAGTGGCCCTCGGGACCGTACGGCCCCGGAGCACTGGGCGCCGGAGCACCACCCCCGCCTCGGTCCGGCGCCGCACACGGGCCGCCCCATCGGGACCACTGGTCCCAGGGGCCCTGCGCATCCTGTGTGCCCCGAGCCTGCCACTGACCGTGTCCCTGATATGCGCCGTAGGCCGGCCTCTGAGCTGCTGAGGGGCCGCTGGGGCTGTCGGGATCGTGGTGGACGCCGGCGGTCGCCCCGTCCTCGGCCGGCCTCCCCCAACGAGCGCGCTCGTACGACCACTCGTCTCGCGCGCGCTCGTCCGGAACGCGTTCAACACCGCCGCCGCTCGGCGCACTCTCGACGCTCGGGGCAGGGCCGGGAGCCGGTCCGGACCAACCCCGACGGGCGTGCTCGTCCCGGTGGGAACCCTGCGTCCCGTGCTCACTCCGAGCATCGGATGGCTCCTGCCCCTGTCCGGGGCCGGCATGCGCGTCCGAACCCGCTCCGCGCTCGGGCGGCCCCCAACGGGCACGCTCGGAGGCAGCCGCGTCCCGCGAGAGCGCGCCGTCGGCGCCGTCCCTGCGCGACGGGGTCGAGGAGTGCGGGTCCGGGCCGGGTTCCTGGTCCTGGCGCCACTGGTACGGGTACCGCCCAGCGGTGTGGCCGGCGGGGCCGCGGGCCCAGCGCTCGCGTTCGGGGTCCGCGGGTCCGGGGTTCTCGTACTCGTGGTTCATCAGGTCGCGTCGTCCCGGAGTGTGGCGGCGCGCGCGGCCAGCTCCTCGCTGAGCACACGCGCTTCCTCGGCGTCCAGCCCCTCGATCGTGGAGGACCCCGCGTAGGAGGCGGTCTGCACCTGCAGCGTGGCCACGTCGAAGACCCGCTCCAGCATGGCCTGGGTGTGGTCGACGGTCTGGATGCGGTTCACCGGCACCAGCTGCCAGGCGCGCGCGATCCACCCCGCACGGGTGTAGATGACGTCCTCACCGACCTCCCAGCGGTGCACCCGGTAGCGCCACGAGGGCACCACGGCGATCTTGACGAGCCCGTAGAGACCGTAGGCGATCGGTAGCACGCGCGCGTTCTCGCTCAGCCAGTCGGGGATCCAGGGCAGCGGCAGGTTGGCCAGCATCGCCGCGACGACGCTGACGAAGGCCAGGTTGAGGGCCACCCCGATGACCATGCGCACCGTCCACACCCCGACGGCGCGCCCGCTGACCTTGCGCAGGGGCGGGCGCAGTTCGGCCGTGTGTCCCTCCTCTGTACGGGGCTCGCGGGGGTCCTCCCCCGGTTCGGGGCGGTCGTCGTGGGCGGGACTGTTCAACACGCGACCGAGTCTAGGACGTGTGGGGCGAGGTCAGGCAGAACCCCGTACCGCACGGGGGGAATGGGCCGCGTCAGGGTCGCGTTCCCCTCCCGTCAGCGTTCTGTCAGAGCGTCTCGGCACACTTGCGTACAGACGTTGAACGGAGGACGAAATGACCCACGCCATTCGTGCGGAGGGGCTGGTCAAGGAGTTCAAGGGCAAACGCGCCCTGGACCGGGTCGACCTGACCGCGAGGAGGGGAGCCGTTCTGGGTGTGCTGGGTCCGAATGGTTCCGGGAAGACCACGACGGTACGTATCCTTGCGACCCTTCTGCGCCCCGACGCAGGGTGCGCGGAGGTCGACGGGTTCGATGTGCTGCGCCACCCCCACGAGGTGCGCCGCCTCATCGGGCTGACGGGCCAGTACGCAGCCGTGGACGAGGAACTCACCGGAACGCAGAACCTGGTGCTCATCGCTCGCCTGCTCGGATTCGACCGCACCCAGGCGCGGGTCCGCTCCGCCGAACTCCTGGAGCGCTTCGGGCTCTCCGACGCCGCCGACCGCCCCACCAAGGGCTACTCGGGCGGTATGCGCCGACGCCTGGACCTCGCCGCGAGCATGATCGGGCGCCCCTCCATGCTCTATTTGGACGAGCCCACCACCGGTCTGGACCCGCACAGCCGCAACGAGCTGTGGGAGGTCGTGCGCCGCCAGGTCGACGAAGGGGTCACGGTCCTGCTCACCACCCAGTACCTCGAGGAGGCCGACCACCTCGCCGACGACATCGTCGTCCTGGACCACGGCCGCGTCATCAGCGAGGGCACCCCCGAGCAGCTCAAGGACCGCGCCGGCACCCAGGTGCTGGAACTGCGCACCGCCGAGGCCGAGCAGCTCGGCCTCGCCGTCAAGGTTGTCGAGGCCGTCACCAGCGCACCGGTGTCCGACGACGGGCTCGCGGCCCGTGTCCCGGTCACCGATTCGGCGGTGCTGCCCGAGGTGGTGCGCCGCCTGGACGAACAGGGCGTGGCGGTGGGTGAGCTGTCGCTGCGCAAGCCGAGCCTGGACGAGGTCTTCCTTGCACTGACCGGTCAGCCCGCCGAGCCCCAGGAGACCAGCGAGGAGACTTCAGCATGAGTGCCGTGACCACCGACTCCCCGACCGGTCCGGCCGGCCCGACCCCCTTGGCTCCGCAGAGCGTCACCCCGCTGCGCACTGTCCAGCAGGGCCTGCAACTGGCCTGGCGCAGCGTGCTCAAGATCAGGTCCAACCCCGAGGAGGTCCTGGGCCTGACCCTGCAGCCGGTCATGTTCGTGACTCTGTTCGTGTTCGTGTTCGGGCAGGCGATGATGGGCGACTGGCAGTCCTACCGGGACTTCCTCATGCCCGGCATCATCGCCCAGTCGGTCATCTTCGCGACGCTGGGCACCGGTTTCACGCTCAGCCAGGACGTGGAGAAGGGCATCTTCGACCGGTTCCGGTCCCTGCCCATCGCCCGCTCGGCCCCGCTGGTGGGTGCGATCCTGGGTGACCTGGTCCGCTACACGATCACCGTGGTGATGGTGCTGATCGTGGGTCTGGCGATCGGGTTCCGCCCCGAGGGCGGCGTGCTGGGCGTGGTCGTCGCCGGTGCGCTGATCCTGCTGTTCGCCTTCGCCCTGTGCTGGATGTCTGCGTTCGTGGGGATGATCGTGCGCACCCCGATGTCGGTGCAGGCGTTCGGGATGATCCTGATGTTCCCGCTGACCTTCGGCAGTTCGGCGTTCGTCGCACCGGAGTCGATGCCGGGCTGGCTGCAGACGGTGGCCGTCAACAACCCCGTCAGCCACGTGGTCGACGCGATGCGCGGGCTCATGATCGGCGGGGACGTGGCCGGACCGGTCTTCTGGACGCTGGTGTGGACGGTGGTCATCACGGCCGTGTTCTTCCCGCTGGCGGCCTGGGCCTACCGCCGCCGCACCTGAGCCCTCCCGGTCTCCTCGCCCTCTTCCGTCCCCGTCGGTCCGGGGACGCGGGGAGGGCGGGGGCTCGCGCTCTCCCTGGGCATGTGGCCGGAGAGCCGTTCGGCCAGGGCGTCCCCGATCCGTTCCGAGCCGGTCTCCCGCCCTCGGGCTAGCAGGGCCCCGTACCGATCGGTCCCAAGAGCACCGACGAGGTGCTCCCGGGTCTGCACCACGGCGGGGTCGGCGATCTCGGGCAGACCGCGCAGCGCCTCCCCGTACCCGAGCAGGAGAGCGGCGTCCTCGGGGTCGCGGTCGGCGGCCAGGACGGCGAGCAGCTCGGCGATCTCGGCACCCACCGGACCGATCGGGCCCCGGACGGAGGAGATCCCCCAGGCACGACCGAGCATGTCGAGCGCCTCGTGCTCCCGCCCTGCCCGCCGGTGGACGGTGGCGGCCAAGCCCCACCAGGCGGGTTCGACATAGACCCAGGAGAACCCGCCGAGGCCGGTGACCTCCTCGGTGTGGCGTTCGATCAGGGCCGACGCCCCGTCGAGGTCGCCCTCCTCCCGGGCCGCCTGCACCCGTGCCATGATCCACAGCACCCGGTGGTCCTGTTCCAGACGCCCCGCCCAGGGGGCCAGGGCGTCCAGGTCCGTACGGCCGGAATCGGTGTCGCCCTGGAGCACCGCGACCTGCACACAGCGGAGCGCGAAGACGGTGGCCATGTCGTGCAGCCCGGTGCTCTCCGCGATCCGCCGCCCCTCGGCGAGCAGGCTGCGCGCACGGGCCAGGTCGGAGTGGTGGTACAGGTCCGCGGCCTGGGCCAAGGCCTGGCAGATCCCCCACGGGTCACCGAGATGGCGGAAGTCCTTCCACGCCCGCAGAGCGCGGTCGAGAGCACGGTCGCCGCGGCCGTGCACCACCTCCGCCAGGGCGAGCATGATCTCGATCGAGGCGCGCGTCCACCGGTCCGCCCCGTCCAGCGCATCGACCAGGCGCCGCAGGTGCACACCCCCGTCGGGGCCGACCAGCGCCGCGTAGAGCAGGGCGTTGACCAGAACGGGGTGGTACTCGGGCAGGCGTCCCTCGGGGGCCAGCACGGCGTCGATCTCGGCCATGAGCTCTTCGGCGTGGTCGAGTTCCAGGTCGATGCGCACGGAGGCGCGGTGGAACAGGCAGCACGCGTGCGCGACCGCCCGACCCGGGGGCATGCGGTCCTCGAAGGAGTCCAGGACCTGCGACGACCACCGCGCCAGGGGCTCCCAGTCGCCCTCGATGGTCCAGTACCACTGGCCGTACTCGATCAGGTCCAGGGCCAGGTCGGCATCGCCCGAGTCCACGGCCCAGCGCAGGGCGGCGCCGAACCCGGCGGCGTCGTCGGCCAGCGAGGCGAGCACGGAGGCCTGGCGGGCACCGCGCAGGCCCGCGTCGGCCTCGCGCCACAGGTCGCGCACGTACCGGGAGTGCTCGGTGCGCACCCGTGCGGCCTCCCCGCTCTCGACGAGGCGTTCGTCGGCATAGGCGCGGACGGTCTCCAGGAGCCGGTACCGCGGCTGTTCGGGATCGGCGGTCCCGGCTTCGGCCACCACGAGCGACTGGTCGACCAGGGAGAAGAGCGCCTCCCACACGTCCACACCGTCCACCTCGGTGGTGCCGGGGTCGGCGCACACCCGCTCCACCGTGCTCAGCCCCGCGCCCCCGGGCACGACCGACAGCCGCGCGAGAAGGCTGCGCTCGGCCGGCCCGAGCAGGTCCCAGCTCCAGTCGACGACGGCGCGCAGCGTGCGGTGCCTGGGAAGGGCGGAGCGCTGCGGACCGCTCAGGAGCCGGAACCGGTCGCACAGGCGCGCGGACAGGTGCGCCGGCCCCATCGAGCGCATGCGGGCGGCGGCCAGCTCCAGTGCGAGGGGGATCCCGTCGAGTTCGCGCACGATCCGCACGACGTGGCCGACGTTGTCAGGCCCGACGGCGAAGTCGGGACGCACGGCACGGGCGCGGTCGGCGAACAGGGCCACGGAGGGGTAGCGCGAGGCCTCGGCCGCCCCGCATCCCTGGGGCGGCAGGGCCAGCGGCGGCACGGGCAGCAGGCGTTCACCGGGCACCTCGAGGGGCGCGCGGGAGGTCGCCAGGACGGTGAGACCGGGGCAGCGGGAGAGCAGGGCCTGCACTGTCCCGGCGGCCCCGTCGAGCACGTGCTCGCAGTTGTCCAGCACCAACAGGGCGCTGCGCCGGGCGAGGTAGGAGACGACCCGGTCCAGGGCCGAGGGCGCGGCGTATCCGACGGCGCGCGGGCCGAGGCGTGTGCCCTCCTTCAGGCCCAGGGCCGCAGCAACGGTCTCGGCGAGGTCGTCGCCCTCGGCGAGCGGGGCGAGTTCGACGAACCACGCGCCGTCCTCGACCTGGTCGTGCCCGTCCTCGACGAACGCGGTCGCGGTCTCCACGGCCAGGCGGGTCTTGCCTGCGCCGCCGGGGCCGGTGAGGGTGACCAGGCGCGCGCGGGTGAGCAGTTCGCGGGCGCCGGCGGCCTCCTCCTCCCGCGGCACGAAACTGGTCAGGGCCGACGGGAGCCGCACGCGTTCGGCGGCGGGATCGTGGGGGTCTGTGTCGGGAGGTTCGGACACGGGGCCGGCCCGCCCCGGTCCGTCGGCCGCCCCGGGCGCGAGTTCGCCGCGCAGCAGGCGCAGGTGCAGGTCCTGCAAGTGCGGCGAGGGGTCGAGACCCAGGGTGTCGGCGAGGTGATCGGTGAAGCGGGTGTGCGCCACGAGGGCGTCGGCGACGCGGCCCTGGGCGGCGAGGCAACGCACGAGCAGCTCCACGGGGCGTTCCCGGTAGGGGTCCTCGGCCGCCAGTGCCTCCACCTCGGGCAGAACCCCGGCGGGGTCGCGCTCCAGACGGGCGGCGAGGTGGTCCTCCACGACCGTGCGGTGCAGTCCCTCCAGCCGCACCGCGGTCTCCTCGGCCACACCGCGCGCGGTCAGGTCGGGCAGGGGTCGTCCGCGCCACAGCGACCGGGCGCGGGACAGGTCTCGCTCTGCGCCCGCGTGGTCACCCTTCTTGAGCAGGGAGCGACCCGAGCGGGCCAGGCTCTCGTACACGTGCAGGTCGACGCCGGCTGGGTCGGCGTCGAGCCGGTACCCGGTGCCGTCGCCGTCCACGGTGACCCCGTCCCCGAGGGTCCGGCGCAGGCGCGAGACCAGCGCCTGCAGGGTGTTGGGCGGAGGAAGGCTCTCGCGGTCGGGCCACACGGCCTCGGCCAGGGCCTCCCCGCTGACGCGTGCGCCCGCACGCAGCAGCAACAGGCTCAGCAGGGCGCGCAGACGCGGCCCGCCGACGCCCACGGGCTGCCCGCGGTCGTCGCGGACCTGGAGAGGACCGAGAACGCTGAACCACACACGTCCATCATGACCGATGACCGACCTTGCCGCGGCGGCCAGTAAAGTTCGCTCAGGACCCCAGGGTCCGACACCAGCGAGTCCGCCTGCCGACCGGCGCCCCGAGAGTGCGGCACCACTCGGCAGGCCCCAGAGAGCCCAGCAGGAGCCCCATTGTTCCCGGTCCTCCCATCCACCAGGATCCCTGCGCCGCGTCCGGTGCGTCGAGTCTCCGCCGCCACGCGGGCCGGTGCGGTGGCAGCGGGTGCGGCCGTGGTCGCGACCACCGGTTGCGGGATGTTCACCCCCGGGCTGAGCGGGGAGATGCCCGACGACATCACCGTGACCAGCCCCCTGATGCAGGAGGGCCAGCCGCTCCCCGAGGTCTACACGTGCGAGGGCGTGGAGAGCGAGGACGGTGCGGAGATCGCCGGGGTCTCGCCGCCGCTGAGCTGGTCCGGGCTGCCCGAGGACGCCGGCTCGACGGCGCTGGTGGTCGACGACCCCAGCGAGGCGACGGTCTTCTGGGTCGTGCACGACCTCGACCCCCAGCTCGTGGAACTGCGCCAGAACACGGTCCCTACCGACGCCAAGCAGGCGCAGAACAGCGCGGGCGAGGCCGAGTACACGGCCCCCTGCCCCGATGAGGACGACCTCTACGAGTACCGGTTCACGGTCTACGCGCTGGAGGAGGGCCTCGGCCTGCCCGACGGTGCCGAGCTGGAGACCACGTTGGAAGCCATCTCCGAGCGCGCCATCGCGCGCGGCACCCTGGTCTCGGAGAGCGAGTAGCGCCGCCGGCCGCCCCGTGGGACGGATCACCGGCCGCGGCGGCGGAGTGCGTTCAGGAAGCCCCCGGCACCCTCTGCACACGGCGCGCAACAACACATACAGTGGGGCCGTGCCCCTCGCCCCATTTCAGATGACCGATACCCGTCCAGTCACCGCGCGGCACCTGACCTGAGACCGCGGTGGGCCCCCGACACCTCCTCAGTCACCCGGCCCGGGATCCACTGGCACGCCGGCCTCCACGGCCGCCGTGCCGTGGTCGGACACCCGGTGCCCGGCCCGGCCTCGTCGCGGGTGCGGCCGACCTCCCCAAGGTAGTGCGTACACCATGACCGTCACCGTCATCCTCATCATCGCCGTCATCGTCGTGCTCGCCGTGCTCCTGCTCCTGCTCCTGCTCCTGGGCATGCGGGCACTGAACCCGGGATCGCGCTCGGACGGACACGACGATTTCGACGACGAATACGACGACCACGACGACGACCGGGGCGCAGACGCACAGAGAGGACGCCGCCAGCGGAAGGGGTCCGGTGTGCCGGGGTTCATGAAGCGGCGCCGGGTCGACTGGGAGGACGACGACGGCGACGACGGGCTGTCCGACAACGACTTCTGGTCGAGTCTGAACGAGGAGGGGCCGGCGCAGCGCCCGGCCCGGGGGCGCGGCCGCGGCGGCCGAGGCAGCAACGGTGGCCAGTACGACGAGTACGACGACGAGTACGAGTACGAGTACGAGGAGCACGAGTACGACGACGGCCCCTACGAGGACGAGCAGGAGGACGAGCGCGACGCCCGAAGGGGACCCCGCACCCCGGTGGGCGGTTCGGACCTGGGGCACGGGCCGTCCGAGAACGAGCCACCGTCCACGCCCGGGCCGCAGACCAACATGATGGCGCTGGCCGACCTGGGCCGGGGGGACGGCCCTCAGCAGGTCGTCGGCCGGGACAGTGGTGGCCAGGGCCGCTCGACCGGACGTGAGCGTCCCGAAGCGCCCTATTCCGGCACGGGGCGTTCCGAGCAGTCCTCGTCGGAGACCGTGGCCCACCCCGGGCCTCCGGCCTCCGGTTCCGAACGGGCCGCCCCCTACCGCGACGACCGTTCCTCGCTGCCCTCGGACGACGGGAACCGCGGGCTGCCGGCCGCCGGTCCCTCCGGCGACAGCCACGACCCGCTCGGGTCTGCATCGTGGTCGACGGGGCCCTCGGCACTGCCCCCGCGGTCCGAGGCCCCGCTGGACGGGCCGCTCAGCACCCCTTCGGCGGGGCCGGGAACGCCCTACTCGGGGGGCACCGGGGCCGCGGGGGGCGGGGCCTCCGGGGCATCGGGGCCGACCGCCACGTCCGCCCCGTACGGTGCACCGTTCGACGGCGGGCGCTTGTCCGCGGGGCCGTCCCAGGGACCGGGCTCGCCCTACGACAGCGGCGTTCACAACCGCCCCGACCCCGGTTCCGGCTCGCGTTCCTCCCCCGACCCGCTGGACCCCGACTTCCGCCCCGCGCCGAGCAGCTCCGGCCCGGAACCCGTATCCCCGATCTGGTCGAGCATGGACACCGGCACGCACCAGCGCCCCGACCCGTCGGCGCTGCGCTCCCCCGAGCCTCCCGTCTCCGGGGGCCCGTCCCCGTACGGCGGTTCCGAGCAGGTGCACGGACAGCCCGCACAGCCCGGACAGTCCGACCCGCTCGCCGGGCACGGCGCCCCGTTCCGGCAAGGCGGGCCGAACGCACCCGCGCAACCCTCCCCCTACGAAAGCGGCACCCACAGCCGCCCCGGCCAGGGGCCGCCTGCATGGGGCCGATCGGAGGACACCGGTCACCACACCCGCTCCGAACAGGGACAAGCACCCTGGGGCAGCCCGAACGAAACGGGCAACCGTGCGCACCCCGGCCCCGCCCCGCCGCTCTGGGGAAACTCGGGTGACACCGGCGGCCACGCGCGTCCCGACCAGGGTCGGCCCCCATGGGACGGCCCGTCCGAGGCCCCGCAGTGGAGTGGGCCGGGCGACGGCGGCCCCCGCACACCGGCCTCCGGGTGGAACCCGTCCGCGGACACCGGGAACCACAGCCGTCCCGCACCGGGCGCCCCGATGTGGGGCGACCCGGGGACCGCCGGGAACCCGAACGACCCCGGCAGCCACACGTACCCGGGGCAGGGCCGGGCGCCCTGGGACCACCCGAACGACCCGGCGGTCCGTCCCGGCCAGGCACCGCAGTGGGGTGAGCCCCACGACACCGGCAACTACGCCCGGCCCGACCCCGGCGCACCGTGG
>NZ_ANBF01000142.1 GCF_000341025.1 Nocardiopsis salina YIM 90010 | reverse complement strand
CCTACGGGTGGCAGGGCTCCCCCTACGACAGCGGCACCCACGCCCGCCCGAGCGGCCCCGGAGCGCCCGGCAACGGGTGGGAGAACCCGGCGGCCGGCGCCCCGAACGACGGTGCCCCGGCCGCACACCCGGGTGGTTCGTACGGCACTCCGGGTTGGGGTAGCGGCGCCCCGGACCATCCGGCCGCGCCGACCGCGTCCCAGGAGACCGATCCCTACGGGTGGCAGGGCTCCCCCTACGACAGCGGCACCCACGCCCGCGCGGGCCAGGGCCCCGCGCCGTGGGACGTGTCCGAGGACACCGGCACCCACACCCGACCCGACCAGGGCGGCGCGCCGATGTGGGGCAACCCGAACGACATGACCACCCAGGTCCATCCGCCGGTCTCCGGGTGGGGTCCGAACGAGGACACCGGCACCCACACACGTCCCGCTCCGGGCGGTGCCCCGAT
>NZ_ANBF01000141.1 GCF_000341025.1 Nocardiopsis salina YIM 90010 | reverse complement strand
ACGAGAGCGGCAGCCACGCCCGCCCCGACCAGGGAGCGGGAGCGTGGGGGCCGGCCCACGACACCGGGAACCACCACCGCCCCTGGGACAGTGGGACGCACGCCTATCCAGCCCGGGGGACCGACCTCAGCGGATGGCAGAGCCCCCACCACGACAGCGGCGCCTTCAACCGTCCCGTGCCCGGCGAGGCCCCGCCGTGGGGTGTCCAGGACGGCGGTTTTCCGGGCAGTCCGGCCGGCACACACGGCGATCACGGGGCACCCCGGGGGAACGGGCCCTCGCCCTTCGACAGCGGCACCCATGCAGCGCAGCCCGGACCGGGCGGGCAGCCGACCCAGGCACCGTCCGGCGCCCTGTGGAACAACCCGCTCCAGCCGGGCCCGGGTGGCGGATCCCAAGCCCCGGGCGAGCCTCCGACGCACCCGTACCAGGCGACGCCCACGGGCGGGTACCCGGCCGACCTGTGGTCGGGCGGCGCTCCCGGGTACGCCGGTGAGCCCCCGCAGAACGAGGCTCCGGGTCCCGGGTACGCGGACATGCTCGACGGCGGCTACGCCCCTCCGTCCCCGTCCCAGCACGGGGGGCCCGCGCCGGCGGACGGGTGGGGCACCCCCTCGCCCTCGGCGTCGACCGACCCCTACCCGCGGGACGCCTACGGCCGTCCCCTCCCGCCCGAGGACTACTACGACGACGGCCGTTTCCGCTGACACGGTCCCGCCCCGGGGATGACATCGTGTGATCACCCCCACAGTGGCGGGCGACCCAGAAGTTCACGACGCCGAGGCGGCGCACCCCGCGCCACCTCGGCGTTCTTCGTGTGCACCCGGCACTCCCCCTGCCTGTGACGCCAGTGATACCCCTCACAGGACCACCACACTCCGTAACACTGCGGCCGCAGAAGTGACTACAGTTGGTGACTGTCGAGACACAATGCGCGGTCCTTCGGTCCCGTGTGCCCGCCACACGCCACCCTCCACCGCTCTGGTCCGCAGCCCCCGTGCGCCGACGCATCACTTGCCTGGTCCAACCCGAACGGAGTAACCATGCGCAACGACGCCCAGGGAGCACCGCCCCGCGAGCCGTCCGCACCACCGGACGACGGCCGCGGGGCACCCATGGGCCGCAAAGGGATCACCGCCGACGTCGGTGCCTCCCTGGTGGTCTTCCTGGTCGCCGTCCCCCTGTCCCTGGGGATCGCCGTCGCTTCGNCGCTTCGGGCCCCCCCCTCATCGCCGGTCTCATCGCCGCCGTCGTCGGCGGGATCGTGGCCGGCGCCGTCGGTGGGTCGATGGTGCAGGTCAGCGGACCCGCCGCCGGACTCACCATCATCGTCGCCGACCTGGTCATGACCTACGGCTGGCGGGTCACCTGTCTCATCACCCTGCTGGCCGGGCTCGTCCAGCTCGCCCTGGGCGCCTGCCGGATCGCCCGCGCGGCACTGGCCGTCTCCCCCGCCGTCGTGCACGGCATGCTCGCCGGGGTGGGCGTGACCATCGCCCTCGCCCAGCTCCACGTGGTCCTGGGCGGAGCACCTCAGAGCTCGGCGCTGGCCAACATCACCGAGCTCCCCCAACAGATCGCCAACAACCACACCGCCGCCGTCGGTGTCGGCGTCATCACCGTCGCGCTCATGTTCGGCTGGAACCGGATGCCGGCCATCGGGCGCTTCAAGCCGGCCCTGATCCCGGCCGCGCTCGTGGCAGTGGGCACCGCGACCCTGATCGCGACCCTGGGCCGGTGGGAGGTCGAGACGGTCGCCCTGCCCGACTCCCTGGCCTCTGCCTGGAACGGCCCGGCCCTGCCCGAGTCCGACCAGTGGCACGGCATCGCCTTCGCGGTCGCCGCCGTGGCCATGGTGGCCAGCGTGGAGTCCCTGCTCGCCGCGATCGCCGTGGACCGCATGCACAACGGCCGCCGAGTGCAGCTCAACCGCGAGCTGTGCGGTCAGGGCGCGGCCAACACCGTCAGCGGCGCACTCGGCGGTCTGCCGGTGGCCGGGGTCATCGTGCGCAGCACCGCCAACGTGCGCGCCGGTGCCCAGAGCCCGCTCTCGACGATCCTGCACGGTGTGTGGATCCTGCTCTTCGTCGCGCTGTTCGCGCACGTGGTCGAGTTGATCCCCATGCCTGCGCTGGCCGCGTTGCTGGTCTTCATCGGCACGCGCATGGTCTCCATCGCCCACCTGCGGGACCTGCGCCGCCACCACGAGTCCGGGGTCTACCTGACCACTCTCTTCGGTGTGGTCTTCCTGGGGCTGTTGGAAGGGGTCTTCCTGGGCTTCGCTCTCGCGATGATCGTGTCCCTGCGCCGCCTGACCAAGCTCACAGTCACCACCGAGGAGCGCGAGGGCACCGTGCACATCGCCGTCAACGGGTCGCTGACCTTCCTGGCGGTGCCGCGCCTGGCGCACGTGCTGCGGACCGTGCCCGAGGGCACTCCCGTCGACATCGACCTGCACGTGGACTTCATGGACCACGCCGCCTTCGAGGCCATCCACGCGTGGAGGGTCGACCACGAGCGCACCGGCGGACGGGTAGACATCGACGAGGTGCACGAGAACTGGTACGCCCGCAGTTCGGCGCAGTCGGCCCCCGCGGCCAAGACCACACCGAGGGGCTCGGCACGCTGGTGGGCGCCGTGGCAGATGCGCGGCAGTTCCCGCAGCGGCCTCAACCCGGTGGGGCTGCTCGCCGCAGGCGCCCGGGAGTACCACGCGGGCACGGCCGACCGGATGCGCTCCGTGCTCAGCCGCCTCCCCCACGGGCAGCACCCCACGTCACTGTTTGTCACCTGTGCCGATTCCCGGGTGGTGCCCAACGTCATCACCGCGAGCGGGCCGGGCGACCTGTTCACGGTCCGCAACGTCGGCAACCTGGTTCCCAGGCACGGCTCGACAGGCCGGGACGACTCGGTGGGCGCCGCCGTGGAGTACGCCGTCACCGTGCTGGGGGTGCCCTCGATCGTGGTGTGCGGGCACTCCCACTGCGGCGCCATGCAGGCGCTGCTGGACCGCACCCACCGCAGCGCCGAGGAATCGGAGACCGCACACATGCGCCGGTGGTTGGCACACGGCGAGGGCGGGCTCTTCCGCGCCGAACAGGANCGCGGGGCTCCCCGCCGCCGAGGCGCTGCGCCGGCTGGCCCAGGAGAACGTGCGCGAGCAGCTCGAACACCTCATGGATTACCCGGTGGTGCACGAGCGGGTGGAGTCGGGAGAGCTCACCCTGACCGGCATGTACTACGACCTGGAGACCGCCCGGGTACACCTGTTGGACCCCGGCACCGGCGAGTTCGTCGCGGTGAACGGTGTGCAGGACGTGCCCGCGCCCCGCACCGGTGCGGTCGGCGGGGACGGCTCTCAGCTGGTGGAGGAGTCGTCCTCCGGTGCGTCGTCGCGGCCGTCGTCCTGAACGCCCGAGGCATGATAAGCGGCCAGCAGGATGATCGCCACGATCGCCAGGATCGGTAGGCCGAAGAGAACCACCCAGAACATGGTGGAGTCGAACACGTTGCACCCATTCCCGTGAAGCGGACGCCCGCCGGCCCCGTGGTCTCGTCCGAGGCCGGTCGGCGGGCGTTCGCCCGCTCCGGCCGCGGTCACGGAGGCACGGGCCAATCTACAGGCGCGGGCGCCACGTGTCCCATCACTGGGGGGATGTAGGGACCTATCCGTTCCGCAGGTGCACACAGCGGCTGTGCGCGCCGACGGGGCAGGAGAGAAGAAAAGGGTGAGGAGAGTCGGCCGATAAGCCGGATTCTGTCGGTCCCCGCAGGGGACCGGGCGAACATCCATCTGGGGCCGCCGTTGCCGACGGCCTCGGTGCGGTCCACCCGCGGACTCGGGCGGGCAGCCCTCGAACATCCGCGCAGGGACCCTGGGGTCCCCTTTTTGACCTTGCTCCGGGTGGGGTTTACCCAGCCGGCCGGATCACTCCGGCCGCTGGTGGTCTCTTACACCACCGTTTCACCCTTACCACCGCGAGGCGGTAGCGGTCTGTTTTCTGTGGCACTTTCCCGCGGGTCGCCCCGGGTCGGTGTTACCGACCACCCTGCCCTGTGGAGTCCGGACTTTCCTCGAACCCGCGCACCCGGCGCGGTCCGCGATCGCCTGGCCGACTCCCCTCGACACCGATCCTACCGCCTCACAGGCTCTCCCAGGCCAGATGGGCGGTGTCGTTGAGCGAGCGCACGACCATGGGGCCGTCGGCGTAACAGTCGACCCGGGACAGGCACGCAGTGTCCAGGTGCATGCGGTACAGCGCCTCGAGCGGGGCCGCCATGGCCTGCTGCACGAGGATCTTGATCGGGGTGACGTGGGAGACCACCAGCACGGTACGGCCGCGGTGGCGGCGAAGGAGCGCGTCGCGGGCCGCGCCCACACGGGCCGCCACCTGGGCGAAGCTCTCACCGCCGGGCGGGCCGACCTGCGGGTCGCTGACCCACCGGTCCACCCCGCCGGGGTCGACCGCGCGGGCCTCGGCGAAGGTCATCGCCTCCCACTCACCGAAATCGGTCTCCACGAAACCCTCGTCGACCTCGACCGGCAGCCCCAGCTGCTCGGCCGCGTGGGCAGCAGTGTCCCGGCACCGGCTCAACGGCGAGGAGACCACCGCGTCCACGGGCCAGGCCGCGACCCGGCGTGCGGCGGCGCTGGCCTGTTGGTGGCCCTCGTCGGTCAGCTCGACGTCACCGCGGCCGGCGAAGCGTTTGTCCACGGACAGCGGTGTCTGACCGTGCCGCAGCAGCACCAACCGGGTCGGCTCGGTGTCGGGAGCACCCCACCCCGTACTCACTCGGCGTCCCGGCCCGCCGCGTCGGAGTCCTCGGTACGGATCAGGATCCGTCGGCAGTCCTCGCAGCGCACGATCTCGTCGGCGGCGGTCGCCTTGATCTCGTTGATCTCGGCGGTGCTGAGCACGAGCTTGCAGCCGCCGCAGCGCCCGTACCGCAGCGGAGCCGCGGCCACACCGTCGTACTGGGCGCGCAGCTTGTCGTACAGGGCCAGCAGGTCGGCGGGGACCTCCTCGGCCACGCGCTCGCGGTCCTGGGAGAGGCGGGTACGGTCCAGGTGGATCTCGGCCAGGGCCGTGTCGCGGCGGGCGACGGTGGCGGTGTGCTCGGCCACGGCCTCCTCGCGGGCGGCGGCGACCCGGTCGACCTCGGAGGAGAGCTCCTCGGACTGCTCCATGACCTCCAGGACGATCTCCTCCAACTCCCCCTGGCGGCGGGCGAGGGAGGCGATCTCCGACTGGAGGTTCTGCAGCTCCTTGGCGTTGGTGATCTGTCCGGACTCCAGGGCCTTGTTGTCGCGGTCGGCGCGGTTGCGCACCTGTTCGACGTCACTCTCGGCCTTGCGCTGGCGGCGCTCGATGTCGGAGGCCTTGGTGCGCACCGAGATCAGTTCCGCCTCGAGCTCGTCGGCGCGTTCCTTGAGCGCAGCGGCCTCTGCCACCTCGGGCAGGGTGCGGGCACGGTGGTCCAGGCGCTGGAGCTCGGTGTCCAGGTTCTGCAGGTCGAGGAGTCTGGCCTGCGCAGCGGGTTCGGCTTTCACTTGTGAGGTCTCCTGGAGTGACTGAGGGAAGGCGCGATGGCCGTCGGCGCCCTGACTCTGTTCAGTTGGTCACCGGCCGCCGGGCCGGCTGCGGGGACGGTGCCCCGCGGAGGTGGGTGTGTCTCACCCTTGGTGGAACGTCTGTGACCAGGCATCCGTCACGGTCGTCGACACGCGCATCTCCACGTTAGCTCCCCCGGGACCGGCCTCGCGCGCGAGTGCGTCGGCCAAGTGCACCGAACCGTCGGTGAGCCAGGGCCACTCGCTCGCGAAGTGGGCGGTGTCCACGAGCGCGGGGGCACCCGGCTCCTCGACGAACTCGGAGGAGGGGTGGTGGCGCAGGTCGGAGGTGACGTAGGCGTCGACCCCTGCGGCGCGGGCCGCACCGAGCAGGGAGTCACCGGAGCCCCCCGAGACCGCCACGGTGGTGATGAGCCGGTCCGGGTCCCCGGCCACGCGTACCCCGCCGGCCGTGGCGGGCAGGCCGCGGGCGACCTGGTCGGCGAAGTCGTGGAGGACGAGCGGCTGGTCGAGGGTACCGATGCGCCCGATGCCGCGGCGGCCCTCGGGGTCTGTGGGGTCGGGGTCGAGAGGGCGCAGCGGCCCGGTCATGCCCACGGCCCGCGCGAGGGCGTCGGAGACCCCGGGTGCGGCGGTGTCGGCGTTGGTGTGCGCGGTGTACAGGGCCGTGCCGGAGCGGATGAGGCGGTGCACGATCCGGCCCTTGGGGGTGTCGGCGGCGACGCTGTGCACCCCGCGGAGCATGAGCGGGTGGTGGGTGATGACGAGGTCCGCTCCCCAGAGCAGGGCCTCGTCGACGACCGCCTCGACGGGGTCGACCGCGAAGAGGATCTTGCCCACGGTCCGGTCCGGGTCTCCGCATGCGAGTCCGACTGCGTCCCAGGAGGCCGCCCACGCGGGCGGATAGATCTTCTCGAAGGCCGCGGTGACGTCGGACAGGCGGGGATGCGGGTTCTCGGTGCTCACGAGCACGAGACTAGGGCATCGTGGGCGTGTGCGCGGCCGGAACCGGACCTTCGCCCGCGCCGTCGCCGAACGCGGCCGTGAGCACGTGTGCGGCCCCGCGCATGCGCCGGACGGCCTCCGGAGGTGCTTCGCAGGTCAAGGGCTCCCCGAGAGCGGCCACGACGGCGATGTGGCGGCAGAGCAGATCCAGGTCGTCGGCGCTCACCCGGACCTCGCAGTGGTACTCGTCCGTTCCACCTCTGGCACTGTCACCGACCGCTGCGGTGAGGCCCCCGGACCGGGACACGCACCGGGTGTGAACACCGGCACGGCGCGCTGGCTGGGTCCACGCCGTAAGCTTGGGCGGCGATGAACGACACTCAGTACCCCTTCACCCCGGTCGGCGCGCACGTCCCGGTCGCGGGCGGTATGGCCACCAAGGGGTTGGCCTACGCGGACCAGATCGGCGCCGAGAGCATCCAGGTCTTCACCTCCAACCCCCGCGGGTGGGCGACCAAGGAGGGCGACCCGAAGCAGGACGAGCGCATGCGGGACACCGAGCTCCCGGTGTTCGTGCACTCGCCCTACCTGATCAACCTGGGCACGACCAACGAGGCGACCGCGGACAAGTCCGTGCACTCGCTGGGGCACACGATGCGGCGCGGGGCGGAGATCGGTGCGGGCGGCGTGGTCGTGCACACCGGCTCGGCCGTCTCCGGCGGCCGCGAGGCCGGGCTCGCGCGCACGCGCGAGCGCCTCATGCCGCCCCTGGAGGAGCTGGGCGACGGTGTCCCGCCGCTCCTGCTGGAGCCGATGGCCGGGCAGGGCCAGGTCCTGTGCGCGACCGTCGACGACCTGGTGCCCTACTTCGAGGCGCTGGACTGGCACCCGAACGTGGGCGTGTGCCTGGACACCGCGCACCTGTTCGCGGCCGGGCACGACATCTCCACGCGCGCGGGTATGCGCGAGGCCCTGGACCGGTTCGGTGAGGTCGTGGGCGCCGACCGCCTGTACCTGATCCACGCCAACGACTCCAAGGCCCCGTGCGGCAGCAACAAGGACCGTCACGAGAACATCGGCAAGGGCCACATCGGCGCCGACGCCTTCGGTGAGCTGTTCACCCACCCGGTCACGGCGGGGGTGCCGATCACCCTGGAGACGCCCGGGCCGGAGGGTCCGCACGGCGAGGACGTGGCCACGCTCAAGGGGCTCCGGCCGTAGGCCAGGGCGGTGGTTGGGTCGGGTTCGTTGGTGTTGCCTCGGGGGCGGTGGTTCGTCGGGGTCGGGAACGATAGCCCGGCGGGCCCTGTACGCAACCCACATCGGCGCCCCTTCCAGTGCTCTTGGACGGGTGGAGAGTGTGCGGGTGGGTGCTCGGTTGCTCGGGGCGCCTCGGGGTGTGCGCTCCGGGCCTGTTCGCCGGGCTCACCCGACCCGCATCGACGAACCCCTTCGCCCCCGAGGCCCCCTGACAGCCCAAAAGAACGGGTCCAAGAGCCAACGGCAACTACACACCCCCTGGGGTGCTTCATTGCGACCAACGCTTGCGGCGTGTGCACCCCTCCCCGCACCTGCGACAGCACAAGCCGCCCCCCTGCACTCCCGGCAGGGCACGGAGTGCCGGAGGCTGGCACGCGTGCGGGCGGGCCCGGAATTCCCGGGCGCGGAGCTCTCGAGGCCGTGGTCCTCGTTGACGGTGCACCCACGGCCGGCGGGGCAACACCGGCGGAACGTGCAGGTGCAGGCCCTTGGTGTGTGGCGGCCGGGGCGGGCCGCTGTGCTGACGACCAGTCGTGCTGGCCGCTGCTTTCGGCTGTACTGCACGCCGCCTACCGGTAGCGGTAGCTGTGTGCTGGGAAGCGGGGTCGGATCTCGGGGGCGCATCCCGGGGCGGGGTGTGCCTGGCCGCCGGCATGGAGATTCTCTATCCGTGGCTGCCACTGGTGGGTGCGGGCGTAGGTGAACACCCCAGGGGTCACCCACCCCACGGGGGCAAGCCCCTGGGGGTGGGTGGGGTGCGGGTGTGGGTGTCAGCCGGAGGGCGGGGCGTTCGCCGGGGGCGGGCCGGTGTCGGTGGGAGGGTCGCCCTCGCCCGGCGGTCCGGTGGAACCGGCCGGGGCCTTCGCCGTCGCCGTCGGGACCGCGGTCGCCGTGGGCGCCTCGGCCCCCGTCGCCGCCTTCGGTGCCTTCTGCTGCGCCGCCGCCCGGTGGTCGGCCTTGATGCTGTGGCGGTACTTCAACCGGTTGTGGGTCCGGCACAAGGGCTGGAGGTTGTCCAGGCTGGTGGTGCCACCGGCCGAGAACTCCACGATGTGGTCGGCCTCGCACCACGAGGCCGGCACATCGCACCCCCCGTCCCAGGCGCAGCGCGTGTGGCCCGCGAAGGCCGCCTCGCGCAGCCCCTTGGGGGCCAGGCGGTGGCCGCGGCCCAGATCCAGAGTCCGGCCGGTGCCGGGGTCGAAAACCAGGCGGCGCATGATCGACTCCGCCGCCAGTGCCCGCACCTGGGAGAGGGCCAGGGTGTGGCCGTCCCCGGTGACCGCGGCGTCAGAACCGCTCTGGCCCTGGAAGGTGGCCAGCGGCACCGTGATGTTCAGGTAGGCCTTGGGGCCGGGCGCCTTGGCGCACCCGTGGTGGCCGTGCGCGAAGCCCGCCGCGGCCAGGAGGGCGTCGTAGGTGCGGGTGCTCTTGGCCCGCACCACACCACCGTCGGCCTCAGAGCCGACGGGGGCGGTGAAGGAGTCCAAGGCCGCCTGGAAGCGCTCGGCGTCGGAGGCCGGGCCCCAGGCGGTGAAGTGGAAATCGCCCTCGAACCCCCGCGAGAGCCGAGCCCCGCGCGCCTCGAACGCGGCCTGCTCGTCCTTCTCCGCCCGCCCCGGGCACAGGCCCGCCCCCAGACGGTGGGCCGTCCACTTGAGGGTGGCCACCGAAGTCCGGGGGCGCTCACGCTTGAGACCGACCAGGCCGGTTTCGATGCGGGCCCGGTAACCGGCCTCCTGGGGCCACTGGGCGGTGTCGCGCTTGTTCGTCTGCTCCTTGACGCACACGGCGATGGCCGCGGCCTCACCGACCGAGACGGCGCCCTCCTCCAGCGCTGCCGACGTCAGGGGCAGCCCACCCTCGTGCAGGCCCCGCGCCAAAACGCCGAGGGGCTTGGCGTGGGTGCCGCCGATGCCGCGGGCGTGGGTCAGGTACGTTTCCACGTTCTTCTGGCCACCGGAGTGCAGCAATTCTCCCGAGGATTCCATGGCCGCGAGCGGGGACAGCGTGGCCAGGGTGAGGGTCTCGATCAATGCGTGGGCCTTTTCCACGCGCGCGATCATTTCGCCCGCGGCGCCGAAAGGGATATCGCCCTGGAAGGTCTGCGCGAACTCCTGCACCGCGGCGAAGGCGCGCGCGGCGACCGGGTCGTTGCCCGGGCCGGTGTGCGCTGCTGCGGTGTGGTTCGTCATGCTTCAATCATAACCCGGCGGCCCCCGGAAAAGGCAGTGCCCGAAAGGCAACAAAGCCCTTACCCAACACGCCGATCCGGCCGTTCATGAACCCCGGTTCCGGCCGTCCCGCGTGCCCCGAAAAGACCGAAAAAAGGTCTGTGGATAACTCCACGGGGGCCTTTTTTGGTTGTCCTGGCACGAGGGGGGAACAACCGCGAGCCTGCCCACGGTACAGAGAATCTCCCACCCAGGGCCGCCCGCCCGCACGCGTGCCAGCCTCCGGCACTCCGTGCCCTGCCGGGAGTGCAGGGGGGCGGCTTGTGCTTTCGCAGGAGCGGGGAGGGGTGCACACGCCGCAAGCGTTGGTCGCAATGAAGCACCCCCGGGGGTGTGTAGTTGCCGTTGGCTCTTGGACCCGTTCTTTTGGGCTGTCAGGGGGCCTCGGGGGCGAAGGGGTTCGTCGATGCGGGTCGGGTGAGCCCGGCGAACAGGCCCGGAGCGCACACCCCGAGACGCCCGGGCCGAACTCCACTATCCCTGTCCGGGCCGGGGTGTGGGGGCGGCGCCGATGTGGGTTGCGTACAGGGCCGGCCGGGCTATCGTTCCCGACCCCGACGAACCACCGCCCCCGAAGCAACACCAACGAACCCGACCCAACCACCCCACCTCAGCCGCCCCGAGGCAACCAAGAAACCCCGTTTCCATCACCCAGGGCCCCGATCACACGCTCAACGTCAACCCCCGAACCACTTTCCGGGGTCGGCCTCCCCCGTCGTCGGGTTCTCGGTGCCCCTACTTCGCGTCGGGCTCTCCGTCAGCGTCGGGGGCCACGTCGGCGCCGGATTCGGAGGACTCCCCATCGGCAGCCGGGGCCGCCTCCGTCTCGGAGGCGAGCAGGCGCGCGAGCACGGGGAACAGGTTGATCTGGACCTCCACGGTCTCTGCGCCCGGAACGTCGTCGGCGACGCGGCCCTCGGGCACGTTCTCGCGCTGCCACCGCCACATGAAGTCCAGCAGGTCCTGGTAGAGCGCCTCTGCCTCCTCCGGGGTCAGGGGCATCGGGAAGTTGGAGTCGCCGGAGGCCCTGCGCCACCGCTGTACGTCCGGGTCGTGCGGGTCGGATGCGGCCAGCTCCTGCCAGGACTTGAACCGCTGTTCACGGGCGTCGTAGTGGTACTCGAGCACGGCGTCGGCCGCGTGGCGGGTGGAGGGGTCCTGCCGGAAAGCCTGCCCCTGCACGGACCATCCCCCGCGCCGGGCCTGCCACCAGCGTTCGCGCCCACCACCACGCCCCTCGGCGGGTTCGATGAAACCGTGCTTGGCGAGCTGGCGGAGGTGGTAGCTGGTGGATCCGCTGCTCTCCCCCAGGCGCTTGCCAAGGATGGTCGCGGTGGCCGGCCCCCTCAGCTGGAGCTGGTCCAGGAGGCGTCCGCGCAGGGGATGCGCCAGTCCGCGCAGGGCGGTGGCGTCCACGTCCAGGTGGTTGTCGGGACGCTCGGAGGGGGGCGGGACGCTCTCTGCCATGGGGCCACCGTAGTACGGGCGGGGCCGCTCCCCCGCGCGTGGCCGGGGCTGCGGCTCCTGCGTCATCGGGCCCGGTCGGCCTCGATGTCCATGGCCCGTGCGGCCTCCGAGATCCGGTGGCGCAGGAGCCAGACCACAGTGATCGTGATCAGCGGCCCGGCCAGGTAGGGCAGCGCCAGGTCGATGCGGCCGAGCAACCCTCCCAGCAGCGCGCCGATCGGCGCCAGCCCCCAGGCGATGGTGCGGAACGCGGCAGAGACGCGCCCGCGCAAATGTTCGGGCACCACGATCTGCATGAACGGGGAGGCGGCGATGTTGGAGGCCGTCATGGCCAGCCCGGTCAACGCCAGGGCCGGTACCGCGGTCCACACCGACGGGACCGCGCCCATCAGCATCAGCCCCGCGGAGAAGCCCAGGTACCCGCCGAACATCACCGTGCGGCGTCCGAACACCCGCACGAGCCGGGCGCTCACCACGGCCCCCGCGAGCCCGCCCACGGCCAGGGAGGCGAGGAAGACGCCGTAGAGCGCGTCCGGCACACCCAGCACGTTCTGCACGTAGAGCACCTTGACGGCTGTGGCGCACTGGATGCCGATCATGCACGAGGCGTTGACCAGCATGAGCGCAGGAAGCAGCCGGTCGTGGCGGATGTGGCCGAGGCCCTCGCGCAGGGAGACCCACACCCCGGTCTCCGGCCCGTTGCGTTCGGTGACGGGCTCGCGGCAGAGCTCGGGGCGCCGGCGCAGCAGGGCGAGCACGAGAACGGCGAGCAGGGCGCTGAGGGCGTAGGAGAGCACGACACCGGCGACCGGCAGAACGGCCGCCACGGCGAAGAGCATCCCGGACACGGGCGGCCCCACGAAGTCCTGCATCACGGTGCGCGCCCCCTCCGCACGCCCGTTCGCGCGGTCCAGGTCGGGCCGGACCACGACACGCGTGACGGTGATCCGGGTGGCGGGGTCGGTGACGGTCTCGCAGCAGATGACCACGAACAGGGCCGCGTACAGCAGCCAGACGGTGTGGTTCCCGGTCAGGACCGCCAGTGCGAGCAGGGCGACAATGGCGGCGGCGACCGCGTTGGACACGACCATGGCGCGCAGGCGGTCGACCCGGTCCAGGAGCACCCCGGAGAACGGGGCGACCAGGAGCCAGGGCAGGAAGCGGGCGACGGTCAGTCCGGCGACGGCCAAGGGGTCCTGGGTCAGGGCGGCGGCGATCAGGGGCAGCGCCGTGGCGAGCATGCCGTCGCCGAGGTTGGTGGCGGCGCCGGCGCCCCAGAGCCCGCCGAATGCGGGTCCGAGCGGGGCTCC
This sequence comes from Nocardiopsis salina YIM 90010, assembly GCF_000341025.1. GTDB lineage: Bacteria > Actinomycetota > Actinomycetes > Streptosporangiales > Streptosporangiaceae > Nocardiopsis > Nocardiopsis salina. Next base: position 22,641 of record NZ_ANBF01000141.1, on the reverse strand, counting down.
GCGTCCGGGGCGCTTCGGTGCACGGGTGGCCATGACAGCTCCTCACCGTGGGGGCAGGAGCCTCACGCTACTCCAAATACTCCTTTGCAAATATATCTCTGCAAAGATTTCTCTGTCTTATGGCCGACTGCGGCCGTGGACCCGTACCGCGAACGGCGAAGGACCTCCTCCCCATCCGGGCCCCCTTGGGTGACAATGGACGCGACCGCGCACCCGCCGAGCGACAGCCCCGCAGGAAGGGACGGCCCCACCATGGACCCGCTGAGCCTGGTCATCGGCGCGCTCATCGCTGCGGGCGGAGTGGCCGTCGGACGGCTCTCCACCCGGCACCAACTGCGTGCCGCCCAGGAGCACGAGCGCGGCCGCGAGCGCGCGCGCATCGCCGAGGGCGGGCCGCGGTCCGTGCAGCCCCTGTGCGGGTGCGGCCACCACCTGGTCTTCCACGACCGCGAGTCGTCCAAGTGCCAGAGCCAGGTCGTGATCCCCGGACACTGGACCGGGTCGAACGAAACCACATACCGCCAGTGCATGTGCCAGGGCTACCGTGGCCCGCGCCCCATAGACCCCTACTACGCCCCCGACCTCAACGAGACGTGAGCCAGGCCGCCGATCACGCCGGCTCCGCCTTCCCCCGCCCCGCTGATCGATCACCCGACCCCGTTGACCTGCGGGGGCTGACGGGTACCCCTCCTACATGGATCCACTCGTGACCGACCTGCTCCTCGCAGCGGTAGCCCTGTTCGGAACTCTCGCCATCATCGCCGTCGTGGGTTACCTCGCCATGCGCGAGGAACGCCGCAGCCACCTCTGAGCGACCACAGCCGAGCCCCGCACCCGGCCAATGCCGGGCAGGGCGCCGGCACGACCGCGACCGACGAACGGCGCGCGCACCGGAACACACCGGTACGCGCGCCTCTTTTCTGCCCGGCCTCCCTCTCCCCCACCCCGGCTGTCCGACAGCCGCGCTGCGCCGCACGTGGTGCGAGCACCGCCGTGGGTGGGGGACCCTGGACACGGGGCGGGGCCGGGGTGACAACTGTTCGCCGCGGCAAGAGAATGTCCCCGCACGGATCAGCCAGAGAGTGGACTTACGACCAGTGACGACCCCTGTGACACCCACGATCGACCAGCGCATCGCCGAGGAACTCGGCGTCGGCGCGCACCAGGTCGAGGCCGCCGTCGGGCTCCTCGACGGCGGTTCGACCGTCCCCTTCATCGCCCGTTACCGCAAGGAGGCGACCGGCGGGCTCGACGACGCGCAGCTGCGCGCCCTGGAGGAGCGGCTCCGCTACCTGCGGGAACTGGACGAACGCCGGAGCGCGATCCTGGAGTCGATCCGCTCCCAGGGCAAGCTGGACGACGACCTGGAGTCCCGCATCCGCGCGGCCGACACCAAGGCCCGCCTGGAGGACATCTACCTCCCCTACAAGCCCAAGCGCCGCACCAAGGCCCAGATCGCCCGCGAGGCCGGCCTGGAACCGCTGGCCGACGCACTCATGGGCGACCCGGGCCTGGATCCGCAGGAGACCGCCGCAGGGTATGTCGACGCCGAGCAGAACGTGGCCGACACCAAGGCCGCCCTCGACGGCGCCCGCGCGATCCTCGTGGAGCGCATGGCCGAGGACGCCGACCTGACCGGGCTGCTGCGCGAGCGCCTCTGGGAGCGGGGACGCCTGGGTTCGACGGTCCGCGAGGGCAAGGAGGAGGCCGGAGCCAAGTACTCCGACTACTTCGACTTCTCCGAGGCCCTGACCGACCTGCCCTCCCACCGGGTCCTGGCCCTGTACCGGGGGGAGAAGGAGGAGGTCCTCACCCTCGATCTCCGGCCGGAGGAGCCCACCGAGGGCGAGGAGTCGGCGACCGCGCGCACCTCGTACGAGAACGCGATCGCCCACCACTTCGAGGTCGTCGACCGGGGCCGCCCCGCCGACAAGTGGCTGCAGGACACCGTGCGCTGGGCCTGGCGCACCCGGATCCTGGTGCGCCTGGACATCGACGTGCGCATGCGCCTGTGGCAGCACGCCGAGGACGACGGTGTGGGCGTCTTCGCGGCCAACCTGCGCGACCTGTTGCTGGCCGCCCCCGCCGGGAGCCGCGCCACCCTGGGCCTGGACCCGGGCCTGCGCACGGGTGTGAAGGTGGCCGTCACCGACGCGACCGGCAAGGTCGTGGCAACCGACACCGTGTTCCCGCACGCGCCGCGCCGCGACTGGGACGGTTCCATCGACCGGTTGGCGAAGCTGTGTGCCGCCCACGGCGTGGAACTGGTCGCGATCGGCAACGGAACCGCCTCGCGCGAGACCGACAAACTCGCCGGGGACCTGCTCGAGCGCCACCCGGAGTTGAAGCTGACCAAGGCCGTGGTCTCCGAGGCCGGGGCGTCGGTGTACTCGGCCTCCGCGTACGCCTCCGAGGAGCTTCCGGACCTGGACGTGTCCCTGCGCGGTGCGGCCTCCATCGCCCGGCGCCTGCAGGACCCGCTGGCCGAGCTGGTCAAGATCGACCCCAAGTCGATCGGCGTGGGCCAGTACCAGCACGACCTGGCCGAGACGAAGTTGTCGCGGTCGCTGGACGCGGTCGTGGAGGACTGCGTGAACGGCGTCGGCGTCGACGTCAACACCGCCTCGGTGCCGCTGCTGACCCGGGTGTCGGGTGTGACCTCGACGCTGGCGCGCAACATCGTCGCTCACCGGGACGACAACGGCCCCTTCCGCAGCCGGGGTGAGCTGAAGAAGGTCTCCCGCCTGGGCCCGAAGGCGTTCGAGCAGTGCGCGGGCTTCCTGCGCATCCCTGACGGGGACGACCCGCTGGACGCCTCTGCGGTGCACCCCGAGGCCTACCCGGTGGTGCGGCGCATCCTCGACTCGGTCGGCACGGACCTGCCCTCGTTGATCGGCGACGAGAAGGCGCTGAAGCAGCTGCGTCCGCAGGACTTCGTCGACGACACGTTCGGGCTGCCGACGGTCAACGACATCTTCTCGGAGCTGGACAAGCCCGGGCGCGACCCACGTCCGGCGTTCGCCACCGCCGCCTTCAAGGAGGGTGTGGAGAAGCTCGACGACCTGGAGCAGGGCATGCTCCTGGAGGGTGTGGTCACCAACGTGGCCGCGTTCGGCGCGTTCGTGGACGTGGGTGTGCACCAGGACGGCCTGGTGCACGTGTCCGCGATGTCGAACAAGTTCGTGGAGGATCCGCGCGAGGTCGTCAAGCCGGGCGACATCGTCAAGGTCAAGGTGCAGGACGTGGACATTCCCCGCAAGCGCATCTCCCTGACCATGCGTCTGGACGACGAGGCGTCCTCGGACGGCGGTCGGAGCAGCGGGCGCAGCGAGCAGCCGGGCGGACGCGGTGGACGCGGAGACCAGGGCGGCGACCGCAAGCGGGGCCGCGGCGGCCGGGGCGGCCGGGGCGGCAAGAACCACGGCCAGAAGCAGGAGCAGGCCCCTCAGGGGGCCATGGCCGAGGCGCTGCGGCGGGCGGGCCTGAGCTCCTAGGGCCGTCTGCGGGGTCGCGTTGCCCCACGCACGCGCACCGGCGGGCGGGTGCCTCTGCGGAGGTGCCCGCCCGTTCTGTTGCCGCAAACCGCCCCGGGGCGGTCGGCCGCTCCCGGAGTCCGCGCCGGGCGGCGGGGTTCCGGCCCGACGGCCCGATCAGTCGGTGCGCCGGGCGTTGACCCGTTCGGCCAGGGCGCTGAGCAGCTCGTCGGCCAGCGGGAGCTTGCGCAGGTCCTCCGGCCCAGGAAGCGGCGCCTGTTCCCGGTCGCCGAGCTCGCGCACCTCGCCGTGCAGGCGTTCCATGGTCTCGTCCAGCCTGTGGGCGGTCTCGGCAGCCGTGCGCAGCTCGTCGAGGAGTTCCTGGGGCACGGCCTGGTCGTACTTGTAGTAGATCTTGTGCTCCAGGCTGGCCCAGAAGTCCATGGCGATGGTGCGGATCTGGAACTCGACCGGCACCTCCACGGTGCGGTCCGACATGCGCACCGGGGTGCTCACCAGCAGGTGCAGGCTCCGGTAGCCGTTGGACTTCGGAGAGCTGATGTAGTCCTTCTCCTCCGTGACCCTGATGTCCTCGTGCCCCGAAAGCAGGTCGCGGATCGCGTAGGTGTCGGAGAGGAAGCTGCAGGAGATCCGGATCCCGGCGATGTCGAGGATGTGCTCGGAGATGCTGTCCAGGTCGAGCGGGACCCCTCGCCGGCGGGCCTTCTCCAGGATGCTCGAGGGCGACTTGAGCCGGGAGTCGGCGTGCTCGATCGGGTTGTGGTCGTGGGTGTAGCGGAATTCCTCGCTGAGGATGTTCACCTTCGTCATGAGCGTGTCGATGGCGAACTTGTACGACATGAGGAATCGGGCGACGTCCTCACGCACCTCGAGCAACGCCTCGGACACGTCCTCCACCACGGCACCCCCAGCACACCCCGAACACAGCTGTTACGTGACCGGATGTTACCCACTCCTGCGGAGCGTGGCTCTGCGGGTTCCTCGAAGGCGGGGGGGGTGCCGGCCCGCTCCCCTATTTCGGGCCCATGGGCAGTCCGCGCCAGATGTGCCGTACCGGCGAGGGATCTTGTGCGTAGAGTTCGTCGACCTCGCCCCAGACCTTGACCGGGGTGGCCCCGGCGCTGACCGGCGACCACCCTGCGTCACCACCGGCCGCGAAGTCGTGCCAGGCGCCCATGATGCGCCGCGACAGGGAGCGGTGGGCGCCGGTGGGGGCGCCGTCGAACAGGAAGGCCCCGAGGTCCGATTCGAGGGTGCCGAACGCCAGGGGCAGGTCCAGAGCATGGCAGGCGCCCAGGCGTCCGCCCAGAGCCGGGCTCTCCAGGGCCAGGCGGAACACGTGGGCGCGTCCCCCGGCAGCAGCGTGGGTCTCGGCCAGGCGCAGCGTGAACTCGCCGAACAAGGCGTCGCCCATGATGGACACGTACAGGTCGCGCAGGGACAGGTCGGGGCGGGCCTCCCGGTAGGCGGCCACCTCGCCGGCGCCGAGGCCGATGCGGTCGCACTTGCGCAGGAGAGCCTCCTCGTCGGCCACTCGGACGTCCTGGGCGAGCTCGCTGAAGAGCCGGTACTCGTGGACGTTGTGGCCGGTGAGCAGGTCGATCCCGGAGACGTCGCCGCGGGCGATGACGTCCAGGGGCGCCTCGGGCAGTTCCGGTCCGCCGATCACGGGCGCGAAGCAGGTCAGGGAACGGCTGCGCCGCCCCTGGCTGTCGGTACGGGTGAGTACCTCGTCGGTGGCGGCGACGATCTTCTCCGGGGGCAGGGCGGCCAGCGCCTCGGCCTCCAGGGGCACACCGAGGACCTCGGCGAAGCGTTCGGAGACCAGGCGCGCGGTGTCGGTGAGCACCATGTCCCCGGGCGGGCTGTGGGCGATGGCTCGGTGGAAGAGGCCGCGTGCGTCGGGCATGGCCATGAGGGCCGCCACCGATCCGGCGCCGGCCGACTCCCCCGCGACGGTGACGTTGCCGGGGTCTCCGCCGAAGGAGGCGATGTTCTCGTGCACCCAGCGCAGGGCGGCGATCTGGTCGAGCAGGCCGCGGTTGTCGGGGCGGCCGGGCACGTGGGCGAAGCCCTCGAAGCCGACCCGGTAGTTGATGCCGACCACCACGAGCCCGGTCTCGGCCAACCGGGTGCCGTCGTAGGTGGGTTCGGAGGCCGAGCCGACCAGGTAGGCACCGCCGTGGATCCACACCAGGACGGGGGCGTTCTCGCCGGCTCGGACGCTGCTCCACACGTTGAGGACCAGGCACTCGCGCGGGGTCTCGGGGGTCCAGCCGGCCGCGCCGATGAGCAGCTCGCCCTGGGGCGCAGGGGGCCCAGGGGCCGTGCAGTCCCGGACTCCGTCGACGGGGACCGGAGGCGCAGGGGCGGCGAAGCGACGTTCGCCGAAGGGGGCCTGCGCGTAGGGGATGCCCCGGTGGACGACGACCGTGCCGGTGCGCGCGTGGGGCGAGGGGGTGCCCCGCAAGCGGCCGCTGGGGGTCTCCACGGTGAGTTCGGCGTCCACGTGTGTCCTCCCGTCATGGTGTGGGCCCTACACCTAACAACGTTAGGCACGAGGGCGCAAGACCTCGCCCGCCATGACGTGCCGCACGGAACCCGGAAACGGAACGGGCCCCGCGGGCGCCCGACCGGCAGAGCGACCTCTGCTCTTGCCCCGACCGCCGCCCCTCGGGAGGGGAACACCCCGAAGGGCCGCCCCACGTCAGCAGTCACCCGCCACCATCGTTCACTCCCGCCGGGGCCGATTCACTCCTCCGGTGAGCGGTAGACCAGGTCGACGTAGTCCGGGTGGCGTTCGATCCAGCCCTTGACGAACGGGCACAGCGGCAGAACCGACAGGCCGCGCCCGCGTACGTCGTCGAGAGCTCCGCGGACGAGAGTTCCACCCAAACCCTTCCCCTCGAAAGCGGTGTCGATCTCGGTGTGGGTGAAGGTCATGAGGTCGTTGGTGAGGATGTACTCGGAGTACCCGGCGACCTCTCCGTCGCTGATGATCTCGTACCGGCGCTCGTCCGGGCGGTTCACGACCTCGGTCGCCATGCGTGGCCCCCACTCGTCTCGTCCAGGCGGGGCCGGGCGCCCCGCCCGCCCCATTGTGGCGCCGCCGCCGGGCCCCCACCCCTTGCGGCGCGCACCCCGGCGGACATAGAGTCGCCCTGGCATACCGACCAGTCGGTCTAAGGAGAGTTCCATGACTTCCCGGTTCGCCGGACGGACGGCCGTCATCACCGGGNCCGTCATCCCCGGGGCCAGCCGAGGCATCGGCCTGGCCATCGCCCAGCGGCTCGTGGACGAGGGTGCCCGCGTGTGCATCACCGCGCGCAGACCCGAGCCGCTCGAGGAAGCGGTCGAGGCCCTCGGCGGGCCCGAGCACGCCATCGCCGTTCCGGGCAAGGCCGACGACCCGCAGCACCAGGACGAGGCGATCTCCGCGACCATCGAGGCCTTCGGCAGCCTCGACATGTTCGTCAACAACACCGGCATCAACCCGGTCTTCGGGCCCATGATCGAGCTCGACCTCGACGCCGCCCGCAAGATGGTCGACGTCAACGCCCTCTCGGCCATCTCCTGGGTGCAGAAGTCGTACAAGGCCTGGATGGGCGAGCACGGCGGTTCGGTCGTCAACGTCTCCTCCGTCGCCGGCCTCAAGCCCGCTCCCGGCATCGGCTTCTACGGCTCCACCAAGGCCATGGTCAAGCACATCACCGAGGAGCTCGCCGTGGAGCTGGCCCCGGGGATCCGCGTCAACGGCGTCGCCCCCGCGGTGGTCAAGACCCGCTTCGCCGAGGCGCTCTACGAGGGCCGCGAGGGCGAGGTCTCGGCCCAGTACCCCATGAAGCGCCTGGGTGTGCCCGAGGACGTCTCCGGCGCCGTGGCCTTCCTGCTCTCCGACGATGCCGCCTGGGTCACCGGCCGCACCCTCGTCGTCGACGGCGGGTCGACCCTCACCGGGGGGCTGTGACATGGACCTGACCGGAACCGGGGCGGTCGTGACCGGAGCGGGCAACGGCATCGGCGCGGCGCTGGCCCGAAAGCTGTCCGCCGCAGGCGCGGACGTGGTCGTCAACGACCTGGACGCCGCGGCCGCCGAGTCCGTGGCCACCGAGATCGGCGGCCTGGCCGTGCCCGGCGACGCCGCCTCCGAGGACGGCGTGACAGCGCTCGTGGCCGAGGCCGGGGCCCACCTGGACGGCATCGACCTGTACGTCGCCAACGCCGGCGCCGGGGTGGCCGGCGGCCCCCAGGCGCCAGACTCCGACTGGGACTTCGCCTGGCAGGTCAACGTCATGGCCCACGTGCGGGCGGCCCGCGCCCTGGTTCCGGGGTGGGTCGAGCGCGGCCGCGGCCACTTCATCAGCACGGTCTCCGCGGCGGGCTTGCTCACCATGCTGGGCAGCGCCCCCTACTCGGTCACCAAGCACGCGGCCCTGTCGTTCGGCGAATGGCTCTCGGCCACCTACGGCGACCGCGGGGTGGCCGTGCAGTGCGTGTGCCCCCTGGGAGTGCGCACCTCCCTGCTGGAGGACAGCGGTGACGTGGGCCAGGCGCTCCTGAGCGCGGACGCCATCACCCCCGAGGAGGTCGCCGACGCCGTCATGGAGGCGATGGCCGACGAGCGGTTCCTGATCCTGCCCCACCCGAAGGTCGCCGACTTCTACGCGGCCCGGGCCACAGACACCGACCGCTGGCTGAAAGGCATGCGCCGCCTGCAGGCCAAGGTCGACGGCGCGACCGACTGACCCCGCGCCCAGAACGACACAGTCCAGAAAGGAGCGGGCCGCCCCGCGGGGTGCCCGAGACGACGATGACAGAGGAACTGCCCGGACTGGACCTGGACCGGTTGCGCGCGTACCTGGACCACGAGGCCCCCGGGATGATCTCGGGCCCGCTCAGCGGCGAGGTGATCACCGGCGGCAAGTCCAATCTCACCTACACCGTCACCGACGGTTCCGGCCGCTGGGTGGTGCGCCGTCCTCCCCTGGGGCACGTGCTGGCCACAGCGCACGACATGTCCCGCGAGTACCGGGTGATGACCGGCCTGCGCGAGACGGACGTGCCGGTTCCCCGCACCTACCTGTTGTGCGAGGACACCGAGGTGCTCGGCGCCCCCTTCTACGTCATGGAGCACGCCGACGGTGTCCCGCTGCGCACCCGGGAGGAGATCGCGCCCTTCGGGGTGGAGGGCACCCGCGAGATCGGGCGCGAACTCATCACCACACTGGGGAGCCTGCACGCGGTCGACCCCGAATCGGTGGGCCTGGGCGACTTCGGCCGACCCGCCGGGTTCCTGGAGCGCCAGGTGCGGCGCTGGCGCAAGCAGCTGGACGCCTCGCGCAGCCGCGACATCCCCGGGATCGACGAACTGCAGGAGCGTCTGGCGCAGACGCTGCCCGAGCAGGGCGCGCCCGCGATCGTGCACGGCGACTACCGGCTCGACAACGTGCTCGTCACCGGCGACGGCCGCCTGACAGCGGTCCTGGACTGGGAGATGGCCACCCTCGGCGACCCCTTGGTGGACCTGGGTCTGATGCTGGTCTACAAGGAGCACTCGGTCACCGGCGGCCTCTCCCCCGCAACCTCCGCGGAGGGTTTCCCCAGCGCATCGGAGCTGGTCAAGACCTACGCGGCCGCGACCGGGCGCGACGTGTCCCGCCTGAACTGGTACGTGGCCTTCGGCTGCTTCAAGCTCGCGGTCATCGCGGAGGGCATCCACTACCGGCACAGCCAGGGTCTGACCGTGGGGGCCGGCTTCGACACCATCGGCGAGGTGGTCCCGATCCTGGTCGAGCGCGCCCACGCCACACTGCAGGAGGACTGATGGATTTCGCACACGACCCCGCGACCGAGGAACTGCGTACCAAGCTCCTGGCCTTCATGGACGAGCACGTCCACCCGGCCGAGGAGGTCTTCGCCCGGCAGATGGCCGAGCGCGAGGACCCCTGGTCCGTCCCGCCGGTGGTGGCCGAGCTGCAGACCGAGGCGCGCCGGCGAGGCCTGTGGAACCTGTTCCTGGCCGGCCACCCCGAGCACGGAGGGCTGTCCAACCTGAGCTACGCGCCTCTGGCCGAGATCACCGGCCGGAGCCCGGGGCTGGGGCCGAACGCGCTCAACTGCGCCGCACCCGACACCGGGAACATGGAGGTGCTGACGATGTTCGGCACCGAGGAGCAGAAGAAGCGCTGGCTGGAACCACTGCTGGACGCACGGATCCGTTCCGCGTTCGCGATGACCGAGCCCGAGGTGGCCTCCTCCGACGCCACGAACATCACCACGAGCATCGTGCGTGAGGGCGACGAGTACGTCATCAACGGCCGCAAGTTCTACATCACCGGTGCGCTCAACCCGGCGTGCGAGATCTTCATCGTGATGGGCAAGACCGATCCGGACGCCCAGCGCCACAAGCAGCAGTCCATGGTGCTGGTGCCGCGCGACACCCCGGGGCTGAGGGTCGAGCGGGGAATGCACGTGTACGGCTACGACGACAGCGACCACGGCGGGCACGCCGAGGTGGTCTTCGACAATGTGCGGGTGCCTGCGGAGAACCTGATCGGCGGCGAGGGCGAGGGGTTCGCCATCGCGCAGGCCCGCCTGGGCCCGGGCCGGATCCATCACTGCATGCGGGCGATCGGGATGGCCGAGCGGGCGCTGGAGCTGACGTGCCGCCGTGTCCTGGACCGGACCGCGTTCGGACGCCCACTGGCCGACCAAGGTGTGGTTCGCCAGTGGATCGCCGAGGCGCGGGTGGCCATCGAGCAGCTGCGGCTGCTGGTGCTCAAGACCGCCTACCTGATGGACACAGTGGGCAACAAGGGTGCGCACTCCGAGATCCAGGCGATCAAGATCGCGACGCCGCGCACGGTGGAGTGGATCCTGGACAAGGCGGTGCAGGCGCACGGCGCCGCAGGTGTGAGCCAGGACTTCCCGCTGGCCCGGTGGCAGGCGAGCGTGCGCACGCTGCGCCTGGCCGACGGCCCCGACGAGGTGCACCTTCGCTCCCTCGGCCGGGCCGAGCTGCGCAAGTACCAGTAACCGCCGGCCCTGCTCTCCCGAGCCCGCCCCGGCCGCCCGGGGCGGGCTCGGCGTTCGGGCCACCGCCGATGCCGGGTCGAGCGCGTCGGAAGGCCGGTGAGGCACGGCCGGAGCACTGTCGGTAAGGTTCCGCTCGGAACCGACCGGAGGAGACGCCGATGCCCCGGACCTTGATCGACCTCAGCCACGAGATCGAGCACGGGATGACCACGTATCCGGGGCTGCCCGGGCCCGAGATCTCCGACCACCTCAGCCGGGACACCTCCCGGGAACACTACGACGCCGGGACCGAGTTCCACATCGGCCGCATCTCGATGGTCGCCAACACCGGCACCTACCTGGACACACCCGCGCACCGCTACCCCGACGGCCACGACCTGGCGGTGTTGCCCCTGCACGCCGTGACCGACCTCCCGGCGGCGGTCGTGGCGACACGGGACCGGGCGATCGGCCCCGAGACCCTGGACGGTGTCGAGGTCGAGGGCGCGGCCGTGCTGTTCGCGACCGGGTGGGACCGCCACTGGGGCACCGAGGGCTACGGCGCGTCCGAGCACCCCTTCGTCACCGGGGAGACCGCCGAGCTCCTGGCCGAACGCGGTGCGGCGCTGGTCGGCATCGACTCGGTCAACATCGACGACACCTCGGGCGGGACGCGGCCCGCGCACTCAGCGCTGCTGGCCGCAGAGATCCCGATCGTGGAGCACCTGACCGGGCTCGAGCAGCTGGTGGGCCGTTCGGCGCGGTTCTCCGCGGTGCCGCCGAAGATCCGCGGGATGGGCACTTTCACGGTCCGTGCGTTCGCCGTCGTCGACTGCTGAGCACGGCCGTACGGGTCAGCCGGAGGTGATGGTCTGGTCCCCGTCGGCGATCCACCCGATACGCCGCAGCAGGGTGGCGAACACCCAGGCCAGAAGCGCGGGAAGCACGAAGAAGAACACCACGATCAGGCCGAGCACGTAGGACGAGTCGCCCATCGTGTTCAGCGTCATGATCGGGCCCACCAGCCCGGAGGTGCCCATCCCCGCACCCGCGGCGTTGTTCTGCAGCGCGAACCCGGCCGTCGCGATCGGGGCGGTGACCGCGCCGGCCAGCGTCGGAGGGATCAGGATCCGGGGGTTGCGGAAGACGTTGGGGATCTGCAGCATCGACGTCCCCAGCCCCTGGGAGACGAGGCCGCCCCACCCGTTGTCGCGGTAACCGGCAACGGCGAAGCCGACCATCTGCGCGGCGCAACCCACGGCCGCCGCACCCGCGGCCAGGCCGCTCAGGTCGAGCATGACCGCGATGGCCGCCGACGAGACCGGCAGGGTCAGCGCCAGGCCCATGAGCACCGCCACGAGCACGCTCATGATCAGAGGCTGTTGCTCGGTGGCCCAGTTGACGAGCGCGCCGAAGCGGCGCAACCCCGCGTCGATGACCGGTCCCGCCACCCAGGACACCGCGAAGCCGACTCCCACCGTGGTCAGCGGGGTGAGCACGATGTCGACCCTGGTCCGGCCCGACATCAGTTTCCCGGCCTCGGCCGCCACCAGCGCCGCCAGGAACGCCCCGGCCGGCCCACCCAGTTCAGCACCGGCCGCACCGGTGGCCACCGACGAGAACAACACGAGGGGCGGCGCACCCAGAGAATGGGCGACGGCCACACCGATCGCCGGACCCATCATCGCCATCGCCAGTTCGCCGACCTCGACCAGCACTCCGACCCCGGTCTGCTCACCGGCGGTCTGCAGGATGAGCCCGATGATCAGCGAGGCGAACAGGCCCAGCGCCATCGAGGACATGGCGGTGATGAAGTAGGTGTGCAGCGACGGTCGTACGCCGCTGGATGCGAGAAACGCCTTCACGAGGATCCCCTGGGTGGTCTGCGCTGCGTCGCAGCCGGGTACAGCCCGCCCATCCTGCCACCTGCGGCCGGTCCCCGCGTCCTGCGGGTCAGCGGGTGGGCGTCAGCGACGAGATCAGCAGATCGGCGAAGTGGCGCCCCACGTCCGCGCCGGTCAGCGGACCGCCCTCGCGGTACCAGGTGCTCAGGTGGTGCACCGACCCGAAGTAGAAGTCCACGACGAGATCGGCGGAGACGTCGGTGCGGAAGGTCCCCTCGGCCTGCCCCTGTTCGATCATGGACCGGAAGTGCTCGTGGTACTTGCGGCGCTCGGCCCGCACCGTGCGCTGCTTCTCCTCGCCGAGCTGGTGCATCGACCGGAAGAAGATGACGGTGTCGTCGAGGTTGTCGACACTCGTGACGATGACGTCGGCCGCCGCGGCGTGCACCCGGTCGGTGACGGGTTCGGGGCGGCCGGCGATCTCCAGGAGGTGGTCGGTCTGCATTCGCAGCACACGCGCGTAGACCTCGTAGAGCAGGTCGTCCTTGGAACCGAAGTAGTGGTACATGGCTCCCTTGGTCACGCCGGCGGCCGCCACGATCGCCTGCACGGAGGTGCCCTCGTAACCGCGCTCGGCGAACAACCGGGTCGCGGCCCTCAGGAGCCGTTCGGGCACCGGTCCCGTCTCGGTGCCGTTGCCGTCGTCCTCGCGCGCCTGTGCCATTCTTGCCTCACCTCGTGTCCCCGCCTCGTCGCGGGTCCTCGCGTGCCAACCGTGCCAGCATACCGACCGGCTGGTACCCGAGGTACCCGCTGCACGGGAGGGGCGGAACACACCGGGCGCCCCGACAGCGGGCGCAGGGTCCCTGCCTGCGCGGGGCGGGCCCGGCCGGCTCAGCGCGGAGCGGTGTCCACCCACACGGCCCGGTCGGGACCCAACTCCCCGGTGTGCTCGGGGTCGCTGTGCAGCAGCAGCTCGCCCTCGGGCAGCGGTAGGGCCCGCGTTCCGAGGTTGACCGCGCACATCAGGGTTCCACGGGTGAGCCGCAGCAGGTCCGGGTGCTCCGGATCGCCGTACCACTCCAGGTCCCCGGCGCCCACCCAGCGTTCGCGGCGCAGGGCGATGGCGTTCCGGTAGAGCGTGAGCACCGACCCCTCACCGGTCTGTTCGGAGGCGGCCAGCTCACCCCACAGAGCGGGCTGGGGCAACCAGGGCTCGGGCGACCCGAAACCGTACCCGGGCCGGCCGGCCTCCCAGGGAAGGGGCACCCGGCAGCCGTCGCGGCCCTTCAACTCGCCGGAGCTGCGGTGGTACATGGGGTCGTCCAGGGCGGACTCGGGCAGGTCGGCGACCTCGGGCAGCCCCAGTTCCTCCCCCTGGTAGACGTAGGCCGCCCCGGGAAGCGCCATGGTCAGCATCACCGCGGCGCGGGCGCGGCGCAGGCCGAGTGCGTCGTCCACGGGGGGCTGCGTGCCTGCCGAGTGCAGCCAGGCGTTCTGGTCCACGTCCGGGGGCAGCCCGTACCGGGTGCGGTGCCGGATCTGGTCGTGGTTGGACAGCACCCAGCTCGGCGCGGCCTGCATCCCCTCCAGCCCGGCCAGCGACCGGTCGATGGTGGTGCGCAGCTCGCGGGCGTCCCAGGGGCAACGCAGGTAGAAGAAGTTGAACGCCTGGTGGAGTTCGTCGTCGCGCACGTAGAGGGGCAGACGGTCCAGGCTCACCCCGGCTTCGGCCACGGCCATCCGGGGCGGGTCGTAGGACTCCAGGAGCTTGCGCCACTCCCGGTGGACCTCGTGCACCTCGTCGCGGTCCCAGAAGGGGTGGTCGTCGCCGGCCGGGGGCGACATGAGCGGGGCCGCGTCGTTGCCGAGGGTGGGGCGCAGGGGTTCCTCGAGGTCCTTGAACATCCCGTGGGCCACGTCGACCCGGAACCCGTCCACGCCGGCGTCGCACCAGAACCGCAGTGTGCGCAGGAAGTCGGCGCGCACCTCCTCGTTGTGCCAGTTCAGGTCGGGCTGCTCGCGGGCGAAGATGTGCATGTACCACTGGCCGTCGGGCACCTGTTCCCAGGCCGGGCCGCCGAACTTGGACTGCCAGTCCGAGGGCGGTTGCGCCCCGTCGGGGCCTGCCCCGTCGCGGAAGACGAACCGGTCGCGTTCGGGCGATCCGGGCGCGGCGGCCAAAGCCTCCTGGAACCACGGGTGCTGGTCGGAGCAGTGGTTGGGCACGATGTCGATGATGATGCGGATCCCGCGTGCGTGGGCGGCCCCCACCAGGGTGCGGAAGTCGTCCATGTCCCCGTACACGGGATCGACGCCGCGGTAGTCGCGTACGTCGTACCCCCCGTCGGCCAGCGGGGAGGGGAAGAAGGGGGTCAGCCACAGGGCGTCGACCCCGAGGCCCTCGAGGTGGTCCAGGCGTGCGGTGATCCCGGGCAGGTCACCGACCCCGTCACCGTCGGAGTCGTGGAAACTGCGCACGTAGATCTGGTAGACCACGGCGTCGCGCCACCAGTCGCGGTCGGGCACGGGAGGGATCCTTTCCTGTGTGGACAACGGCGGGCAGACCTCAGCCCTTGACGGCGCCGGCCGTCATGCCCGCGACGACGGCCCGGCGGAAGACCAGGGCCAGGACCGCGATCGGCAGCACGGTGGCGACCGAGGCGGCAAAGATGGTGCCGAAGGGGACCTCGAACTCCGACCCGAAGAGCGCGATACCGACGGGCACGGTGCGCATTTCGTCCTCGCTGCTGAAGGTCATCGCCATGAGGAACTCGGTGAGGCAGGCGGTGAAGGTGAAGACACCGACCGCGAAGAGCCCTGGGCGGACCGTGGGCAGGATGACCGACCATACGGTGCGCGTGGTCGAGGCACCGTCGATCTGCGCGGACTCCTCCAGTTCGTAGGGCAGGTCCTTGAGGTAGTTGCGCATGATCCACACCGCGAACGGCAGATTGAAGGCCACGTACGGCAGGATCAGCCCGATGTGCGTGTTCAGAAGCCCGAGGGAGCGCTCGATCATGTACAGCGGCGTCACCACGGCGATGGTCGGGAACACCGAGATCATCAGCAGGAACACCATGATCGGGCCCTTGCCGCGCACGGGCATGCGCGCGAGCGCGTAACCGGCGAACAGCGACAGCCCCAGCACCGTGGTCGTGGCCAGGCAGGCCACGAGCAGGCTGTTGAAGAGGTAGCGGCCGAACGCGTGCTGCCCGAAAGCCTCCTCGTAGTGGGTGAGAGTGGGGTCGGCGGGCCAGAACGTGGGCGGCAAGGTACCCATCTCGCCCGTGGGCGTGATCGAGTTGACGAGAAGCCAGTAGATGGGCGCCGCGGTGATCAGAGCGATGGCGACGGCACTGACGTTGACCGTGTTGAACACACGGCGCCGCCCCCGGCGGCGGGACTGTTTCACGGCCGTGGCAGTCATCGGCGTACCTCCCCGACCTGGGCGCGGAAGAGCTTGAGCGCCAGCAGACAAATGACCAGGACGATCCCTCCGGTGGTCACGGCGACGGCGGCTCCCGCGCCGAGGTTCAGGCTCTGGAACATCACCCGCCAGCCGAGCAGTGCCAGGGGTTCGGTGGCCGTTCCGGGCCCGCCACCGGTCATGACGAAGGGCAGGTCGAAGACGCCGAAGGACTGCAGGGTGCGGAACAGGACGGCGATGGCCAGCGTGGAGGTCAACTGCGGGAGGGTGATCCTCCAGAAGCTGTGCCAAGCGCCGGCCCCGTCGATGCTCGCGGCCTCGTACTGCTCTCGGGGGATGGTGACCAGCCCGGCAAGGACGATGATCGCCACGAACGGGGTGGTCTTCCAGATGTCGGCGATCATCACCGCGGCGACGGCGGGTGCGGGCTCGCCGAGGATGACGACCTCGAGGCCGACCAGGTCGAAGAACCAGGAGACGACCCCGTACGAGGAGTTGAGCATGAACGCCCACAACTGGGCGGAGACCACCGTGATCATCGCCCAGGGCACCAGGAGCAGGGCCATGAGCCAGCCGCGGCCCGCGGTGAGGCGTTCGAGCACGAGTGCGACGAGGGTGCCCAGCGCCAGCTCCACGGCGACGGTCACGACGGTGTAGAAGAGCGTGAACGCCAGAGCGCTGTACCAGCGTGCACTGGTGAACAGGGCGACGTAGTTGTCGAGGGTGGGCCCTTCGAGCTCGAAGCCCGAGTAGGACAGGTTGACGTGCGAGAAGCTCATCGCCAGGGAGAACAGCACCGGGAAGACGGTGACGGCCCCGACGACGACCAGGGTGGGGGTCAGATAGACCCAGGCGGTGCGGGTGGCGGCCCGCTGGGCACGGCCGGTGCGCGGCGACCGGGCCGTGCGGACACGCTCGGTCCCGGTGGCCCGGGCGGGGGCCGGGTCCTGGGTGTGGGCGGTCACCTCACAGGCTCCTTCCGTCGAGCGCCGACTGCACGGCGCCGCGGGCCTCGCCGAGTGCGTCCCCGGTCTCCTCGGTCCCGGAGAGCACGGCGTTGACGTTGCTGAACACGGCCTGGGAGACCTGCGTGTAGTGGGGTGTGGAGGTGGGGCGGGAGACGAGGTCGTTGTCGGGGGCGGCGTCGATGACCGGTGAGAGCGCGCGGATCTCCTCGGATTCGCGGACCGAGTCCAGGGTGGGCACCGTGGAGGAGCGTTCGGCCGTCTCGGACTGGATCTCGGGGCTGGTGATCCAGGTGAGGAAGGCCAGGGAGGCGCCGAGGTTCTGAGTGTGCGGGTTCAGGTAGACGTTCCAGCCGCCGACGCTGGAGGCGCGGGTGTCCTGCCCTTCGAACGCGGGCATCGCCGTGACGCCGACGTCCCCGGCGATCTCGGACATCTCGGGGTCCTCGGCGGTGGCGTGGGCGTAGGCCCAGTTGCGCAGGAACGCACTCCGGCCGTTGGTGAAGGACTGCAGTGACTCGGGCTCCTCGAAGGTGGACACCCCGGCGGGTGTCAGGCCCTCCTCGTCCAGGCCGTGCATGAACTCGACGGCCTCATGGGCGGGTGCTTCGTCGATCACGGGTGACTCGAGATCGTCGTCGAGGATCCCGCCGCCGGCCGCGGACACGAACTCGTTGGTCACGGCGGTCAGGCCCTCGTAGGCGGCCCCCTGGTAGGCGAGCCCGTGGTCGACCTCCCCCTCGTCGATGAGCAGGCGCGACTGCTCCGCCACCTCTTCCCACGTGGTGGGCGGCTCGAGCCCGTGCTCCTCGAGCAGGTCGGCGCGGTAGTAGAGGAAGGACTGGTCGAGGGTGAGGGGGACGCCGTAGGTGCGGCCCTCGTAGGAGGCGGCCTCGACCACGGCGGGGTCGAACCCGTCGAAGTAGTCGTCGGGCAGGTACTCGTCGACGGGCAGGGCGAGACCGGCATCGGCCATCTGCGCCGACCAGGCGACGTCGCCGTTGTAGATGTCGGGCGTGGAGGAACCGCCCATGATCTGCGTGGACAGGCCGGCCCGGTTGGTGTCGACGTTGGTGGGGGCGCTGACGACCTCGACCTCGATCGTGGGGTGGAGGCGTTCGAACTCCTCCACGAGCCACACGCGGGCGTCGTCGCCGCGGTTGCCGAACGGCGCGGCCTGCCAGGTGATGGTGACGGGCTCGTCGGGCACATCGGTGCTCTGGCCGGCGACGGGGTCGGCGTGGTCCGTGGCGCAGCCGGCCAGGACGGTGGTGACCGCGAGCGCGAGGGCCGCCTTCTGCAGGCCTCTGCGCGGGGGTCCGTCGGCGCTTGGGGATCTCACGCCGCTCACCTCGTTTCGCAAACGTTTGCGTCTTGGAGCCCGGGAGAACTCGGCGGGGGCACCGCTCTGACCAGGGTGAAACTCTGTGAAGAGGACGGTAACACGCGAGAAATGATGTGACCATATGGGGAAATCTGGGCAAGCGCTTGCGCAACTGCTACCGTGAGGGCGTGAACGAGCACCCACCTCCCGGCGGCCCGGCCCCCATGGCCGACGTCGCCGACGCCGCCGGTGTGGCGGTCTCCACGGTCTCCCGGGCCCTGCGCGGCCGCCCCGGCGTCTCCCGCGCCCAGCGCGAACAGATCCTGCGCGTGGCCGACGAACTCAGCTACAGCGTCTCGGCCTCGGCCTCACGGCTGGCCGGCGGGCGCACCGGCGCGGTGGGCGTGCTGGTGCCCCGTATCGACGGCTGGTTCCACTCCACGGCGGTGGCCGGGCTCCAGGAACGCCTGCACGAACACGGTCTGGACCTGGTGCTCTACCGGCTCCAGGGACGTGAGGAACGCGCGGAGTTCTTCGACCGCCGGGCTTTCCGACACCGTGTGGACGCGCTCGCGGTCGTGGGCACGACGCTCACGCCGGACGAGGAGGGCCTGCTCGCCGCGGCCGACCTGCCCGTGGTCGGGGTCAGCACCCGCCCCTCCGGCCGCCCCTTCACCGACGTGGACGACCACGCCGGGGCCGCGGGCGCCACCCGGCACCTGACCAACCTCGGACACGAGCGCATCGCGATCCTGCGTTCGACCACTCTGCTGGGCACACACGGCGCGGTCTCCCACGAACGCTACGCCGGGTTCTGCGACGCCATGGCCGAACGGGGCCTGGAGGTACCCGAGGCGTACGTGGTCTCGGCGCCCTGGGGCCTGGAAGGAGGGGCGCAGGCGATGGCGGAACTGCTCTCGGCCGCGACCCCGCCCACCGCGGTCTTCGCCGAGTCCGACGAGGTCGCGATCGGGGCGCTGCGCACGTTGCGGCGTTCCAACATCGAGGTCGGGCGCGGGATGTCGGTCATCGGCTTCGACGACCACCAGCTGGCCGAACTGCTGGACCTGTCGACCGTGGCCCAGCCGGTGCACGAACAGGGGCGCACCGGCGGGGACCTGGTCGTCGAGGCACTGGACAACGGGCGGGTGGCCGAACCCGAGCGTGTACTGCCCACGCGGCTGGTGGTGCGCGGCACCAGCGCCGGACACTGAACGCTCAGACCCGGCATCCTCTCGGAGACGGCCCTGCCGACCGCTCAGGGCCGCTGTCCCGTCAGCACGTTGCTCACCGCCGACAGATATCCGCCGAACCAGCGGGTGGCGGCGTTGGCGGGCAACTCACGCAGCCCTCGGACGGGCACCCGCGGCAGCCGGATGCGCTGCATCCCGTTGAGCGAGGAGGTGACGGAGGCGACCGCGGCCGGGCGGTGGCGCACCTCCTCGTACCTGCGCAGCGCCCAGGCGGCATCCGCCCGGGCCCCGCTGTCACTGAGCGCGGTCACCAGCGCCCACGCGTCCTCCAGCGCCTGATTGGCGCCCTGTGCGGTGGCCGGCGGGAAGGTGTGGGCCGCATCGCCCAGCAGCGTCGTGTTGTCCTGTCCCCAGGCGCCCTGCACCCGGGTGTTCAGGTGCGGGGCGAAGGTCATGTCCGAACTCTCGGCCTGGTCCAGGACGCTGCGCACGTCCGGGTCGGTCCAGGAGGAGAACAGCTCGCGCAGCACCGGCACGGGGTCGTCCGTCACCGGCAGCCCGCGGCGCCAGCGCACGTCGAACCACCACTGCACGAGCCCGTGCCCGGCCGGCATGATGCCGCAGGTTCCCTGGCGCCCCTGGGTCTGGGAGCACACGCGCCCGGCCGCACGCGGGGAGTCGAGGGTGGTCAGGCCCTGCCAGCTCGCCCACCGCCCCATGGACGGCGGTTCCTCCCCCAGCAGATGGGTGCGCACCACCGAACCGGCCCCGTCGGCGCCCACGACGACGTCGCCGGTACTGCGGGTCCCGTCGGAGAAGACGGCGCTGGCGGTGCCGTCGGCGTGCAGGCGAACGCCAGTGCACTCGCGACCGAAGTGGAGCACGCCGTCGGGCAGGTGATGGGAGAGCCGGTCGAGCAGGGCACGCCGCGTCACGGTGCGTGCGGTGAATCCGAGGTGTTCGCCGATGAGCGCGACGTCGATGCCGAGGGTGACCCGGCCCTTGGTGTCCCTGGTCTCCAGGACGTCGATGGGCCGACCCAGGTCGTCCACCTTCACGCCGAGCTCGTTGAGGGCCGCCACGCCGTTCGGGTACAGCCCGACCCCTCCCCCACCGCTCAACCGATCGGCCCGCTCGTGCACCTCGACCTGGACACCGCGCTCGACCAGACCGGCGGCGAGCGCCAGACCGCCGACCCCGGCACCGATGACCACAACCCGCATACCATCCCCTTTCCTCGTTCCGAGGCTAGTGCGTCCCGTGTGCGGTCCCCATAAGGGTCCGCTCCGGGCGGGGCCTCGGACACCCCGCAGACGGACCCGTCGCTGCGGAACCGGGTGCTGAGCCACCACTGCATGGCCGGGGCGTCGTCCGGCAGAACCCGTCGGCGTACCCCGTACCCCGGTAGTCTCCCCCGACTCGTGGACGGCCGAGCGGCGGTGTGTCCGCACCGGCACGGGTGTGGTGCACTGCGCGGGGCAGAAGTACCCGAGGAACGAGAAGGAGGAGCGACCATGTGCCTGAACGGAACCGGTGAGACCGTGCGCGCGCGGACCGGCGGCGCGGCACCCGACGAGAGCCGGCGTCCGGCATCGAGTGGGAGCGCGTGGCCGTCACGGCCCGGACGGGTCGTGGACCTGAGCCATGTGCTGTCGCCGTCGATGGCCACGTTCGACGAGGAGAAGCCCGCACGCGAGACGGTGGAACCGCCGCTGCCCGAGGGGGAGATCGGGTTCCACCTCAATCGGTGGAGCTTCCTGGAGCACACCGGCACCCACCTGGACGCGCCGGGCCACGTGGTCGGGGGCGGGCGGCTGGTGCCCGACATCGCGCCCGAGGAGCTCGTGGCCCCGGCGGTGGTCGTGGACGTGCGCGAGCGGGCCTCTCGCGACCCCGACACGGTGCTCACGGTCGAGGACGTACTCGATCACGAGCGGTTGCACGGCCCGGTCCCGGAGGGCGCGGCGGTGCTGATGCTGTCAGGGTGGGACACCCGGTGGGCACACGGCGACAGCGCGGTACGGGGTGTGGCCGAGGACGGTTCGTGGCACTTTCCCGGGCTGAGCGCCGAGGCGTGTGCGTTCCTGCTGGAGCGGCGCGGGGTGGCCGGGTTCGGGGTGGACACGTTGAGCACCGACCCGGGGGTGTCCACGGAGTTCCGCGCCCACGAGGTGATCGGGCGGGGCGACCGGTGGGGGCTGGAGTGCCTGACCGGGCTGGAGCGCCTGCCCGCGCGTGGGGCGACACTGGTGGTCGGGGTGATGCCGGGTGAGGACGCTTCTGGGGCGCCGAGCCGGGTGCTGGCCCTGGCGTGAAGCGCCTATCGCCCGAGCGGCAAGGTCCCATTCTGTGGGGGCCGCTCCCATAATTTTTGGCAGGCACACCCAGTATTTCTGTCGTCCTTGACAGAGCGGGCGACCCCCGCCCGCTCCCCGGAGGAAGCGAGTCCATGGACGTGCTCATCGTGGTGGAGACCGCGTTCGGCAGCACCGTGACCGCTCGCACAGCCGAGGGACGAGGGCCTGAAGGCACGGTCACCGCCGCGAGGCAGCAGAGGCCGACGGACAGGACCCGGTGGGCGCCGGGTCCCACTCCCCCGGTCCCCGAGCCGTCGACCCCCGACACGGAGCACCCTTGAACGACTTCATCGCGCACCTTCTCGTCCTGCTGGGCGCCGCAGTCCCGTGGGTCGAGCTCTTGGCGGTACCGCCGGCCATCGCGCTGGGGCTGAGCCCGGTCACGGTCGGAATCACAGCCTTCCTGAGCAACACCGCCGTGTCCTTCGCTGCCATCACCGGATCGGCCAGGCTCCTGGCGTGGTGGGAGCGCCGCCGCGGACGGCCGATCGGGTCCGGGGCCACCGGACAGCGCGGGCGCAAGGCGTTCGAACGCTTCGGTGTGCCCGGTCTGGCCCTGCAGGGCCCGTTCCTGTCGGGCATGTACTTCGCAGTACTGTTCGCGGTCCTGCTGGGCGCACCGCGCAACTCGGTGATGCTGTGGACCGTGGTCAGCAACGCCCTGTGGACCGTCGCGCTGGCCGTCGGCACGATCGCGGGCGTGGGCTTCCTGACCTGAGACCCCCGCCACAACGGCCGGGCGAGCTCGGACCCCGGTGGTGGGGCCGCGCCGACGGCCCTCCACGATGCCCGCAGCAACCGTGGACCATCGAGCTGCCGGCGCGTGAGGCGAACGTCTCCCGCACCCCCTGGCCCGTCGTTTCACGGACCTGCTGGGCGAGCCCCCGATGTCGTACCTGACGAGATGGCGCTTGTGCATGGCCGCCGATCTCCTCGAACGCAACGACTCCACGGTCGAGTCGGTCGCCCGCGAGGTCGGTCACTCCAGCGCCTACGCCCTGAGAACGGCTTTTTTCCACC
>NZ_ANBF01000140.1 GCF_000341025.1 Nocardiopsis salina YIM 90010 | reverse complement strand
CGGCAGTCCCGGCCATGCCCCGCGCTGAGGCGGGGCATGGCCGGTACTCCTCCGGGATACGTGGGCGCGAAGGGACTCGAACCCCTGACCTATTGCTTGTAAGGCAACCGCTCTAGCCGACTGAGCTACGCGCCCGTGTGGGTCGATTGGTGATCATACCGGTCTCACGGCGTGCTGCCGAACCGTTTTGCGCGCAGGCGTCGGACGGCGGCACAGGGTGTCGCCGTCCGACGCCTGCGCCGGCCCGGTTCCCGGGTCAGAACGGGTAGGTGCGGATGTCGGCCTGCATCGTCACCCACTGGGTCTCGGTGAAGGCCTCCAGGTTGGCCGCGGTACCGCCGAAGCGCGACCCGGTGCCGGAGGCGCCCACACCCCCGAAGGGAGCCACGGCCTCGTCATCGACCGTCTGGTCGTTGACGTGCACCAGGCCGGTGGGGATGCGTTCGGCGAGCTCCATGCCGCGCATCGGGTTTCCGGTGAGCACGCCCAGGGAGAGCCCGTGGTCGGAGGCTGTCGCGATCTCCACGGCCTCGTCCAGGGTGTCGAAGGCGATGACGGGCGCGACCGGGCCGAAGACCTCCTCGGCGTGCGCGGGGGTGTCGGGAGTCACCCGGTCCAGGACGGTGGGCCGGTACATCAGCCCGTCGTAGGTGCCACCCGCCCGCACCCGGGCCCCGGCCTCCACACTGCGGCTCACCAGGCCGTGCACCCGGTCGCGCTGTCCCTCGTCGATGAGTGGCCCGAGCGCGGTGCCTTCCTGCTGCGGGTCGCCGACCGCGAGCGCCTCGGCCTTGGCGGCCAGCAGCTCGACGTAGGCGTCGGCGATGGAGGAGTGCACCAGATGCCGTCCGGTGGTCATGCAGATCTGGCCCTGGTGCAGGAAGGAACCCCACGCCCCGGCCGAGGCGGCGCGTTCGACGTCGGCGTCCTCCAGGACCACGAGCGGGGAGTTGCCGCCCAGCTCCAGATGTGCGCGCTTGAGGTGACGGCCCGCGGCCTCGCCGACCTTGCGTCCGGCCTCGGTGGAGCCGGTGAAGGAGACCACGCGCACCGCGGGCTCCTCCACCAGGCGCGACCCGGCCTCGGCACCCCCGGGCAGCACGTGCAGGAGCCCCTCTGGCAGCCCGGCCTCCCGCAGGATCTGGGCGATGACCGCTCCCCCGGCCACGGCGGTCCGGGGGTCGGGCTTGAGCACCACGGCGTTGCCCAGAGCGAGGGCGGGGGCGACCGAGCGCAGGCCCAGGATCAGGGGGAAGTTGAAGGGCGCGATGACCCCGANCCGGGCCCCGCCGGGACAGGCTCAGGCGCGGCTGTTCGCTGCGCAGCACCTCACCGTTGGGTTGTGAGGCCAGGGCTGCGCTCTCGTGCGCCTCGGTCGCGGCCAGGTGCACCTCGAAACCGGCCTTGCCACGGGCCGAGCCGGTCTCGCGCATCGACCACTCGACGATCTCGTCGGTGTGCTGGGCGAAGAGATCGCCGGCGCGGCGCAGAACGGCTGCGCGCTCGGTGTAGGGGGCGGCGGCCCACGCTCGCTGGGCCCGGGC